>NZ_SMJX01000155.1 GCF_004348535.1 Actinomadura sp. KC216
GGGGTGGACGGGGTGGACGGGTCAGCGATGGTCATCGGATTCCTCATCACACGAGTAGGGGGTCGCCGTTCAGCCGGCGAGGGGGTGCTCCGCGGGCACGACCTGGGTCAGCAGCGCGGTGAAGCAGCCGGGGCAGTAGACCTGGCGGAACACGACCTCGTCGTCGACGTACGTCGACGCGTCCGGCCAGGCGCCGGGACCCGCGCCTTCGGGTCCGGTGACCTGCCGCGGCAGCCGGGACAGGTGGTCGCCATCGCGGTCGCCGAGCAGCTCGCCGCAGTGCCGGCAGCACAGCCGTTCGGGCTCGCCGCTCCCGGCCGGTATCAGCGCGATGTTGTCGTCCAGGGCACGCGCTCCCTGGACGCCGCACGTCCGCGCCTGGCGGTCCGGGGCCCCCGCGCCGGCCCGGCGCCGCTCGATCAGCTCGGCCCGCCGCGCCGCCGTCGCCGGATGGTCCGCTTCCAGCGACGACTCGTCCAGGACGACCCCGTACACCTCGCGCGCGGCGGTGGCCGAGATCTTTCCGGCGGCGAGGTCGGCGGCGACCGCGGCCGGTTCGCGGCGCAGCGGGTCGCCGTACCCGCCCCCGCCGGCCCACTGCAGGTAGATGGCCGCCGCGGGCTCGACCGATACCTCGTCGTGGGCCTGGACGATCTGCCGGGTGCCGGCGAGCTCGTCGAGGCTCTGCGGGATCTCGCCGGCGCGCATGGCGTCGTGGGCGCGGCTCCCGTGCACCACGATGTCGAGCTGGGTCCCGCCCGGGTAGCCACCGGCCAGGCCGGGGCTCATCGACGCGGCCTTGCTCGCCCCGGTGAACATCGCCAGCATCGGGCCGCCGACCCCGTGGGGGACGGCGCAGATCGAGCCGCTCACGCCGCCGCGCCGCCGTCCCGGCCCTCCGGTGTCGGCCTCCTCCCGCCGCCACAGGTACAGCAGCGGCTGGGTGAACTCGGTCATCTCCACGTCCGGCGCGCGGCCCATCGGGATCACGAACAGGCCGCCGGTGTCGACGCCGTCGGCGTCGACCTGCGCCCCGTATCCCGAGGCCATCGAGTCGGCGAAGCCGCCGAAGAACGGCCGCCCCTCCGCGTCGACGCCCATCAGGCCGCACCCGTCGTAGGTCCCGGCGCACACCGACTGGACGCGCGGCCGCTGGTCCTCGTCGGTGTCGAGCATCCGCGCGAGGCAGTCCGCGACGAGGTTCGACGACGCCCAGGCCGGGCCCACCGGTGCCTTCGCCACCGCCGCCGGGAAGGTGGCGTTGTTGATCGTCCCTTCCTCGCTGATGATGTCGAAGCAGCGCATGAGCCCCCCGGCCGCCCAGGGGATGTCGCCGGCGAGGATCGGCAGCAGGGCGAACATGACGCCGGCGCGCATCCCGGAGTAGGGGCAGTTGATCATGCCGGTCTGCGGGTCGGTGCCGGTGAAGTCGAAGGTCAGGTGGTCATCGCGCTTGGTCATGGCCAGCGCGATCTTGTGCATGCTCCGGTCGCCCAGCCGGGACTGCTCCTGGTAGCCGACGCTGGACCAGGTGCCGTCCGGGAGCGCCTTCAGCTTGGCGCGCAGGCGGCGCTCGGCGTCGTCCATCATCCGCTTCATCACGGCCTTGACCTGGTCCGCGCCGTAGCGGTCGAGGAGCGCGAGGAGCCGTTCGCGGGCGATGTTGTTGGCGCCGATCTTGGCGCGCAGGTCGAGCCCCACCATCTCCGGGACCCGGGACCGCCGCAGGTAGAGATCGACGACGTCCAGCTGCAGCCGGTGACCGCGGACGATCTTGACCGGCGGGGTGGGCAGCGATTCGGAGAACACGTCGGTGGCCGTCGGCGAGAACGAGCCGGGCGCGCTGCCGCCCAGGTCGTCCACGTGGCAGATCGCCGTCGTCCAGGCGAACAGCTTTCCCTCGTGGAACACCGGCGCGAGGATGGCGACGTCGTTCTGGTGCAGTCCCCCGCCGACCCAGGGGTCGTTGCAGAGGAACATGTCGCCTTCCTCGATGCCCGGGCTTTCGCTGCGGTGCAGGAGCGTCCAGTAGATGGCGAGGTCCATGGACGCGACGAGGCCGGTGTTGTACAGGCCGACCTGCACCTCCTGCCCGATCTCGTCGCAGATGGTGAAGTCGAAGTCGTTGACCTCGGTGACCGAGATCGACCCCGACATGCGCTTGAGCGTGTCGCCCATCTCCTCGGTGATGGCCCAGATCCGGTGGCGGATCACCTCGTAGGTCAGGGGGCCGATCTCGTCCCCGGCCCCCGGCGGGACGTCGTGGAGCGGCAGCGAGGGCGGGATGCTCCGGCGCAGCTCGTCCGGTGCGATCGGGCGGCTGCTGAACGTCGAAGCACCGGTGATCTGGAGTGGTGGGGTCATGGGGTTTGCCTCCAGGCCGTCAGGCCAGGTCGATGACGAGGTTGCCGAGGTGGTCGACCCGGGCCGTCATCCCGGCCGGGACGACGACGGTGGTGGTCGGTACCTCGACGATCGCCGGGCCGGTCAGCACGTGCCCGGCGCGCAGCCGCCGGTAGTCGTAGATCGTGGTGTCCTCCCGGCCGCGCTGGGGGTCGAGCAGGACGGGACGCCGCCCGCTGACCGCCGCCTCGCTCGAACTTCCGTCGGGGCCGGGGGCGTGCGGGATGGTCGGGGTGAAGGGCAGGATGCCCGTGCCGTGCATCCGGTAGGTGATGAGCTGGACACCGGCCTCGCGGTACCCGGAGCCTTCGCCGAAGCGGGCCGCGTAGGCCGCCTCGAAGTCGTCGGCGATCCGGTCGACCGCGGCCTCGTCGAGCGGCCCGCCGGGCACCCGGGTCGCGACCTCGGCGACCTGCGGCGTGTACCGGGCGTCGACCTCCCGGCGGACGCGGACCTCGACGAAGTCGAGCTTCTGCGCGGCGAGGACGTCCCGTACCCGCGCTTCGAGCCGGTCGAAGTTGCCCTGGACGCGCGCCGGATCGATCGGCATGACCGCCGGGTCGCTGAGTTCGGCGGAGACCGCGATGTTCGTCGACGCCAGGCCGTACGCCGAGAACACCCCCGCGCTGTGCCCGAGCGGTATGACGAGCTGGGAGGCGCCGAGCTCGGCGGCGTAGGCGAACGCGTGCATGGGTCCCGCGCCGCCGAA
The DNA here is from genome assembly GCF_004348535.1 of Actinomadura sp. KC216. Classification (GTDB taxonomy): domain Bacteria; phylum Actinomycetota; class Actinomycetes; order Streptosporangiales; family Streptosporangiaceae; genus Spirillospora. Next base: position 3,113 of record NZ_SMJX01000155.1, read on the forward strand.
CGCGTAGACCGCGAAGTCGCGCGGGTCGTGGCCGGCCTCGACGACGACCTTGCGCGCGAGGTCGGCCGTCTGCGAGTTCTGCACCGTGAAGACGGCGGCCGCCGCGCCCTCGGCGTCGAGCCCGAGATGGCGGCCGACCCGCTCGGTGAGCGCCTTGGCCGCGAGGTCCGGCGACAGCGCCTTGCGGCCGCCGAGGAAGTTCCGCGGGTTGAGGATGCCGAGGACCAGGTCGGCGTCGGTGACCGTCGGATCGATGCCGCCCTGCCCGTAGGCGGCGGGTCCCGGCCAGGCCCCGGCGCTGCCGGGCCCGACCCGCAGGTTCCCGCCGGCGTCGACCGACGCGATCGCCCCGCCCCCGGAACCGATCGCGTGCACGCGCAGGGTCGGCGTGTTGATGGGGTGCTGGTTCAGCACCGAACCGGTCGCCGTCTCGGGTTCACCGTCGACGATCAGCCCGGCGAGGAACGTCGTGCCGCCGACGTCGGTCGAGACGACGTTGCGGTGCCCCAGCTGCGCGGCGAGCCGGGCGGCGCCGGTGACCCCTCCGGTGAGCACCGAGCCCACGGTCGTGATGGCGATCTCCGGGGCGTGGCGGGCGGTGACCGTGCCGCCGGATCCCTGCATCACCAGGAGCGGTCCGGTGAGCCCCTTGGCGCGCAGGCGGTCCTCCAGCGGTTCGAGGTATTGGCGCAGCGCAGGGCCGACCTGAGCGTTCATGATGGTCGTCGCGTTGCGGGCGAACTCGCGGATGCGCGGGCTGATCTCGCTGGACAGGCTGACGTACATGCCGGGGGCCTGCTCGTGGACGAGGGCCTTCAGCCGCTGCTCGTGGGCGGGGTTGCGGAACGACCAGAGCAGGCTGACGGCGATCGCGTCCACGCCCTCGGCGATGAGGTCCGCGATGGTGGCGCGGGCGTCGTCCTCGTCCAGGGGGACGACGACGCCGCCCGAGCGGTCGACCCGCTCGGTCACCTCCCGGGCGAGCCGCTTGGGGACGAGCGGTTCCGGCTTGCGCGTGTTCAGCGTGTCCTGCACCTCGTGGGGCGGGAGACCGAGATAGCGCCCCTCGACGTTCATGATGTAGATCGAGTCGCGGTGGCCGCGCGTGGTCAGGAAGCCGACGCGCGCGACGTTGCCGGTGACGAGGGCGTTGAGCGCGGCGGTGGTGCCGTGGGCGAGGTAGGCCGTGTCCGCCAGCAGGTCGTGCACCGTGCGGCCGGCCCGCTCCGCGAGCTGCTCGATGACGTTCTCGAATCCGATCGAGAAGTCGGGAGGGGTCGACGGGGCCTTCGCCGCGATCACGCCGCCGGTCTCGTCGGCCGCGATCCCGTCGGTGAAGGTGCCACCGACGTCGATGCCGATCACGTACGCCATTGCACCGTCCTCGTGTCAGAGCGGGAGATGTCCAGAAGTGCTCCAACACATTGGACAACTATTTTACGCTTTCGTCAACAGTTTTACGGACGGGCCGCGGCGCCTCGCGCGTGGCATGTCTCACCTGCGGGAGGTGTCACTCGCGGGACGGGTCCGTCTCGCCCTGAGCTGCGAGAATGCGCTCAAGATACGCGAGGTCCTCGCGGATCAGCCCCAGGGCGCCCGCGACGCCGTCGCTGGCCGGCGCCCGGTCCCCGTGCCGGATCAGCCCCTGCGTGACCATGGCGACCATCTCGTCGGCCACCTCCTCGGGGGTGTTCGGCCCCCCGTCGCGGAACCACCAGGCGATCCAGTTGGTCATCCCGATGATCGCGAAGGCGACCGTGCGCTCGTCGACCGGCCGGAACTCGCCGGCGGCGACGCCGTCGGCGATGATCCCCGACAGCTCGTCGAGGATGCGCACCTTGCTCCTGCGGTGCTCGGCGAGGATCGCCTCGGGCAGTTCGGCCTCGTTGCGCTCCAGCACGCGGAACCGCACCGGGCTCCGCGCGATGCCCACGGCGGTGCTGCGGACGATCGCCGTCAGCTTCTCGGTGGCGGTCAGGTCGGTCCGCTGCCGCATCCGCTGGATCTCGACGGCACCGACCCCGGTCACCCCCGAGACCAGCTCCTTGAGCAGGGCCTCCTTGCTGGGGAAGTAGTAGTACAGGGCCGGACGGGTGAGGCCCATGGCATCGGCGATGTCGCGGACGCTCGTCCCCGCGACGCCGCGTTCGACGAACAACTGCGCCGCGCGTTCGAGCAGCTGGTTCGCCACCAGCTCCTTGCGCGACTGGCTGGGCTCCTCCGTGGTCGCCATGACGACTGGGCCTCCTCTTCTTCGGCGGAAAGAGAAGTCTAAGACTCGACACAGGTGTCAAGGATCAGGACAGCCGCTCGATGATCATGGCCATTCCCTGGCCGCCGCCGACGCACATCGTGATCAGCCCGACGGTCGCGTCCGCCTCGGCGAGAGCGTGCAGCAGGGTGACGGTCAGCCGCGCGCCGGTCATGCCCGGCGGGTGGCCCATGGCGATCCCGCCGCCGCGGACGTTCAGCCGCTCCGGTTCGATGTCCAGGTCCCGCATGCTCGGGATCACCTGCGCGGCGAACGCCTCGTTCAGCTCGACGAGATCCACGTCCCGGATCGACATGCCCGCCGCGGCGAGCGCCCGCCGCGAGGCCTCCACCGGCCCGAGGCCCATGATCTCCGGGCTGAGCGCCGAGACGCCCGTGGCCACGACGCGGCCCAGGGGCGTCACCCCGATGCTCCGCGCGAGGCCGGCGCTGGTGACCAGCAGGGCGGCGGCGCCGTCGTTGACCGGGCAGGCGTTGCCCGCGGTCACGCGGCCGCCCGGCCCGAGCACCGGCGGGAGCGCGGCCAGCGCGTCGAGGGTGACGCCACGGCGCGGGCCGTCGTCGGCCGCCACGAGGCTCCCGTCCGCCAGCCGCACCGGGGTGATCTCCGCCGCCCAGAACCCCGCGTCGCTCGCCTGCTCGGCCCGGCGGAACGACCGGAGCGCGAACCGGTCCATCTCCTCGCGGCCGATCCCACGATGCCGGGCCACGTACTCGGCCGTCTGGACCATCGCGACATAGGCGTCGGGACGGCCCCCGCCGGCTCGCGGGTCGTCCCACCCGAAGTCGCCCGCCTCGTCCGCGGCCGCCGAACGCTCGCGCGCGGCCGCGTAGACGGGATTCGGCTCACCCGAGCCCTCGGCGTAGCCGTGGACGTACCGGCTCCCGCACTCGACGCCCACCGACAGGAAGGCGTCCCCTTCACCGGCGCGGATGGCGTGCATGGCCATCCGGGTGGTCTGAACACTGGACGCGCAGTGGCGCGTGACGGTCGTGCCCGGCAGGCCGTCGTGGCCCATCAGCAGCGCGACCATCCGGCCCAGGTTCCACCCCTGCTCGCCGCCCGGGCTGCCGCAGCCGAGGAGAAGGTCGTCCAGGCGCGCGGGATCGAGCTCGGGGACGGCCGACAGCGCGGCCGTCGCGATCTGCGCCGCGAGGTCGTCGGGCCGGACGTCGCGCAGCGCGCCCTTGCCCGCCCGGCCGATCGGCGTCCGCTTCGCCGCCAGGATCACCGCGTCGCGCATCACGGCTCCACCGCCGCCGGCACGGTGGTTCCGGCGGTTGGATCGTCCGCCATGGAGGCGAGCAACCGGCGCGTGTAGGGATGGGTGGGCCTGCGGAACACGTCGTCGCGCGGGCCGTGCTCGACGATCTTTCCCTCGTACATGACGTTGACCGTTTCGCACATATAGCGCACGACCGCGAGGTCGTGGGAGATGAACAGGAGCGACAGGTCGAGCCGGGACTGCAGGTCGCGGAGCAGGTTCAGGACCAGGGCCTGCACGGAGACGTCCAGGGCCGAGGTCACCTCGTCCAGGACGAGGACGCGCGGGCGGGCGGCCAGCGCCCGCGCGATCGCCACGCGCTGCCGCTGGCCGCCGGACAGCTCGTGCGGGTACGCCCCGGCCGCGCGTTCCGGCAGCCCGACCAGGTCGAGCAGCCGCCCCGCCTCGGCCCGCGCCGCCCCGGGACCGGGCGAGCCGCCGAGCGCCACCTCCGCGATCACCGCGCCGACCGTCATGCGCGGGTTGAGCGACCGGTTGGGGTCCTGGAAGACCATCTGGATCTCGCGGCGGACCCCGGAGCGCCGGCCCGCCGCCCGGACGACGCGTCCGTCCAGGAGCACCTCGCCCGTACTGGGCACCACCAGCCCGGCCACCACGCGGGCCAGGCTGGACTTCCCGCAGCCCGACTCGCCCACCAGACCCACCCGGCCGCCGGGCGGCACGCGAAGGCTCACGTCGCGGACCGCGACGGACGACCTGCGTCCCCTGCCGTACCGGACGCCGATGTCCCGCAGTTCCAAACCGCTCATTCGCCCCTCCCAGGGGAATGCCCGTCGCCGGAGTCGACGGCCCAGCACGCGACGCGGCGATCTCCGACGTCCACCAGCGGCGGCGCCTCGTCCGCGCATCGGGGCATCGCCGCCGGGCATCGCGGCGCGAACGGGCAGCCGGCCGGCCTTTCCCTGAGATCCGGCGGCTGCCCGGGAATCGCGGCGATCGGCGCGTCGACGTCCGCCTCCATGTCGACCGAGCACGCCAGCAGCGCCTTCGTGTACGGGTGCAGCGGCCGGCCCGCCACCTGCGCGGTCGGGCCCTGCTCGACCACGCGGCCGCCGTACATGACGACGACGCGATGGCACAGCCCCCTGATGACGTGCAGATCGTGGGACACCAGGACGACCGCGGTCCGGTGCTCGGTGTTCAGCCGCCGCAACAGCCGCAGCACCTGGCTCTGCACCGTGACGTCGAGCGCGGTGGTGGGCTCGTCCGCGAGCACGACGTCGGGCTCGGTCATCAGTCCCATGGCGAGGACCACGCGCTGGCTCGTCCCGCCCGACAGCTCGACCGGATACTGCCTGAGCCGCCGCGCGGCATCCGTGACGTGCACGTCGGCGAGCAGCGTCCGGGCACGTTCGCGGGCCGCGCCGCGGCCCATCCTCGTGTGGGTCCGCACGCCCTCGGTGAGCTGGCGGCCGACCGGTATCGCCGGGTTGAGCGACGACATCGGATCCTGGAAGACCAGCGCGAGCCTCGTCCCGAGCACCGACCGTGCCGCCCGCCGGGGCAGCGCCGCCACGTCGTCGCCGCCCAGCCGGAGCCCGGCGGTCCGCAGCCGGGCCGGGTAGGGCAGCAGGCCGGCCAGGGCCAGCACCGTCATCGACTTGCCGCAGCCGGACTCGCCGACGATGCCGACCGTCTCCCCGCGCCCGACCGCCAGCGTGAAGCCGCTGACCAGCTCGGCGGTTCCGGCCGGTGTCGGGACCTCGACCGTCAGGTTCCGCACCGACAGCACGCCGTCGTCCTCGCCGGGGGGCCGCGGCGGACGCGTCTCGGCGTGCCGGGAAGTCCGCTGGATCCTGCCGGGCGTCGCGTCGACCGTCCAGACGACCGGGTTGAGGGCGCGCGCGAGCGCCTCGCCGAAGAGCCCCAGCGCGAGCCCGGTCACGGCGATCAGGGTCGCGGGTGCGATAGCCGCCAGCGGATCGACGTAGAGGACCTGCACTCCCTCGGTGAGCATCGATCCCCAGTCCACCTGCGGCGGCTGGACGCCCACGCCGAGGAAGCTCAGCGACGACACGAAGACGAGGCTCTGCGCGGCGAGGACGGACAGGCTCACCACAAGGGTGTCGGCCATGTTCGGCAGCACGTGCCGGCCGAACACGCGGGCCCGCCCCAGCCCGGCACCGCGCGCCGCCGCGACGTAGTCCCGTCCCGTCACGCTCGTCGCGAGCGTGCTCACGATCCGGGCCACGTACGGGACCGAGGCCGCACCGACCGCGACCGCCGCGCCGACCGCGCCGGTGCCGAGGATCGCCGTCAGGAAGATGGCCGTGAGGATGGGCGGGAACGACAGCAGCCCGTCGATGACCCGCCGGCCCGCGACCTGCGCCCGCGGGCCGAGCACCGCGACGAGACCGCCGAGCACGAGCCCGGCGCCGGCGGCGATGGCGGTGGCGAGCAGCGCGAGCTCCATCGACGTCCGGGTCGCGAAGGCCACGCGCGCGAGCACGTCGCGGCCCAGGCGGTCGGTTCCCAGCCAGTGCGCCGAGGAGGGCCCGGTGGGGCCGAGGTCCGGGCGGACCGCATGGGCCTGGACGCCCCATACCATCGGCGCCACGACCGCCAGAACGGCGAGCAGGGCGAGCACGGCGAGCGCGAAGACCCCGGCGGGCGCCCGCCGGAACGCCCGCCAGCGCGTCCGCAACGCCCCCGTCCCGGTCATGACCGCCTCAGCGACGACTGCCGGTCCAGCATGCTCAGCGCGGCCTCCACGCAGAGGTTGACGACGACGATCGAGAAGCCGAGCACCAGCACGGTCACCTGCACCAGCGGGTAGTCCCTGACCTGCACGGCCTGGACCAGGCTGCTGCCGAGGCCCGGGACCGCGAAGACGTTCTCGACCACGACCGTCCCGCCGAGCAGGCTCGCGAAGATGAGCCCGCCGACGGTGAGGGCCCCGGTCAGCGAGTTCGGCAGGACGTGCAGCCCGTAGGTCCGCAGGACGGACAGGTGCTTGGCGCGGGCCGTCCGCACGTAGTTCTGCGCCAGGACGTCCAGGGTCTCCACGCGGACGATGCGGGCGAGCACCGCCGTCGGCGCGAAGGCCACGGCGATCACCGGCAGGACGTATCCCTGCCACGTGACGGCGCCCGCGACGGGCAGCAGGCCGAGCCACACCGCGAACACCAGGACCAGGACGGTGCCGACCACGTACTCGGGTATCGATCCCAGCAGCGACGTGCCGGCGGAGAAGCCCGACTCGACGCGGCGATGGCGGCCCTCGCGGGTGATCGCCGCCATCCACACGCCGATCCCGATCCCGAACGCGAAGGTCAGGACCATCGCGCCGATGACGATCTCCAGCGTGACCGGCAGCCGGGCCGCGATGATCGCGCTCACCGGCTCCCCGGTCTGGAACGAGGTCCCGAACCGCCACCTCGCCACGTTGTCGAGGTAGGTCAGGAACTGGGCGAGCAGCGGGCGGTCCAGCCCGAGATCGCGCCGGACGTCGGCCAGGCGCTGCGGCGTGGCGTTCAGCCCGGCCACCCGCACGGCCGGATCACCGGGCGTCAGGTGCAGCAGCAGGAACGTGGCGACGAGCAGCCCCGTAAGGACCGCCACGAGATGGGCGACCTTGGACGCCACGAAGCCCGTGACCCTGGCCGCGCCCGTGATGCCGGCCGCGCGGGAGCGGCGGATGCCGGCGCCCGCGTCGGCGTCCGTTTTCACGATCCCGCCGTCGTCGTGATGGTGTGGATGTCGACGGTGGTCGCGCCGTCGGCCAGCCCGAAGCGCACCGGGACCGAGCTGAACCAGTCGGTCTTGAGGTGGACGAGCGGGAAGACGTTCGCGCTGTCATGGAGCGCCTGCTGGGCCTCGCCCCACGCCTCGCAGCGCTGCGGGCCGAGCGCCGAGAGGGCCTTGGCCGCGGCGGCGTCGTAGGACGGGTCGTCCATCGCGGCGAAGTTGGTGCCGTTCGGCGCGGCCGGTCCGGTGACGAACAGGCTCAGCGCGCTCGGGGTGGGGGCGGGCGGCGTGAACGGGTACACCGTCGCGTCCCAGTCGCCGGTGCCGAAGAGCGTTTCGGCCAGCGTCTTCGTGTCGCCGTTGCGCAGCGTGACATCGGCACCGGCCGACCGCAGCGCGACCTGCAGGTACTCGAAGCCCGGCCCCATCTCGTTCGTCCCCGCCAGCTTGAGCCGCAGGGGCTTGCCGGCCTTGCTGAGGGTGCCCGAGCCGCCGGACCAGCCGGCCGCCGTCAGGGCCTGCCTGGCGGCGTTCACGTCGGCCGCCATCGGGCCGGGCAGCACCGCCCTGTAGCAGGGCATCATCGGGCTGAACACGCTGCGCGCCTCGGTCGAGCTCCCGTGCATCGCCGCCTTGTTGAACGACGATGCCGAGACCGCCCGCGCGAGCGCTCTGCGGACCGCCGGATCGGCGCCGGGGCGCCCGGGAGCCTGGTTGAAGACGAGGAAGTACGACCCGTTCGTGAGCTGGCTCGTCCTTTTCACCGACGTGTTGGACTGGAGGCGCCGGGTGTCGGCGCCGGAGATGGCGCCGATGCCGAGCTGGCCGGTGGTGAGCAGGTTGGCGGCGGTGCTCTGATTCGCCACCACCCGGAAGGTGACCTTCCGGGGGTAGTAGTGCGCCTTGCCGGTCTGCGGGCCCCAGCCGTACCCGGACCGGGCGGTCAGCGTGTACTGCGAGCCGCGGACGGACTTGGTCAGCGTGTAGGGGCCGCTTCCGGCCGGTGTCGCACCGAGCGAGTCCGGGGCCTTCAACCCGGCCGGGCAGACGATGGAGGCCATCGGCTGTGCCAGGCCCTCCAGCAGGTCGCTGTACGGCTTGGCCGTGCGCACGGTGACCTGGTTCGCCGTGGCGTCGGAGGTCACGGTGTGACCGGCCGATCCGAAGACCAGCTGCGCGTACGGCGCCTTGGTCTTGGGGTCGCCGAGGCGCTTCAGCGACTCGGCGACGGCGGCGGGGGTCAGGGCCTGGCCGTCGCCGCAGGTCACCCCCGGCCGCAGGGTGAAGGTGACCGAATCGGGAGCCTGCTTCCACGACGTCGCCAGGTAGGGCACGACCTTGCCGTTCTCGATGGCGACGAGCCGGTCGTACAGCGACCCGATCACCTGGAAGGCGTACGTCCCCTGCGCCCGCGCCGGGTCCAGCGAGTCCCAGTCGGATTCGAGCCGGATCGAAAGATCGTCGACTTTACCGCCCGCCCCGCCCGAGGCGGCCTGGCCGCCGCATCCGGCGAGGGCCAGGAAGGCGACGCACACTCCAGAGCACCACATCGATGCCGTCCGCCGGTTGACCTTGTCTCGCATGCGTCCCTCACTCATGACGGTAGCGTTGGAAAATCGACGATAGAGTCAACATTCGAGGCGGTCAAGGGTCGTGACCTGGCAAGAAGAGGGCTTGAATCAGGGTGTTGAATAATCTACTGTTACGTCGAACCGCGGACCGGGCGGGACGAACCGTCCAACGCGCCGGGGCGGCGGAGCCTCGGCCGGGGCGGCGAACGGCCCGCCGATTCGAGCCGCCTCTCGACGCCGCTCCGGCATCCACGTCCGTTCGAGCGAGGATGGGAACGCCATGGAAAAGGTCAGCTACACGCGCATGAAGGACATGACCGCGCACGACACCGAGCTGATTGAAGCCGACTTCCGCGCGGGCGCCGCCGAGTTGCCGGAGCGCATTCTCGGGGCCGTACGCGTTCTCGCCGGCTTCCAGGGGGCGATGCCGGTGAACCGCCTTGAGCACTCGCTCCAGTCGGCCACGCGCGCACTGCGCGACGACCGCTCCGAGGAGTACGTCGTGGCGGCCCTGGTCCACGACATCGGCGACGAGCTGGCCCCCTACAGCCACGGGCCGATGGTGGCCGCCATACTGCGCCCCTTCGTGTCCGAGCGGATCGCCTGGATCATCGAGAAGCACGCCTTGTTCCAGGCCTATTACTACGCCCACCACATCGGCGCCGACCGCAACGCACGGGACAAGTACAAGGACCACCCCTACTACGCCGACTGCGTAGTGTTCTGCGAGCGCTACGACCAGAGCTCGTTCGATCCGTCGTACGACTCGCTCCCCCTCGACTACTTCAGCGACATGGTCCACCGCGTCTTCAAGGAGCCGAAGGCCGGACCCAGCATCCAGGGTGCCTACTGACCGCACCAGCGGATCGCCCACGGCGTCCCACCAGGAGATTTCCGGAGGCCCGGTCCGGTCCGGGCGGCGGCCGCGACCGGCAGGCCGGTCGCGGACAGCCGGGCGAGTGTGGTGTGCCGCTAAGAATTCGGGCCGCGGGCGGACGGAGATGCCCAAATTACTCGTAGCCGGACCGCGGCGGGGCAGCGAAAGATCGGATTGGGCAGGTAGGTGATTTTCTGGTCTGCCGGACGGATCTGCACGGTATTGGCCAGCAGGGTTTGGAGAATTATCCGGCTTTGCAGCCGTACCAGCGCCGAGCCGAGGCAGGAGTGCGTGCCATGGCCGAAGGTGAGGTGATTGGCCGCGTCGGTGCGCCGCGGGTCGAAAGTGGCGGGGTCGGGCCACCGGGCCGGGTCCTGGTTGGCGGATCCGAAGAGCACCAGGATCCGTGTGCCCTCGGGGATGGGGACGCCACCGATTTCGCAGTCGCGTGTCGCCTTCCGGTACATCCCTTGCAGGGGGTTCTCCAGGCGCAGGGTCTCTTCGACGAATCCGGCCATGTCAGCGGGGTGGGAGCGCAGATGGTCGGCGAGTTGGGGTGAGCGCGCGAGGATGTGCACGGCGCTGGACAGATAGGCGGTGGTGGTGAAGTTCCCCGCCACGAGGAGATCGATGACGAAGCGGGCGGCGTCGGCGGGTGGAATGCCGGACCGGTCGATGAGGGGCAGGACGCCGTGGCTCGCGCCGCTGAAACGCCGGGTGATCCGTTCGGCGAGGCGGCGCCCCGGCGGGACGATCCGCCGCGGCTCGAACTCCTCCACGCCCACCGTGGCCTCGACGAGCGCCTGGGACCAGCGCAGCAGCTCGGACAGGTCTTCATCGGGGAGGCCGAGGACGTGGGCGATGGCCGAGATCGGCAGAGGGACCGCGATGTCCTTGACGAAGTCGACGTCGTCCTTGTGCCGTAGCGAGTTCACCAGCCGTTGGCAGATCGCCTCGATGGCCGGTTCGTGCTCGGCGATGTGCCTGGGAGTGAACGCCCGGTTGACGATGGACCGGCGGTGGGCGTGTTCGGGCTCGGACGAGGTCAGCAGGTAGGGCAGATAGTTCGACATCTCCTCCTCGGGCCCGGGCGCCGGCGCGCCCAGGGCGTTGGAGGACGAGAAGGTCTGCGCGTCGAGGACGATGCGGAGTACGTCCTCATGAGAGCTGACCACGTAGCGACGTCCGTGCGTTCTTCGGGCGGCAGGGGTGCGCCTGTGGACTCGCGCAGGGCGGCGGCCTGGCCGAGGAGCCGGGCGGCGTCCTCCGGGGCGTCCGTGAGGGCTGCCACGCCGGCCAGGCCTTCGAGGGCCAGCGCGATCGCCCGGGGGTCGCCGGTGTCCTGAGCGACGGCGAGGGCCTCCCGGTGGAGTTCCGCCGCCGCCGCGGCGTCCCCGCGCTGTTCCGCGGTGAAGCCGAGTTCGGCCAGGGCGAGCGTGATGCCCGGCGCGAACCGCACCTCCCGTTCCCAGGCGAGCGCGTTGCGCATGTGGGTCTCGGCTTCGTCGAGGCGGCCCGCGCGGCGCGCGGTGAGGGCCAGGCCGGTGAGGGCGAAGGCCTCGCCGGGGCGGTAGCCGTGCTCGGCGGCGAGGCTCCTGGCCCGCTCGTGGCGGCGGTCCGACTCGGCGTGGTCGCCCGCCAGCAGGGCGAGCCGGCCGAGCCCGGACTGGAGCAGCGAGACCTGCAGCCACAGCCCGAGCTCCTCGGCGGGGCGGAGGCCGGCGCGGACGAGCGCGGCGGACCGGCGGTGGTCGCCCTTGATCTCCGCGAGCTTGGCGAGCAGGTCGATGGCGCGGACCTGCCCCCACCGGTCTCCCAGCTCGTCGAACAGCGCCAGGCTCTCCGTCCCGGCCCGGTCGAGCGTGCCGAGGTCGCCGCGGACGAGGGCCTGGTTCGCCGCGGTGGCCAGGGCCGCGGCGGTGCCCCAGCGGTCGCCGAGCCGCCGGAACACCGGCAGCGCCCGGTCCACCAGGTCGCGGCTGACGGTCAGATCGCCGGCGCCGAGCAGCACGTCGCTGAGAAACCACTCCGCCCTGGCCCGCTCGCCCGGATCGGCGACGGCCTCCGGGGGCGTGCGGAAGTCCGCGGTCCGGTCGCCCAGGAGATCCAGGCCGGTCTGCCATGCCTCGGCCCGCGCCCTCGCCGCGGTGGGGGCCCCGTCCTGGACGGTCAGCGCCGCCGCGAACGCGCGCCGTCCTTCGCCGATCCTGCCGCGCAGGTACCAGTACCAGGCCATCGCGTTGACCAGCCGCAGCGCGAGGGTGGCGTGGCGGCCCTGGACGGCCTCCTCCAGCGCCCCGCGCAGGTTGCCGTGCTCGGCGTCCAGTCGCTGAAGCGCGCGCCGCTGGTCGGGGCCGCGCAGCCGCTGCTCGGTCCGTTCGGCCAGTTCCGTGTAGTAGGTCAGGTGCCGCAGGCGAAGCCGTCCGGTCTCGCCGGTCTCCTCCAAGCGGTCCAGGGCGTACGCGGCGACCGATTCCAGCAGCCGGTAGCGGGTCCCGGCCGGGCCGCCGGCCATGACCACCATCGAGCGATCGATGAGGCGGGCCAGCAGGTCGAGGACGTCCTCGCGCGCGACGTCGCCGTCCGCGCAGACCTCCTCGGCCGCCTCCAGCGCGCAGCCGTCGACGTGCACCGCGAGCCGCCGCAGGACGAGGCGTTCCGCCTCGGACAGCAGCTCCCAGCTCCAGTCGATCATCGCGCGCAGGGTCCGCTGCCGCGCCGGGGCGCCGCGGTGCCCGGACGAGAGCAGCCGGAACCGGTCGTCGAGCCGGTCCGCCAGGTCGTGGACGTCCAGCGCCCGCAGGCGGGTGGCCGCCAGCTCCAGGGCCAGCGGGACGCCGTCCAGCCGGTGGCAGATCGCCGCGACCGCGCGGGCGTTGGCGGCGTCGATCTCGAACCCCGGCGTGGCTGCCGCCGCCCGCGCCTCGAACAGCCGGACGGCGCTGAACCGCCGGAGGGTCGCGGGCCCGTCGTCGGAAGGAGAGTAGGGCAGCTCCAGCGGAGGGACCGGCCAGACCGACTCCCCTGCGATTCCGAGGGGCTCCTGGCTGGTGGCGAGGATCCGGATCTCCGGCGCAGCCCGCAGCAGCCGCTCGCTCAGCGCGGCGACCGCGTCGATCACGTGCTCGCAGTTGTCCAGGACGAGCAGCGCCCGCCTGCCCCGCAGCACCCCGGCGAGCCGTTCGACCGGATCGGCGGGCACCCCGGAACGCGGCAGGCCCGCCGCGGCGTCGTCGCGGACGTCGAGGACGGCGATCACGGTCTCCGCCAGCCGGTCGCCCTCGCGGGCTCCGGCCGTGCGGTCGAGTCCGGCCAGCTCGACGAGCCACACACCGTCCGGGTGGCTCCCGGTCGCCCTTGAGGCGGTCTCCAGGGCCAGCCTCGTCTTGCCGACGCCGCCGGGTCCCGTGAGCGTGACCAGCCGGGCGGACTCCAGCAGCGCCCGGACCCGGGCCACCGCCTCGTCGCGGCCGACCAGCTCGCTGAGCTGCGCGGGGAGGTTGGTCCGCGGGGGCGTCCCGGGCGGCGCGGCGAGGGCGGAGTCCTGTTCGAGGATCCGCCGGTGGAGTTCGGCGATCTCGGGGCCGGGGTCCGCGCCCAGCTCGTCGCGCAGGCGCGCCTGGAGGTCGGCGTAGGTCGCCAGCGCCTCGCCCTGGCGTCCGGCGCCGTACAGGGCGCGCATGTACGCGGCACGGAGCCGTTCGCGCAGGGGATGCCGCTCGACCAGGTCGCCCAGCTCGCTCGCCGGCGATGCCCGCTCGCCGAGTTCCAGGCTCGTCTCCGCCCGTTCCTCGACGGCCGTGAGCCGCTCCTCTTCCAGGAGGGCGATGGCGGGACGCGCGAACTCCTCGTCGGCGAAGTCGGCGAAGGCCGGTCCGCGCCACAGGCTCAGCGCCTCCGTCAGCAGGCCCGCCCGCGACCGCGGGTCGGAGGCTTCACGCGCCCGCGCCAGCAGGCCGGTGAACCGCGTCGCGTCGACGGCTTCGGCGTCCACGCGGAGCCGGTACCCCAGCGCTCTCCTCGAAGGACACCAGGGCCCGGGAGCCCGGCTCGGCCTCGTCCAGGGCGCGGCGCAGCTTCGAGACCTTGACCTGCAGCGCCCCGGCCGGGTTGCGGGGCGGCGCGTCGCCCCACAGGTCGTCGATCAGCCGGTCCACCGGCACGGGCCGTCCCGCGTGCCCGAGGAGGACGGCCAGCAGCGCGCGGACCTTCGCCCCGCGCACCGCCACCGGGGCGCCGTCCGTCGTCCACACCTCCAGCGGCCCGAGCACCCCGAATCGCATGTCCCCCACGATAACCGGCGCTTTCCTCAAGATCGGCTCGGCTTGCCCCCCGCTCGTCGCCGCGGGAAAGCGCCCGGTAAGTGCCGGATAAGCGCTCGTCGGCAGGCTCGACTCACCGAACCGCACGGGGCGGAGATTCGAGACCGTGAAGGGAGCGCGATGACCGAGGCCGGACCGCTGAACATCGTCATCATCGTCGGCAGCACACGGCACGGCCGGTTCGGCCCCACGGTGGCCCGCTGGTTCGCCGGGGAGGCCCGCCGGCGTCCCGACCTCGCCCTCGACGTCGTCGACCTGGCCGAGGCCGTCCTCCCCGAGGTCCTCCCCGCCGAGGCGGGCGCTCCCGGCGCGCCCGCGCCGGTGCGCGAGCTGGGCGGGCGGCTGGCCTGGGCCGACGCGTTCGTGGTCGTGACACCGAGTACAACCGCAGCTTCCCCGCCTCGCTCAAGACGGCCATCGACTGGTTCGTGGACGAATGGCGGGCCAAGCCGGTCGGCTTCGTCTCCTACGGCGGAGCGTCCGGCGGGCTGCGCGCCGTCGAGCACCTCCGGCAGGTGTTCGCCGAGCTCCACGCCATCACCGTCCGCGACACGGTCAGCTTCCCCTCCTGCCGGGACAAGTTCGACGACCACGGCCGGCCGATCGACGCCGCGGGCTGCGGCGCGGCGGCCGAGAGCCTGATCGACCAGCTGGCCTGGTGGGCGCGCGCCCTGCGCGACGCCCGCGCCGAACGCCCCTACGCGGCATGACCGAAGCCTTGATCCCGACTCTGTGAAGGAGCCCGTCATGAAGCCCCGGAACGAGACCGCCACCGGCGGCAGGACGCGCCTGGCCCTCGGCCTGCTGGCCTTCTCCAGCCTGATCACCTCGCTCGACTTCACCATCGTGTACGTGGCGCTGCCCGACATCGCGCGGGACGTCGGGCTGTCCGGCCACGCCACCCAGTGGGTGGTCAGCGCCTACGCCATCTTCTTCGGCGGTTTCCTGCTGCTGGGCGGCCGCTCGGCCGATCTGCTGGGCCGCCGCCGCATGTTCGTCCTGGGGATGCTGGTGTTCGGCGGCGCGTCGCTGCTGGGCGGCCTGGCCACATCGCCGGCGATGCTGATCGCCGCGCGGGCCGTCCAGGGGATCGGCGGGGCGGTGCTGTTCCCCGCCACGCTCTCGCTGGTCACCACCAGGTTCGCCGAAGGCCCCGACCGCGTCCGGGCGCTGGCGGTGTGGGCCATGGCCGGCGCGGGCGGGCTGAGCCTCGGCGCGCTGCTCGGCGGCGTCCTGACCCACGCGTTCGGCTGGGAGGCGGTGTTCCTGGTGAACGTGCCGCTGGTCGCGGCGGGAGCCGCGGGCGCGTTCGTCCTTCTCGACCCCGACGGCCCGCGCCGGCGGGGACGCGGCTTCGACATCCCGGGCGCCCTGACCGGAACGGCCGGGCTGACCCTGCTGGTGTTCACCATCGCCCAGGGCCCGGAGGCCGGCTGGACGGCGCCGCCGGTCATCGCGTCCGCCGTCCTCGCGGCGGCGCTGCTGACCGCCTTCGTCATCATCGAGGCGCGCACCGGGAACCCGCTGATGCCGCTGCGGCTGTTCGGCAACCCCAACCTCCGCGCCGCCCTGCTGGTGATCCTCACCTTCGGCATCACGATGCAGAACCTCGTCTACTTCCTCAGCCTGTACCTGCAGGGCGTGCTCGGCTACTTGGCGCTTCAGGGCGGGCTGGCGTTCCTGAGCCTCTTGGTGGTGATCGGGATCGCCAACTTCGTCGCCGAACGGCTGATCATCCGCATCGGCGCCCGGCCGACCCTGGTGATCGCGCTGCTGCTCGGCTCCGGGGGCGGCGGGCTGATGGCCGCCGGGATGCTCGCCGACGGCTCGTACTGGACGATCCTCGCGGGCCTGATCGTCTACGGGCTGGGCATGGGCTCCATCTACCCGACCATGTTCGGCGCGTCCGGGACCGGGGTCGCCGACGAGGACCAGGGCGCCGCCGGGGGCATGGCCAACACCGCACTGCAGATCGGGACGAGCATCGGCCTGGCCGTCCTGGTCGGGATCTCCACCTCCGGTCTCGGCGACCTGACCGGCGAGGCGCTGCGCACGGCCACGGCCGGCGGCCTGCGCGACGCGGTCTTCATCGCGTCCGGCCTCACCCTGGCCGGCATTCTCGCCGCCCTGGCC
>NZ_SMJX01000156.1 GCF_004348535.1 Actinomadura sp. KC216
GCCTGAGCCCGCCCCCGAGCCCGCCGACAAGCCCGGTCCGGCCACGGCCGAGGTCGTCACCCCCTTGCCGGACGTCGCGCCGGAGCGGCCCGCCGCCGAGGCGCCGCAGCGTCCGGCGCGGGCCGAGCGGACGCTGCGGGTGGCGCGGGAGGACGACGCGATCGACCTGCTGGAGGTCGCTGGCCCGTCCGTCGCCAAGCGGGCCGCGCCCGCGATCGGCGGGCTGGTCGGGCTGCTGCTGGCCGTGCGCTTCATGGTCCGGCGACGCCGCCGCAAGAAGCGCTGACGTCGCCAAGGGCAGGGTCAAGCGCCGGTCAACGATGGGTCGTGGACGGCGTCGCCGGTGGAACGCGCCACCGATCATGCCGTCCGCTTGTCCCGTGGACACCATGGAGCTCCGGCGGATCGCGCTGATCGAGAACGACAACTGGTGGTACCGGGAGCGCCGCACGATCCTGTCCGCGGAGCTGCTGCGGCTCGGCGCGCCGGGCACGGCCGTCGACATCGGCGCGGCGGCGGGCACGGCCGCGCGGGTGCTCGCCGAGCACGGCTGGGACGCTACCGCGATCGACCTGAACCCGGCGGCCGTCGCGCTGGCCCGCGCGCACGGCGTGAACGCCTACGAGGGCGACGCCCGCTACCTGCCGCTCCAGCCGTGCCACTACGACCTGGCGCTGGCGCTGGACGTCCTGGAGCACATCGAGGACGACGCGCGGGCGGCGGCGGAGATCACGCGGGTGCTGCGGCCGGGCGGGACGGCGCTGGTGTCCGTCCCGTCCGACATGGCGCTGTGGTCGGCGCAGGACGTGGCGCTCGGCCGGGTCCGCCGCTACTCGCGCCGCGCGCTCGTGGAGCTGGTCGAGGGCGCCGGGCTGGTGCTGGAGAGGGTGTGGAGCAGGGGCGTGCTGCTGCGGCCGTTCCTGCGCCGTCTCAGGCACCGGACGGCGCGCCGCGAGGATCTGGCCCCGCTGCACCCGGTCGTCAACGAGGCGCTGCGGGCGATGGCCGTCCTCGAACGGCGCCTGCCGGTGTGCGGGTGGCCGGGCACCGAGCTGTTCGCGCGGGCCCGCCGCCCCGGCTGAGCCCGCTCAGGGCCCTGCCTGCGGGTCGGGGGGCGTCCAGTCCTCGGGTTCGGCGACCCAGCCGGCGAGCAGGATGAGCCCGGTCGGCCGGTGCCAGGTCAGGAACCCGAACGGCCGGTCGAAGGTGACGTTGAGGACCTGCGCCTCCGCCATCGGGGCGCCCGCGGGCACCGCGCCGATCGCCGTCACGGCCGCCGCCCTGAACCCCTCGGCGCTGAAGGTGGCGTTGACGTCCTGGGCGGCCTGGCCGACCGCCAGCGGCGTCCGGCTGATGCCGGGCAGGTGGCCGCGGCCGTCGCGGCTGGAGACGGTCTCCAGGCCGAACACCCCGGCGTGGGCCAGCAGGTCGTGCCCGGCGGCGATGTCGAAGCGGACGGTGGTCGCGGTCAGCGTCGGCCGGGGGTCGAACGCGAGGGCCTTGTCCACGCGGAGACCGGGTGTCTTCTCGGCGAGGGTCCGCTGGAGCAGCCTCTCGCCGCGGCGGAGCCGGATCTCCCCGTCCGTGGCCGCCATCGCCGCGGCGAGGACGTCACCGGGGCGGCGGTCGGGTTCACCCAGGCAGAGGATCACGTCGACGTCGTCCTCGCCATGGACGGTCAGCAGGGTGACCGGTCCCGCCGGGGTCTCCTCGGCGAGGGTCAGCCGGTTGGTGTCGGGGGTGTCGTGCGTCAGGCCCGCGACCGGCTGGTCCCGTCCCGCCCAGGGCCCCTCCTCGGGTGTGAGCGGGACGTCCTGGAACGGCTCCTGCCAGCGGGTGTCGACGGTCAGCGCGGTGGCGAGCACGAGCGCCGTGTCCGACGCCACCTGGATCGGCATCCGCGTCAGCCGGTCGCTCGTGTTCCGCCGGACCCACTCGTCCAGCCTGGCCTGGTCGCCTGCGGTGTCGCCGGTCAGCTCGCCGCGCGCCTCGGCGGGGACGATCTTGTGCCACCACGGCTCCACGGGCAGGTCGGTGTGCGTCCACACGCCGAGCGCGCCGGTCGCGGCCGTCGAGCTGTCGAGCATGCCCAGCGCGACGCGCGCGTGCCGGTCGGCGCCCGCGGCGTCGACGCCGATGGCCTGCTGGAGTTCCGCGCGTCCAGGCTCCCGCGACGCGGCGGCCAGGAACGCCAGCAGCGGCCAGACCCCGGCGCCGGACAGGACCGTGGTCGTGCCGTCGCAGGCCTCCTTGGCCCACCGTGCGGTCAGGGCGTTGGACGCGGGGACGAGTTCACCGCTCATGCGCGCTCCCTCTGCCATCGGCGGGCGAGGTGTTGATCTTAGTGAAGAACGCGGCGGTTTGTCCCATGCGGCCGGAGCGCGGCCCGCGGTCCTGCTACTCACCGCCCGCGGCGTCGCGGGCGTCGCCGCCCGCGGCGTCGCCGAAGATGTGGTCGACGACCCTGGCCGCCGCCCGGCCGTCGTCCTGCGGGCAGTACTTCACCAGAAAGTTGTCGTAGGCGTCCGCGTGGAGCTCCTCCAGGTCGGACGCGCCCGCGACCGCCTCGGCGACCTGCGCGGTCGTCGTCGCGATCGGCCCCGGCGCCTCCGCTTCCAGGTCGCAGGAGAAGCCGCGCAGATGGTCGCGGTAGCGGGGCAGGTCGTAGGCGTAGAGGACGATCGGCCTGCCCAGCACCGCGTAATCCACCATGGCGGACGAATAGTCGGTGACGAGGACATCGGCGGCCATGTAAAGCTCGGCGATGTCCGGGTAATGGGACACGTCGATAACGAAATCGTCCATTGGGGGACGGTTCCGGTCGGTGGTGAGGTGGTGCGTCCTCAGCAGGAGGACGTGGTCGTCACCGAGGACCTGGCGCATCGTGTCGACGTCCAGTTCCAGGGAGAAGCCGAGCCAGCCGGGGGCGTGGTGCCGGTCGTCCCGCCATGTGGGGGCGTAGAGGACGGCCTTCTTCCCGTCCGGGATTCCCAGGCGCTTGCGTATGCGGCTCCCGATGTTCTCCCATTCGGGTGCGCTGAGAACGTCGTTGCGCGGGTATCCGGTCTCCAGGACCTCCCCGTCGTATTTGAACGCGCGGCGCATGACCTGCGTGGCGAACGGGCTTTGGGACAGCAGCAGATCCCACCGCGGCACTTCCCCGTCCGTCCAGTCGAGCCGTTCGACGCGCTGGTACGGCATGTCCCTGAGGTCGTGGCCGATCCGCTTCAGCGGGGTGCCGTGCCATGTCTGGACGTAGGTCTGCCCTTCGCGCTTGACGTACCAGGGCGGCAATCCGTGGTTGGTGACGATGTAGCGGGCGCGCGCGAGGACGCGGTAATGCTCGCGACTTCCCGCCTGAACGACCCTGGCCTTTCCGTCGACCGTGAACTGGCCGTCGAGGGAAATCCACACGCATTCCAGATCGGTCTTGCGGCGCGACAGTTCCTCGTAGATGGCTCGCGGGTTGCAGCTGTACTGCATGCCGCCGTGGCTGTCGAACACGGCGACGTCGGCGAGCGGGCTGCGCAGGTAGACGGGGTAGTCGCGCTGCTGGAGGAGCAGTTGGGCGTGCCCGCCGCGTTCGTCGTCGTCCAGGGCCGGACGGCTGCGAAGCTGCACGGCGTCCTTCTGGTAGACGCCGACCTCGAATTCGTGGTTCCCCTCTTGGCGCCAGCCTGGAAGACCGGTGATGGCCTCACGTTCTACGACGACGGCGACCTCGCCCTCACCGGAATGTGCGCGCGCCAGCAGTTCCCATGTTCCGCTGCTCAAGGGGAGGTCCGCCCCGAACACGGAAATGGCCGCGGGCGTGAACGCGGCGGTGAACTGGTCGCGTTCCCAGGTGACGGGAATGCGATGCTCGTCGCCCGAGCGGCGCCGCCGCAGGACGAAATGGTCCGGGCGGCCCCCCGGGTCTGCGGACTCGCCGGAAAGGGTGAGAAGACCGTTCTCGTCCCATTCGGCGTCCGTCACCACGGGCCGGACGGTCCGCTCGATGCCGCGCAGGTTACCGAACGCGGTGCGCGTCAACGCGAACTCCCGCGCGCGCTTGGCACCGGTCGGCAGGACGTACCGGACGGGGTCGACGTCGGCCGCGACGGTGAGCCGCATCGGGCCGCCCTCGCCCGTCAGCCGGATGTCCCAGTCGATGACGTCGCGCAGGTGCACGACGGCGGCTCCGCGTTCGTCGCCGTCCGGGACGGAGATCAGGCGCTGCATGGGCAGCTTCGCCTTGAAGTCGAAACCGGTGCCCGCCGCCATGCGCAGCACGGACGACGGGCGCAGCGTCACCTCGCCGTGGACCTCCTCGCCGCCGTGCCTGCGTGCGGCGACCAGGGCCGCCTCCGCGCCGAGTGCCCGCCGCGTCCAGCCGGTCAGTTCGAGCATGTCGCCGTCGCAGCGGACCCCGGTGAGGACGGCCTTGGAGCGCTTGACGTGGACGACGAACACGTCGTCGTCGCCCGCGGCCGGCTGGACGGCCACGTGCTCGTCCACGTGCCGCGCGGCCGTCCACCGCACGGCCGGCGCCACCGCCGTCAGCCGCTGGACGGCCTTGCGTCCCGCCGTGGTCACTTCGGCGTAGAGCTCGTAGGTGGCGGTCCGCCACTCGTCGCCGTCCAGGAGATAGTCGGGCTCCACCCGCGCGGAGAAACCGGACCAGTCGAAGGAGACGGTCGAGCGGGCGGCCTGGGCGGTGGCCTCCGGGCAGCGGATCCGCTCCACCTTGAGCCGGATCTCCTTGCCGGTCCTGACGTCGCGCATCCACACGCGGATGCGGGAGTCCGTGTCCGACGACACGTCGAACCGGTCGAAGTGGGCGCGGCCCTCGACGATGAGCGTGTCGACGTCCCACTCGACGCGGTCCACGTCCGCGTGCAGGCGGATCTCGTCGGTGACGTCGTAGAGGTGCTCGGGTATGGCGCGTTCCACATCGTCGTAGAAGGGGTAGCGGGCGTACCAGCGCTGGCGGCGGCGACCGCGCCGCACGACCTGGACGTCCTGCAGTCTGTTCTCCGCGCCGAGCACTTCCAGAAGTTCGGGCAGCATCCGCTCGCCGAGCAGGTGCGTTTCCAGCCGCCTGATCGACGCCAGCCCACCGGCGGCGGACCGCGCGGCCGAGTTCACGAACCCGGCGCCCAGTTCGACCAGGCGCTCGCGCTCCTGCCAGGTGGCCCCGGGCAGGGCGAGGATCAGCGAGCGGACGTCCAGGTCCAGCGCGTACCTGTCGTGGATGTCCAGCAGGTCCGGCGCGTAGTCGGCCACGAGTTCCCGCACCTTCGCGAGGGTGGCCATCTGTTCGGTGACGGCCGCCGGGTCGTGGCGGAGCCGTGTCGCCGTGATCGGACGGATCCGCCAGAAGTACACGGGCGTGTCGAGCACGTCCACGGCCTTGGCCAGAAGCTGGGTTTGCAGGGCCGTGAACGTGTCCCGCGTCGTGGGGAGCTTGAAGCCGTGGGCGTCCCAGAAGGCGCGCCGGAACACCTTGTTGCAGAGCGTCCTGTCTTGGAGGAGGGCGGCGTGATGGGTGACGTGCGTCGTCCTCAGTGTCTCTGCGTAAGCCTCGGCGTGGATCGGTGACTGCTGCACCTGTGTGCCGTCCAAGCGCATGACGTTTCCGCCGACAAGGTCGGACCCGGTGGACTCCAGCGTCCCGACCATGAGCTCGTACGCGTAGGGAGGCAGCGCGTCGTCACCGTCCACGAAGGCGAGGTAGGGAGCCGTCGCTTGCTCAACACCCAGGTTCAGACCCGACCCACCACCGGAGGGCTCAACGAGGGTGAAACGGTCGTCGCGGGCTGCGAAGTCCTTGGCAAGGGCGGCCGCGGCGCCGTTCCCCGGCCCTTCGTCCAGGAGCAGCACCTCAAGGTCGCGGAGTGTCTGCGCGGCGAGCGACTCCAGGCACTCCGCGAGGTGGTCTCCGGCGTTGCGGAAGGGGACGACGATGCTGATCCGAGGTGACACGAGCGGCTCTCCGTGATGGTTTTCAGTGAACATTTTTCATCCGGCCTGTCCACAACGACCTCTCCTCGCGCGCCTGCCGAGGATGAAATGTGTTCAGTGGGCGGGCTGTACCGGACGCTGGAGGACCCGGTCGAGCACGCGGGCAGCGGCATGGCCGTCGTCGTGCGGGCAGTACCGGGCCGCGAACGCGGCGCGCACCTCGCGGTACCCGGCGTCGAGCGCGCCCGGCTCGCGCAGGGCGTCCATGACCTCCTGCGAGGTGCTCAGCAGCGGCCCTGGGGCCTCCGCGTCGAAGTCGAAGTAGAAGCCGCGCACGTGGTCGCGGTAACGCTCCAGGTCGTAGGTGAAGAACACCATCGGCCTGCCGGTGACGGCGAAGTCGAACATGGACGACGAGTAGTCCGTGACGAGCACGTCGCTGATGAGGTACAGCTCGGAGATGTCGGGGTACACGGACGCGTCGATGACGCAGTCGCCGGGCCGCAGCTTGGGCCGGTCGGTGACGAGGTAGTGCGTGCGCAGGAGCAGGACGTGGTCGCGGCCCAGCATCGCCCTGAACCGGTCGATGTCGAACTCCAGGCGGAACGCCCGCTTGCCGATCGCGTGGTGGAAGTCGTCCCGCCACGTCGGCGCGTACAGGACGACCTTCTTGCCCTCGGGAATGCCGAGCCGGCGGCGCACCGCGGACGCGATCTCCTCCCGATTCGGGCTGTGCAGGATGTCGTTGCGCGGGTAGCCGCTGACGAGGACCTCGCCGTCATAGCCGAACGCCTTCCGGAACAGCGGGACGGAGAACTCGTTCTGGGAGAGGAGCAGATCCCACTGGGGTACGTCGTGCTCCATCCAGTCGACGCCCTCGGTGCGCTTGTACGGCATCCGCTTGACGTCGTACCCGAGCTTCTTCAGCGGCGTCCCATGCCAGCACTGCACGTACGTCTGGTCATCGCGCTTGGTGAACCATTCCTGCTGGGACCAGTTGCCGATGACGTAGCGCGCGCGGGCCAGCGCCTCGTAGTACTCCCGCGTGCCGGTCAGGACGGTCCGCGCACCGGCCGGCTTGCCGAACTGGCCGTTCTCGGTGACCCACACGAACTCCAGGTCGGTTTCGCGCCTCCGGAGCTCCTCGTAGATGCCGCGCGGGTTGCACGAGTACTGGCGTCCCTTGTAGGCGTCGAACAAGGCCAGCTCGCGGACGGGCAGATTCCGATGGCGCCGGTAGTGCCCGGACCGTATCCGGCTCTGCGCGTAGGCACCGCGTTCGTCGTCATCGAGAGCGGTCTCGACGTGAAACTGCAACTGGTCGGTCTTGTGTACGCGGGTCGTGATTCTGTGCAGGCCCGCCTCGAACGGCCCCGGCAGGTCGCGAAGCGTGTGCCGCCTGACGACGACGGGCTGTTCCCGCCCACCGACGCTTGCGAAGACATCCCAACGACCGGAGACGAGCGGACGGGACACCCCTAGCACCGGCATACGCGCGGGGCTGAATCTGATGGTGAAACAGTCGCCTTCCCAGCGGAGCGTGACCATGTGCTCCTCGGACGAGCGCCGCCGCCGGAGGATCAACGCGTCCGGCCGTCCTGCCTGGTCGGTGCACGTCCCCGCCAGGTGCAGGGCACCGTCGGACGACCAGGACACCTCGTCCACGGCCAGCACCGGCTCGCGGACGACGACGCGCATCGTGCTCCGCCGCGTCCTGGCGAGCTCGACCTCCCCGCCCGGGACCCGGAACGCGGTACCGGCCGGGGCCTCCTCCAGGTAAGGCTTGACGCCGCCCGGCAGGGCGATCTCCCAGTCGCCGGGCCGCCCGGCCAGTCCCGCGACCGGCAGCCTGGCACGGAACCGCCTGGTGGGGAGGTCGTCCTCGGCCGCTCCGCCGTCGCCGGACAGCTCGATCGGGCCGGTGACCGTGGCGTGCCCGGCCCTCGGCACGGCGACGACCTTCGGATCGTCACCGAGCGGGACGCGGCTCCAGCCGTCCAGCCACAGCTCCCCGCCGTCCGGGTGACCGCCCACCAGCCGGCAGCCGGCGACGGCCGCCGCCGTCCGCCGCACCTGCAGCACGAACCGGCGCCTGCCCGCGACGCCCTGCACGCGGACGCCGGGCGCGCACTCCCGGTCGGCCGGCCACTGCGGGCCGATCAGCCGCGGGATCGAGAACGTGGCCCGCCGCCGCAGCCCCTGGTTGGCGATCTCGACGCACGGGATCCAGTCGACGTCCCGCCAGCGCCCGAACATCCGCAGCGTCGGCGGGTCGACGTCCGCGACGAACCCGGACCAGTCGTAGGACACCGCCGACTGCCGCGACCGCGCCGTCACGTCCGGGCGGCGGACCCGCTCGATCGGGACGCGCCTCAGGCCCCGCTTGTTCGCCGCCAGAAGGAACACCCTGATGCGGGAGCCGTCCTCGGTGGAGGAGTCCAGATGCCGGATGTAGGCGTGCCCCTCGATGCGCAGGCGCCCGTCCACCCATTCGGCCCGGTCGATCGCCGCGAACGGCCTGAGTTCCCCGGTCACGTCGTACACGCTCCGCGGGACGGCCCGCTCCTCGTCCTCGAAGAACGGGTACTCCGCGTACCAGCGGCGCCGCAGCCCGCGCCGCACGCGCGGCGCGTCCTGCGCCTTCTTCAGCTGGACGAAGCGCAGCACCTCCAGCACTTCCGGCAGCATCCGCCTGCACATCAGGTGCAGTTGCAGGCGCGTGATCGCCGGAAGCCGCTTCAGGACGCGCGGGCCTATGCGCCGCGCCAGGTCCGCGCCGATCGCGACGAGTTCTTCCTGCTGCGCGTCCTGCGTCCTGGGGAGCGCCTCGAACAGGACGCGAAGCTCGATGGGGACCAGGACATGCTCGTCGTAGGCGTTCAGGAGGCGCGGTGCGTAGTCGGCCATCTCGTCGCGCAGTGCACGCGCGGACGCCAGCCGCTGGGTGATGTTGTCCCAGTCGTAGCGTTCCTCAGTGATGGACCCAGGCCGCTTGCGCCAGTAGTAGACCGTCTCGCTGAGCACGTCCACGGAACGCGCCAACGCATGCGCGCGCGCAGTGACGGGCGGGTCCTCGTAGTAGCCCGTGGGGAATTCCAGGCCGGCCCTGTCCCAGAACTCGCGCCGGTACACCTTGTTCCATGGCGTCCGGTCGCGCATGAGCTCCGGCTTGGACGACACATGCGTCCTCGAACACGGCTCGGAGAACACGCCGTCGTGCAGGTACGACTGCCAGTCGCGGTCGTCGTCCATCCGGTGGACGTTCCCGGACGCCATGTCGGACCCCGTCCGCTCCAGCGAACCGACCAGCCGCGCATAGGCCTCACGCTCGACGACGTCGTCGGCGTCGGCGAACGCCAGATACTCGCCCTTCGCCTGCCGCACCCCCGCGTTGCGCGCGGGTCCCGGCCCCTCGTTGTCGCGCGTCACCAGCCGGAACCGCGAGTCCCTGGCGCACATCTCCTTGGCGATGACGGCCCCGTTGTCGACGGATCCGTCGTCCACCATGATCACCTCAAGGTCGCGCAGCGTCTGGCCGGCCAACGACTCCAGGCATTCCTGGATGAACTCCTCGGTGTTGTGGAACGGCACGACGACGCTGAGCTTCGGGGACATGGGGCCTCCTCCTCGCCCCACCGAGCATGGTGACGTTCTGTCGCCACCTGAACGCGCATCGCGATTGCCAGGCCGTCCCCTGACGCAGACTTGACCTCACCTGGCCGCCATTTACCGCCAGATGACCGAATGGACCGCGCCCTGCCCGCGGCGTGGGGCCCACACGGCCCCACGCCGCACCGCACAACCGCACAAATGCTTTCGCCCCGCGCGTGCGGAAAACGCATTGATCGCGCGGGGCGGGCCAGGGGCTAGGAGGCGGTCATTCCCACTCGATGGTGCCCGGGGGCTTGGACGTGATGTCGACCGTCACGCGGTTGATCTCGCGGACCTCGTTGGTGATGCGCGTCGAGATCCGCTGCAGAAGCTCGTAGGGGAGCTTCGCCCAGTCGGCCGTCATCGCGTCCTCGCTCGTCACGGGGCGCAGCACGATCGGGTGGCCGTAGGTGCGGCTGTCCCCCTGGACGCCCACGGAACGGACGTCCGCCAGCAGGACGACGGGGAACTGCCAGATGTCGCGGTCGAGACCCGCGTTGGTGAGCTCCTCGCGGGCGATGGCGTCGGCGTCGCGGAGGATGTCGAGGCGGTCGCGGGTGACGGCGCCGACGATGCGGATGCCGAGGCCGGGCCCGGGGAACGGCTGGCGCCAGACGATCTCGGTCGGCAGGCCGAGCTGCTCGCCGAGCGCGCGGACCTCGTCCTTGAACAGGCTCCGCAGCGGCTCGACCAGCTTGAACTGCAGGTCGTCGGGGAGGCCGCCGACGTTGTGGTGCGACTTGATGTTCGCCGCGCCGGTGCCGCCGCCCGATTCGACGACGTCCGGGTAAAGCGTTCCCTGGACGAGGAATTCGACCGGTTCGGGGGCGTCCTCGCCGACGATCTCCCGGGCCGCCTCCTCGAAGACGCGGATGAACTCGCGTCCGATGATCTTGCGCTTCTCCTCGGGGTCGGCGACGCCGTCGAGGGCGGCGAGGAAGCGGTCCTGGGCGTCCACGACGTGCAGGTTCACGCCGGTGGCGGCGACGAAGTCCTTCTCGACCTGCTCGGGCTCACCCTTGCGCAGCAGCCCGTGGTCGACGAACACGCAGGTCAGCTGGTCGCCGATGGCGCGCTGGACGAGCGCGGCGGCGACCGCCGAGTCGACGCCGCCGGACAGCGCGCAGATCGCCCGCTTGTGCCCGACCTGCTCCCGCACCGCCTCGATCGACTCGTCCGCGATGTTCACCATCGTCCAGTTCGGACGGCAGCCCGCGCCCTCGTAGAGGAACCGCCGCAGCACCTCCATGCCGTGCGCGGTGTGCAGCACCTCCGGGTGGAACTGGACGCCGAAGAGGCCGCGTTCGAGGTCCTCCATGCCGGCGACCGGCGTCACGTCCGTGCTGGCCGTGACGGTGAAGCCCGCCGGGGCGCGGCTGACGCAGTCGCGGTGCGACATCCACACCGGCTGCTCGTGCGGCAGCCCGGCGAACAGCATGCCGGGGGACGTGACCGTAACGGTCGCGCCGCCGAACTCGGCGACATCGGAGTTCTCCACCGTCCCGCCGAGCGCCTGCGCCATCACCTGGTGGCCGTAGCAGATGCCGAACATGGGGACGCCCTGCCGCTGCGACAGGTCGAACAGGCCGTCCGGCGCGATCGGGGCGCCCTTCTCGTACACCGACGCCGGGCCGCCCGACAGGATGATCGCCTTCGGCCGCCTGGCGAGCATCTCCGCCGCCGGCATGGTGGACGGCACGATCTCGCTGAACACGTGGCACTCGCGGACGCGCCGCGCGATGAGCTGCGCGTACTGCGCGCCGAAGTCGACGACGAGCACGGTGTCAAAGGACTGGTCTGCGGCCACCAAAGAACGCCTTTCGCACGGGCCGGAACGACCCCTCCAGTCTACGGGCCCGCTGCCAGCGCCGACGCGCGCGCCCCTGCGACCGCCGGCGCCCGCGCCCCGGCGGGGCCGGTACCGGAGCGATCACATGGTGCGATCCTCCGATAACGGTCGGCATCCATTTACCTTGATCACACTCACGGCATGACTTCGCTCTGATACCTGTTGATGACGTCCTGTATTCGGATGATTCCCGTCCGCAAGCGTCTTTCCTAGGACCTAGGAGTGCCGTGAAGCTGCTCGCCATCGCCGCCCTGATCGCCGCCGCCGTTCCGGCCGTGCCGGCCCTGCCGTCCGGTCCGCCACCGGGCACCGCGGGCCGGGCCTCGGGCCAGGTCTCGGGTGCGGGCGCGGGTGCCGCTCGCCTGGGGGCCGCGCATGAGGACGACTGCGCGGACGCGGGAGCACGCCTCCGGCCGGGAGGGCACGGCCGGGAACACAACGACATAACGCCCGGGGAGGCCGCCGCCGTCGAACAGCAGCTCAACCGCATACTGGACGGCCTCGGCCTGGACCTCGGCCCGGCGGACGGCACGGACGCCCAGTCGACCGCCACCCAGCTGCGCGCCGCCGAGCCGATCAGCATCCCCGTTTACTTCCATGTGCTGCACGACGGCGCCG
Organism: Actinomadura sp. KC216; assembly: GCF_004348535.1. Lineage (GTDB taxonomy): Bacteria > Actinomycetota > Actinomycetes > Streptosporangiales > Streptosporangiaceae > Spirillospora. The sequence continues at coordinate 12,062 of NZ_SMJX01000156.1, forward strand.
AGGGCAACGTGTCCAGGGCGGCGGTCGAGCGGCAGATCAGCACATTGAACGACTCCTACGGCGGACGTAACGGAGGCGCGAACACGCGCGTCTCCTTCAAGCTCCGCGAAGTGAGCCGTACGGACAACGCCGACTGGTTCAACGATCCCGAACAGTACGAGGGGACGTACAAGCCGAAGCTGCGCAAGGGCGGTAAGGCGACGCTGAACCTCTACAGCGCCCGCATAGGCGGGGACCTGCTCGGCTGGTCGACGTTCCCGTGGAAGTACAGGTCCGAGCCGAAGATGGACGGCGTGACCATCCACCACGGCAGCATGCCGGGCGGCCCGATCGAGAACTTCAACAGGGGTTTCAGCGCCACCCATGAGGTCGGCCACTGGCTCGGGCTCTACCACACGTTCCAGGACGGCTGCGGAGCCCAGGGCGACAGGGTCGCCGACACCCCGGCCGAGCGCGACCCCACGGACGGCTGCCCGTCCGGCAAGGACACGTGCATGTCCCCTGGGGAAGACCCGGTGCACAACTACATGGACTACAGCTACGACACGTGCATGACGTCCTTCACCGGTGGTCAGGGCGCGCGGATCCACAAGGTGTGGAAGGCGTACCGCGCCTGATCGTCGACTTCCGCTAACGGCCGAGGATGCGGGCGGCGTCCTCGGCCGGTAGGCGTCGCACGGCCTCCCGCAGCGTGACCCCCGACATGACGCCGACGCGTGGCTCGACCCACGCCGCCACCCACTCCGGGTCCTTCTTCGACAGCTCGCGCAAGACCCACCCGATGGCCTTGCGGATGAAGAACTCGCGTTCGCCGATCAGGGCGTCCCCGAACCGGTCGAGCCTTTCCAGATCCGGGTTTCCCGCCCGGACGCCCGCGAGCAGGGCCAGGACGGCCGTACGCCTAATCCACATGTAGGGATCGCCGACCCAGGCGTCCAGCACCTCGGCCAGATCCGGATAGCGCAGGACCAGCCCGCCGACGACCTTCTCCGCGATCATGTCCACGTACACCCAGCTCGCCGAGTCGCGGACGAGCCGTTCGGCCATCGCGAGGTCGCGCCGTTCCAGCAAAGAGACGCGCCTAACGAGGATCTCTATCGCGGCCATGCGCGCCTCATGCACGGGACGCCCCTCGTCTGTCACGTCCCAGAGGGTCTGGGCCAGAGCGACCACCTCGTCCCGCGTGGGCTTGCTCTTCACCGCCGGCGCGGCCACCTTCCGCAGCGCCGGGACGGGCACGCCGATATGCGCGTAGTCGCTCTTCAGATAGCGCTTCTCGTTCTCGGCGCGTACCGGGTCGGCCTGCGTCCGCAACTCCCCCAGGATCCGCGCCGCCTCGCCCTGGACGTCCATGCCGACACGCTACGCCGTCCGCGCTAGGGCGCCGTATTCAGCGTTAGACGTCCTGATTCGTCCAGGTTTGCCAAAGACGAGATCGTTGTTCGCCTCCACTCTTGATCCAGCAGTAACTCGGCTCCCCGCGCGAACCCCCTGCCCGCGCGCCGCTCCCCGAGGAGTTCCATGAAACGCGCCGGAATCGCCAGCGTCCTCGGCGTCCTCGTCGCCTTCAGCGCGTCCACGCCCGCCACCGCCCTGGCCGCCCCCGCTCCTTCGACCAGCCGGTCCGCCGACTGCGCCGACCAGCCCGCGGAGGCCCGCGTCCGGGCCGGTTCCCACGTCACCGAGCGGAACCAGCCCGGCGCCGCCCAGGTGGCGGCGATGGAGAAGGACTTCCACGACCGCATCTCCAAGCTGCGGAAGAACAAGAAGCCCGGGGCCGCCGCCATCACCGTCCGCGTGCACTTCCAGGTCATCTACGGCAGCGCGGGCAACATTCCGGACGCGACGCTGAACAAGCAGCTCGACATCCTCAACGCCGCCTACAAGGGGAGCAACGTCACGTTCACGCTCGCCGAGATCAAGCGGACGCAGAACGCGGCCTGGTTCTCCGACCCCGAGGGCAACGAGCGCGCGATGAAGACCGCCCTGCGCACGGGCAACGCGCAGGACCTCCACTTCTACACGGCCGACCTCGGCAACAGCCTTCTGGGCTGGGCCACGTTCCCGAGCAGCTACCAGTCGCAGCCCGCGATGGACGGTGTCGTCGTCCACTACCAGAGCCTCCCGGGCGGTGCGCTCGGCAACTACAACGAGGGCGACACCGGCACCCACGAAGTGGGCCACTGGATGGGCCTGTACCACACGTTCCAGGGCGGCTGCACCGGGCAGGGCGACCAGGTCGCCGACACCCCCGCCGAGCAGAGCCCCGCGTCCGGCTGCCCCACCGGCCGCGACACCTGCCCCGCTGCCGGCGTGGACCCGATCCACAACTACATGGACTACAGCTACGACGCCTGCATGACCGAGTTCACGCCCGGTCAGGGCCAGCGCATGCAGTCCCAGTGGGCGGCCTACCGGGCATAGCACCGGGCCCCCACCGCGCCTAGCCACCACGGTCCGGCGCCGGAGCGCTCCGGCAAACGCCTTCCCCCCGGGCGTGCAGGAGCCGCTCCGGCGCCGGACGCCTCTATGCCCGCATTTGTCGGTGGCTCCGGCCAGGATGGGCGCGTGATCGACACAACAGGCGAGCTGTGGCGCGGCGAGGACTTCGCCGATCTCGCGGCGTTCATCCGCGAGTACCAGGCGGAGGGCTATGCCGTCGACGAAGTCACCGAGTCCGTCTGCGGGCATTGCGAAGGACGTGCCTTCCGCGTGCTGGCCGGGCATGACGCGGCCCAGCGAACATGCACCGGCTGCGGGACGCCCGAATTCATCGTCGACAGCGCCGACTACTGGGAAGAGGCAGAACCGGACGAGTGCGAGTGCCCATGCGGCGGCGACGAATTCGCAGCCGCCGTGGGCTTCTCCCTACGCCCGGACGGAGACGTCCGCTGGGTCAGTCTGGGCCTGCGCTGCGTGGCGGACGGCACCCTGGGCGTCTACACCGACTGGAAGATCAACTACGGCCCCTCGGCGCACCTTGTGACCAGGGCCTGACCGGCCTTATCCACAGAATCCCGTTCTACTTCCGCCCGCCGTGCCCCCGCCCGAGAATTCAGGCACCAGGTTCGCCACGGGGATTCGGGGTGGGGCGTTCGTGTCAGGTGATGTCGACGATCGGGAGCCGGAGGGCGCCGGGCGCGTCCGCCGGAACGGCGGGATTCTTCGGCGCGACGGGCTGGAGGCGCTGGTAGGCGTCGCCCAGGGCTGGGCGCGGGTCGTCCTCGGAGCGGTTCGGCCAGAACGACATCGCGCGCTCGGCCTGGGCCGTGATGGTGAGGGACGGGTTGACGCCCAGGTTGGCGGAGACGGCGGAGCCGTCCACGACGTGCAGGCCGGGGTGCCCGTAGACGCGGTGGTAGGGGTCGATCACGCCCGACTCGGGCGAGTCGCCGATCACGCACCCGCCGAGGAAGTGCGCCGTCATCGGGACGTCGAACAGGTCGCCCCACGTGCCGCCGGGCATGCCGCCGATCTCCTCGGCGATCAGCCGGGTCGCCTCGTGCCCCGCCGGGATCCATGTCGGGTTGGGCTCACCGTGGCCCGCGGACGCGCGGACGTCCCAGCCGAACGGGCCCCGCTCGGGCCGCAGCGTGATCGAGTTGTCGCGGGTCTGCATGACCAGGGCGATGACGGTCCGCTCGGACCAGTGCCGCAGGTCCAGCAGCTGGACCAGGTGGCGGGGGCGGCGCGCCGCCTCGCGGACGAACTTCAGCAGGCGGGGCGTGTGCTTCTCGCCGGGCCGGTCGCCGTCCACGAGCAGCGTCTGGAGGGCGGCGAGCAGGTTGGAGCCCCGGCCGTACCGGACGGGCTCGATGTGGGTGTCGGGCGCCGGGTGGAACGACGAGGTGATCGCCACGCCCTGGGAGAAGTCGGGGCCCGGCCTGCCGTTGGCGCGGCCGCCGCCGAGGATCGCCTCCGAGTTGGTGCGGGTCAGCGCGCCGAGCCGGTCGGACAGGCGCGGGAGGCGGCCGGTCGCCTTGAGCTTGTGCAGAAGCTTCTGCGTCCCGTACGTGCCGGCGGCGAAGACGACCTGCCCGCTGGTGAGTGTCTTCCGATTACGTCCGAACGAGCCAGTCCGGACGATCTCGACCTCGTAACCGCCACCGGCAAGCGGCCGGACGCTGGTGACACGGCTGAGCGGCATCACCCGCGCCCCCGCCTTCTCCGCGAGGTACAGGTAGTTCTCCGTGAGCATGTTCTTCGCGCCGTGGCGGCAGCCCACCATGCACTCGCCGCACTCCAGGCAGCCGCGGCGGCGCGGCCCCGTCCCGCCGAAGTACGGGTCGGCGCTCTCGATCCCGGCGCCCTGCCCGAAGAAGACGCCGACCGGGGTCTGGACGTAGGTGTCGCCCTTGCCCATCCGTTCGGCGACCTTCTTCATGACCTTGTCGGCCTCGGTGGTCGTCGTGTTCTGGACGACGCCGAGCATGCGCTTGGCCTGCTCGTAGAAGGGCGCCAGCTCGTCCTGCCAGTCGGTGATGTGCGCCCACTGCCGGTCCTTGAAGAACGGCTCCGGCGGGACGTACAGGGTGTTGGCGTAGTTCAGCGACCCGCCGCCGACGCCCGCGCCCGCCAGCACCATCACCCGGCTCGACTTCGCGCCCCGGATCAGGTGCATCCGCTGGATGCCGGTGAGCCCGAGCGCCGGCGCCCACAGGTAGCGGCCGATGCGCCAGTTCGTCTTCGGCAGCTCCGGATACCGCGACCCCGGCGCCCCGGACGGGTTCGTGTCGAAGCGGCGGCCCGCCTCGATCACACCGACCCGGTAGCCCTTCTCGGTCAGCCGCAGCGCCGACACGCTCCCGCCGAACCCGGACCCGATGACGAGCACGTCGAAGTCATGCTTCACGGGCGATCCCTACTTGATCCGCAGCTTCTTCATGACCTTGATCCCGGTCGCCAAGACGTCGGCGAACCGGTCGTAGCCGATCGCACCCGGAGGTTCGAGGTCCATGATGTGCTGGCTCGCGACGGTCTGCACCTCGGTGAATTTCAGCAGCCCCTCCGCCCCGTGGCGGCGCCCCACACCGGACTGCTTCATCCCGCCCATAGGCGAGTCGTACGACGCGTACGCGGCCCCGTACCCATCGTTGATATTGACCGTCCCGGCCTGGATGCGGGCGGCAAGCCGACGCCCCCTCGCAGCATTCCTCGTCCACACCGACGCGTTCAGCCCATACGGTGTGTCGTTGGCGCGGGCGACGACGTCGTCCTCGTCCCGGTACTTGTAGAGCGCGACGACGGGCCCGAACGTCTCGTTCGCGCACAGGTCCATGTCGCCGTTGACGTCCGCGAGCACCGTCGGCTCGAAGAACAGCGGCCCGATGTCCGGACGCGCCTTCCCCCCGGCCAGAACCGTCGCTCCCCGCTCGACGGCCTGGTCGACATGCCGCGTCACCGCATCCAGCTGCCGCTCGTACGTCAGCGACCCCATGTCGGCATCGAAATCGAGCCCGATCCCGAGCTTCATGCCGTTCACCAGCTCGACGAACCGGGGAACGAACTTCTCGTACACGTCCTCATGCACGTACATCCGCTCGATCGAGATGCACAGCTGCCCGGCGTTGGTGAAGCACGCGCGGACGGCGCCCCGCGCGGTGCGCTCGACGTCGGCATCCGCCATCACGATCATCGGATTCTTCCCGCCGAGCTCCAGCGAGTACCCGACCAGCCGCGGCGCGACCTTCTCCGCGATGGCCCGGCCGCCCCGCGTCGACCCGGTGAACGACACGTAGTCGGCGTTCTCCACCAGCGGGTCACCGATCTCGGACGGCTCCCCCACCACGACCTGCCACAGCCCCCGCGGCAGCCCGAGCTCAACGAGCAGATCAAGAACCCACAAGCTGGACAGGCACGTCTGCGTGTCCGGCTTGTGGATCACCGCGTTCCCCGCCATCAGCGCCGGCGCGATGTCGCTCGCCCCCAGCGCGAACGGATAGTTCCACGGCGCGATCAGCGCCACGACGCCCTTCGGGTGCCGCAACTCGTGGACCCGGGTCAGCCCGGGCATCATGCCCTGCCTGCGCTGCGGCTTCAGCATCCTCGCGGCCCGCCGCGCGTAGTACAGCGAGCACAGCGTCACATCGAGGAACTCCTCCATCGCATGGCGCCGCGCCTTGCCGGTCTCCAGCTGGATGATGTCCAGGATCTCCCCGCGCCGGTCGACAAGCGCGTCCGCGAGCCGGAGGAACGGCTTGACCCGCTCGCCCACCGGCAGCCGCGCCCACGCCGCCTGCGCCTCCCGCGCCCGCTCGTACGCCTTGCCGACGTCCTCGGCCCTCGACAGCGGGACGGTCGCGAGGGCCACACCGGTGAACGGGCACGGGATCGTCGCCGTGCGGGCGCCGTCCGAGGCGATATGGGGTACCAACCGGTCGATCAGGGACTGGGGCAGCGTACGCTCTGCCGCGCCTTCGGCACGGACGGTCGGAGATGCCATGCACGCAGCGTAGGACTCGTTGACCGCTCTTGGCTACCCGCAAGTAACGCACGGCTTGCACGGTATGCCGCACATCCCCCGGTTCCCGCTCATCGAACGGACCGTTCCAAACCAGGCGGAGTTACGCAACTCGGGGACTGACCATGTCCGACCGGTGTATTCCGAAGGACAGGAGGAGAATCTCGGCGCGCGCGGCCCGCCGGCTCGGACGCGCGTCCCCCGCCAACGGAGGGAACAACGCATGAGCGACACCCACGGCGGCCGTCGGCCCGAGGGTGACACGGCGGTGCCCCGACCCCCGCGACCGTCCGACGGCGTCCGCCGCCGCGACCGCCGCGACGAGACCCGCACCGCACTGCTCACCGCCGCCGAACGCCTCTGGGCCGAACGCGGCATCCACGGCGCGTCGCTCGACGACATCGCCGCCGCCGCCGGCCTCACCAAGGGCGCCGTCTACTCCAACGTCGCCGGCAAGACCGACCTGTTGCTCGCCCTGATGGAACGTTTCACCAGCGACCCGACCCACACCGACGTCTGCGAGGAACTC
>NZ_SMJX01000157.1 GCF_004348535.1 Actinomadura sp. KC216
GTTCCCGGTCACCCGGTCGATCATCAGGAGCATCGGGCCGGGCAGCCGCAGCGGGCCGCCGCACAGGCGGGCGGGCCGGTCCCGCAGGTCTACCGTCGTGCCATCGGGAGGAGTGGCCAGGCGAGCCCGGTCATCCTCGGTGGTGGACAGCCCCTGCTGCATCGCCAGTTCCGCCGCCGTGAACAGGCCCATCGTCGTGGTCCCCTCCAGGACCGGCTCGTCCTGGTGCGCTGCCCCGCCTGCATCGGGGTAGGCGTGCACGCGAAACGCGAAGGAGACGATCTTGACGTCACCGAAGTCGGCCGAGGACGTCACCTCGACGCGGGTGCGCAGGGTCCGCGTTCCGCGTGGCACTTCGCCCCGTGCCGTGATCGATCCGTCAAGGTCGCGGCAGAGCCGGCCGGACCCCGCGCGCTGAGAGTCCCGCACGAGCACCAGGCAGCCGCAGGACTGGAGCGCGGTCTCCAGCAGCACCGCGAACGGCATGACCGGCGCCGCGTTCTCGCTGAAGTACCAGGCTTCCTCGGGGACGTCGTACTCCGCCTCGAACCAGAATCCCGGGTCGGAAGGCCCCGGACCGATCGCCCGGATCCGGGACACGAACAGGAACGGAGGCCCCGGTAGCCGCGGCACCGACTGCGGGCGGTCCGGGTCTGCTCCTCCCCACCCGAACGCCTGGCTGGGCCTGCCCCACGCCGCGGCCAGGATGCGCTCGTAGCCGACGGGCCGCCCGTCGCCGTCGACCGCGACGGGCCCTGGGTCCTGGTGCCCGATCAGGCCCCCCAGGGTCGCCGCGGGGAGCGCGTCCCCGGTGCGCTGCTGCCTGGACGGCCCGAGCCGCGCCCAATGGTCGAGTGGCCAGCCGGGCACGAGCCGCACCGACAGTTCCTCGAAGGTGAAGACGATCGCCCCTGCCACCGAGACGCTCACGTCCGCGACCAGCGCCGGACACGGGTGCGCGGACAGCTCTCGCACGAGGACCTCGTAGGTCACCGACGCCGCCGCAGGCGTGACCTGGCCGCGGCCCCGCATGCGGCAGGTGCGCTCCGGCTGCGGCTCGAAGCGCCACCCGTCCTTGTCGCGGGCGAATCCCAGGGCGATCAAGTAGAAGGAGAGGGCCTGGTATGCCGCGTCCAGCAGCAGGCTGCCGGGGACGACCGGGTCTCCTGGAAAGTGCGCGGCGAAGTACCAGTCGTCGGGCGCGACGGCCGCTGCCGCCATGAGGCGCCCGCGCTTCCAGGGCCCGCCCGCCGGGTCGAGCTCGGTGACCTCGTCCAGCAGCGCCGGCCTCCCGGTGCCGATCCTGGGCGTGCGGACATGCGTGCGGGTCCGGTCCCAGCCCGGCCCGAAGCAGTCGGCGGGACGCCCGGCGGCGAGGGCGCGCAGCCGCCGCGCGCCGAACCGGCTCATCGGCGGAACGATCTCCGGCGCGTCCAGCGGGACATCCTGGTGCGGTGGCCGCGCCTCGGGGTTCCAGACGGCACCCACCGGCCGGTTCGACGGCATCGAGAGCTGCTCTTCGGTGAAGAACCCCATGCGGCCCCGGTGGATCGACAGCCGCCGCTCGTGCCCGGTGCGTCCGCCGCCGTGGAACGCCACCAGCCTGGTCCCCGCGTGTTCGACGTGCTCGTCGATGGTGAACTCGGTCTCGAACGTCTCGCCTGCGGCGGGCGGCGATCCGTGGAAGGCGAATTCAAGATCCAGGAGGCGGCATACCCGCTCGCCCCTGATCAGCCGGTCGACGCCGAGACCGCTCAGCAGCACCAGCCCGGCCTGGACGTGCTCGACCGCGTACCCGACCGACATGTGCCCCGCACCGTCCAGGTACCAGGCGTCGGGCTGGACGTCCGTCTCCGTCCTGATGGTCCCGGTGCCGGGGCCCTCAGCTCGCTCGATGGCCGTCACCCGGTCCATGACCAGCAATGGCGGACGGGGCGGCCTGATCTGGCGGGGGTAGGAGTCGATGTCGGCGAAATCCGGGCCGAAGACCTCGCCGATGGGGCCGTCCGCCAGCCGCTCCAGTTCGTCCCTGGTCAGGGTCGTGAGCGCGGGAGCCTGCCCGGTCGGCGGACCGTGGGCGGGTGCCGCGTCGGGAGCCGTCCGCCACAGACGCAGGAAGCGCTCGTGCTGAACTGCCTGCACGTCCATGAGCTGGTCGAAGAGGTCGGCCTGGGACTTCATCAACCGGGCCAGGACGGCGGGCAGGTCGCGCTGTTCGGGATCCGGTCCGGGAACGAGGGCCGATTCGGGCATGGCGAGGGGCGTGGGCACGGCGGGGGGCCGTTCCATGATCTCGGGTTCGTCCGCGGGCTCGGGCATCGCGGTCAGCGCTCCGCGCCCACGGTGCCGCTCTCCTCCTCCGCACGGGCGGGCGTGCCGCGCGTGCAGAGCATCACGTGCTGTTCCGGGCCGTCGTGGCCCAGCTCGGCGAGGAACGCCCGGACGCCCGCCTGCCTGCCGATCAACGGCACCCCGAGGCGCCGGAAGTGCTCGGCCAGCGGCGGGGTGACCATCCCGCCGTCCCACGGCCCCCAGGCCAGGGCGCGCATCCGGCAGCCGGGCCTGCGCAGGCGCTCGGACGCCAGCAGGTGGCCCATCGTCTCGTTGGCCATCGCGTAGTCGCACTGCCCGGCGTTCCCCATGGCCGCCGACACCGAGGAGAAGACCAGCAGCAGCTCCAGCGGATCGTCCCTCGTCGCCGCGAGCAGCGCCCGCAGCCCGCCGATCTTCGTGTTGAACACCAGGTCGAACTGGTCGTCGGTCTTGTCGGCGATCCGGGCGTCGGCGAGCACCCCGGCGCCGTGCACGAGACCGGTGATCGGGCCCCAGTCGGCGCGTACCGCGGCGACGACCTCCGTCACGGCGCCGGCGTCCCGCACGTCGACCGGCTCGTAGCGGACCGTGGCGCCGGTGGCCGCGAGGTCGTCGATGGTCGCGCGGACCTCGCGCGCGGCCATGACCCGCCGGGCGCGGGCGGCGAGTTCGGCGGGCGTGCTTCCGGGGGCGCGGCCGTGGAGGAGGCGGATCAGCTCGGCCTCGCCCGCGGTGGCGGGCAGGTCGGCCGGCTCGCCGTCCTGGACCGGCGTCCGGCCGAGGAGCAGCAGCCGCGGCTTGCACGACCTGGCCAGCTCTTTCACGGCCGCCGCGGTGATCCCGCGCGCCCCTCCGGTGACGATGATCACCTGGCCGTCGCGGAGCGGGGGTCCCGCCCGGCGGGGCAGGGGCGCGGGTGCGGTGCCGATGGCGACCCGCTCCCCCGTCGCCCGCAAACCCACGTCGGGCGTGGCGCCGCCCTCCAGGAGCTCGGCCAGGATCGCGGCGGCCACGTCGGCGGACGCCCGGTCGCCTCGCGCGCAGTCGATCGCCTTGACGGACGCCTCCGGCCACTCGCGCCTGGCGGTGCGGGCCAGGGCGGCGATCCCGCCGAGGAGAGCCCGGTCCGGCGCCGTCTCCTCGGTGGTGGCCCCGTCCAGGCCGAAGCCACCGCCGGTGTCCTGGACGGTGACGAAGACGCCCCCGTCGCCCATCCGTTGCGCGAGCGTGCGCGCCGTGGCGAAGGCGTCCTTCTGGACTTCGAGCGCCTCGTCGGCGGTGACGTGCTCGCGCAGGCCGCCCAGGTGGATCAGTCCGGTGACCTCGACGGGCGGCGCCTGCCGGGCCGGGTCGCATACCAGGGCGGCGATCCCGTTGGCGTCCAGCATTTCCCGCAGGGGTTCGGCGACGCCGCTGCCGCCGTCGGCGAGCGCGAGCGTCCCTTCGCCGAGCCCTGGCATCGGAGCGCCGGGAGCGGGCTCGGCCGCCGTGAAGGCGATCAGCCGTTCGGGCTCTTCCTCCGGGTCCCCCGCCGGCGCCCCTGCCGGAGCCGCTGCCGCCGGGGCGGGTTCGCCCTCGATGAGCCGGTGGATCGCTTCCTTGATCTCGTTCAGGGTGGTGAGCGTGAGCAGTTCGGCCAGGTCGTCCCGGCTGCGTGCCTCCAGCTCCGGAAAGTGCGAGCGCGTGTCGGCGAGGATCTGGACGCGGGTGATGGAGTCGACGCCGAGCTGCGCCTCGATGTCCATGTCCATCCCGATGACCTCGCGGGGGAAACCGGTCCGCTCGGCCACCACCGACACGAGCCGTTCCTCAAGCTCGGCGAGGTTCGGCGGCCCCGCGGACGGTGGCGGCTCGACCGGCACGGTCACGGCACCCGCCACCTCGTCCGGTGCCGGGAGGACCTCCGAACCGGTTCGCTCGGCAGGCGGTGCGACCGGCGGGACCACCGCCGGGGTGTCCGCCGGGACGGCCGTCGGGGTGTCCGCCGGGACGGCCGTCGGGGTGTCCGTCGGGACGGCCGCCGGGGCGACGATCGGGACGGCCGCGCCCTCGGCGGCCATGGCCGCGACCGTCGCCTGCGTCAGTTCGAGGAACCTGGCATAGCTCTCGGACAGCGTTCGCTGGAACGTCGCGTGCGCGCGCGTGGACTCCTGCTGCAGGGCGGCGAGCCACGCCAGGCGTTCCTCCGAACCGATGGCAGGCGGTGGGACGTCGGCGGGCTGTGGCATGGACGGCTCCTGTGGCGGACGGCTCGGTGGAGCCGGGTGGTCCTTCACGTTCTTCGGGTAGGGGCGCCCGTGGTTGGCACCGCAGATCGGCACGGTCATGGTGGAGCGCTTGCCGCCCGCCGGCACGTCGGGGGGCGGCTGGTCGCGCCACAGTGCCTCGAAGTCGACCGCGACGCCCCGCACGGCCAGCCGGGCGACGGCGTCGTGCAGGGCCGTAACGCCGTGCCGGCCGTGCCGGTCGGTTTCGATCGCGACGCATTCGTCGGGGACGATCTCCCTGACGAGCCCCGTCAGCACCGCTCCAGGCCCCACCTCGACGAACGTGCGGACGCCCGCGTCGTACATCGCGCGCACGACGTCGGCGAACAGGACGGGAGCGGCGAGCTGGCGGGCGACCCGGTCGCGGATCCCTCCGGCATCGCCGGGGAAGAGGGTGGCGTCGGCGCCCGCGTACACCGGCGTCCCCGGCGGCCGCATCTCCACGCCGTCCAGGTGCTCGCGGAACGGCCGGACGGCCGCGGCGACCAGCGGGGAATGGAACGCGGCGGACGTCGAGAGGCGCCGGGCGCCGGGAAACCGGTCCATCACCGGGGCGACGCCCTCGGCGGTGCCGGAGACGACGGTCTGCGAGGGCGCGTTCCGGTTGGCGATCCACACCTGGGCGCCGGGCATGTCGGCCAGGACCGCCTCGACGTCCCCGCCCGGGGCGGGCACGGCGGCCATCGCCCCCGGCCGGTCCGCGGCGGCGCGCATCAGCTCGCCGCGCCGCCGCGCCAGCCGCACCAGGTCATCGGCGCCGACGACGCCGGCGGCATGCAGCGCGACGAGCTCGCCGAAGCTGTGCCCGGCGAGGGCATCGGGCCGTACACCCAGGTCCCGCAGCAGCCCGAGCAGCACCAGACCGTGGACGGCGAGCGCCGGCTGGGCCCATTCGGTCGCGGTGAGGCGCTCGGCCTGCGCGGCACGCTCGTCCTCCCCGGCGGGAGCGGGGAACACCACCTGCGACAGCGCCCGGTCGCCGAGGCCGAGCCGGGACGCGCGTTCCCACGCGTGCAGGGCCGGCGCGAAATGCATGGCCAGGTCGGCGCCCATGGCGAGGTACTGGCTCCCCTGGCCGGGGAACAGGAACCCGATCCCGCCGCCCGCCGGCGGGCGCGGCTCGAAATGGATCCCGGCGGGCGTGGAGAACCCCTGGCCGGGCCGCCGCTCGACGAGATCGGCCGCCTCGGCGAGCTTACGGGCCAGGTCGGAGGCGTCGGAGGCGACGACGGCGAGGCGGGCACCCTCGTCCGGGCGGAAGCCCGACTGCGCCCGGCGGGCCACGGCGGCGAGCGGCTCCGCCGACGAATCCAGGTCACCCGCCAGGTCGCGCAGCCGGTGCGCCAGCGCCGCGGCGTCACCGGCCGAGACCGGGACGACCTCGGTGGGCGCGGCGCGCAGTCGCGGCGCTTTGCCGGCCGGATACTCCTCCAGGGCCACGTGGAAGTTGGAGCCGCCGAATCCGAAGCTGGACACCGACGCGCGGCGCGGGTGGTCGGCGAGGTTGATCCAGGGGCGGGCGGACGTGCTGAGGTAGAACGGGCTGCCGGCGATCTCCAGGCGCGGATTCGGCTGCTCGGCCTTGATGGTCGGCGGCAGGACCTTGTGGTGCAGCGCCAGCACGGCCTTGAGGAGACCGGCGGCGCCGGCGGCCGCCTTGGTGTGCCCGATCTGCGACTTCACCGTGCCGAGCGCGCACCAGCGCCGGTCCTCGCGTCCCGACTCGTCGAAGACCTGGCGGAGCGCGGCGAACTCGGCGGCGTCCCCCGCCGGCGTGCCGGTGCCGTGCGCCTCGACCAGCTCCACGGTGCCGGGTCCGTACCCCGCGGCCTGGTAGGCGCGGCGCAGCGCCCGTTCCTGCCCCGCCGCCACCGGCGAGAAGATGGAGGCGCCACGGCCGTCGGACGACGACCCGACTCCGCGAATGACGGCGTAGACGCGGTCCCCGTCCCGCTCGGCGTCCGCCAGGCGGCGCACCGCGAGCAGCGCGACCCCCTCGCCCAGGATGGTGCCGTCCGCGTCGGCGGCGAACGGGCGGATGTCCCCCGTGGGCGACAGCGCGGGCGTCTTGCTGAAGCACACGAAGGAGAACGGGTCGGTCAGCGTGTCGACCCCGCCGGTGATCACCATGTCCGCCTTGCCCAGCGACAGCTCGTCGGCGGCCATGGACAGCGCGGAGAGCGATCCGGCGCAGGCGGCGTCGGTCGTGCAGTTCGTGCCGTGCAGGTCGAAGCGGTTGGCGATCCGGCCGGCGACCACGTTGCTGAGCAGCCCGGGGAACGTGGCCTCCTGCCAGGGCACCGTCTGCGCCTCGACACGTTCGCACACCTGCGCGGCGCGGTCGGCGGGGATGCCGCTGTCGCGCATGGCGCGCATCAGGTGCGGCCTTTCCAGCCGCATCGCCATCTCGCCGAGGAGCTGCAACGCCGCCGAACCCAGGATCACGCTGGTGCGCTCGCCGTCCGGCGTGCCGCCGCGCCCGGCCGCGACGTCGTCCAGCACCTTCTCGGCCGCGACGAGGCCCAGGAGCTGCGCGGTGTCGATGGCGGAGAGCTTGCTGGGCGGGATTCCGAAACGCGCGGGGTCGAACTCCACCATGGGCAGGAACCCGCCGCGGCGGCAGTAGGTCTTGTCGGGCGCGCCGGGATCGGGATCGTAGAAGTCCTCGACCAGCCAGTGCGTGTCCGGCACATCGCTGATCAGGTCGCGCCCGGTGACGATGTCGGCCCAGAAGGCGCGGACGTCGGTCGCGCCCGGCATGATCGCGCCGAGCCCGACGATGGCGAGCGGGATCTGCTCCGGCCAGTCCTCCACGCGGTCCTCCCCGTCCTCCCGCGGCCTGCTTCCTCCGGAAGGGGAGGGCCGGCGGGCTGTGGCGGCCATCAGGCCAGCTCCCGGGGGCGGTAGCCGAACGCCTCGGACGGCACGGCGACCCCGTAGGAGCGGATCTGGTGAAGCCGGGTGATGACCGCCGCACCCTCCAGCAGGTTCCTGGCGACCTGCACGACGGTCCTGGTCCGGGGCGAGCCGAGGAAGGTCCCGGCGGTCCACTGGTTGAAGGCGCCCATCGCGGGGCCGCACCAGAGCTGGTAGTCGGTCCGGCGCTCCGGATCGCCATCGGCGGCCCAGTCGCTGGAGCGCGCGGTGTACCAGCGCAGGACCAGCGCGAGCCGGTGCTTGGGATCCGCGGCCGCCCGCTCCAGCCGGGACGGGTCGCGGTCCGACAGGTGCCGGCGGACCGACCGCCACACCTGCTCGACCGGCAGTCCGAGGATGCGGTGAAGCTCGTTCCGCACCTCGGCGGGGAGCGCCTCAACGGAGTCGTAGGCCCGGTAGACCTCGTACAGGCGGGACGCGCGGCCCGCGAACATGGTGCCGCGCCGCAGCACCTGCACCTTCGCCCCCATCTCGAACATGTCGGCGGCCGGGGCGAGCGCGACATCGGCGATGCCCGCGTCGGCGAGCATCGCCTTGGCCGCGCCGGAGACACCGGCCTCGGCCGTCACCTGGTTCACCGAGCCGGTCAGCACGTAGTCGGCGCCCAGCGCGTACGCGGAGGCGACCGCCGCCGGATCGCCGAGGCCTCCGGCGGCTCCGACGCGGATCGGGCGGTCGTACCCGAAACGGCTCCGGCAGCGGTTCCGCACCTCCCGGACGGCCGGAAGGACCACCTGCAGCGGGCGCCCGTCGGTGTGCCCGGCGCTGTCGGCCTCGACCGTCACGTCCTCGGCCACCGGCACCCGCGCGGCCAGGTGAGCCTCCCGCTCGGTGATCCGCCCCTGCCCGCGCAGCAGCCTCAGGATCTCGGGCGGGGCCGGGCTCATGAACTGCTCGGCCACCTCCGGGCGCGACACCTTGGCGAAGATCGCCCGCGGCCGGGTCACGCGTCCCGCGGCGTCCTGCCGGATGCCGCTCACCGCGGCGAAGACCACCGCGGGCGTCAGCCCGAGGAACGCGGAAGCCGAGATCTTCGGGACGGCCCGCCGAAGCAGGATCTCGGCGACCCTTTCTTCGGCCGCCGGGGACGACGGTTGGTGAATGAGGTTGACGCCCCAGTTCGGACGGTTCCCGACGCTTCCGGCCAGCTCGTCCAGTTCCTTCTCCAGGCGGTCCGGGGGCAAGCCCGCGGCGCCGAAGAAGGCCAGCATCTCCGCCTCGGCCATCCGCGCCACCAGCCGCGTGGTCGCGATCCCGTTCGCCATCTCGCCCGCCACATACGCGAACCGGGTCGCGTGCTCCGTACCGAAGGAACGGTCTCCCAGCCATTCTGGATAAAGCGGTGGAAGTACGCCCACAACCTCATAGCCGGGAGTGGCGACCCATTCCCGAGGTGCGACGCCGAGCGCGGCATCGGCGCTGCTGTAAACGATCTGCAAGGAACGGCGGCACCTCTCCGCGAGCCGGGCGGCTCCGGTCCCGGTGAACTCCGGACCGGTGCGCGCACGTCCGCTGGGCGCGCGCTCCACGGCCGCCGGTCCGGTCTCCGGCCGGCGAAGAGCGCGGGTGCCTGCTGGGGTCGTCATGGGCGGGCCAATCCTGGACGCTGGGGACAACGCCTGGGCCATCCCCGCCGCCCCGGGAACCCATTCCCAACTTGATCATGTCTTTGCTGGACGTCTCGCAGACGCACGATCCGGGGCGTGCCGGTTCGCACTGGAAGGCGCCGCCCCTAATCAGAGAACATCCATCACACAAAAGAATCTTGAAGTTTCAGGACGCCTTCAGGAGCCAAAGAAGGGACAGGTGGCAGCGACGCACAACTCCTGCCCGACGACCAAAGGAGGGAAATGGTCACATTATTCACAGGCGCGACGGGTTTTCTCGGCTCCCACCTTCTCGCCCGGTCGCTCCTCCTGGGACAGCGATCGGTCGCGCTGGTCCGCCGGGCCCCGGACATCGAGCGCCAGCGGATACGCCTCGCCCTCCAAGCCACCGACTTCCCCGAGGCCGCCGAACTCGTCGATACCGTCCGCCTCGTCCAGATCGATCTATCGGCCGCCCGCCTCGGACTGGACAACAGCACCTTTCTCGCATTGGCCGCGGAAGTAGAGGCGATCTGGCACTGCGCGGCCGACATCGAAATCCTCGGAAAACCGGACCGGCTGAATCGGACGAACGTCATAGGAACGCGAACGATGCGTTCACTGGCCGATGCCACCGGCCAAGACTCGCACTTCATCTATGTCAGCACGGCGTTCGTGGCCGGGGCCCGCATGGAAGGGATCGTCAAAGAGGACGACCTTGACGACTCGCTCGGGTTCCTCTCGCCCTACGAGGAGACGAAGTACACAGCGGAGAAGGAGACCCGCGAATGGGCGGAGCGCACCGGCAGGCGGCTGACGGTGTTCAGGCCCAGCCTGCTGCTGACCCATCGACGGCCGATTCCCGGCGGGCCCACGAACACCGGTGCCACGGCGGGGACCCGGCTGTCCGAACTCGCCCGCATCGACCCCTCGGTCGTCACGGGCCGGCCGCTCCAGGGCGGCAGGGCCGTCGTGCGCCTGCCCGGACGCGAGGACGCCTTGATCAACATACTCCAGGTGGAATGCGCCGCCGACATCATGATCAGCGCCGCGGCCCGGAAATCGCCTGCGCACATCGAGTCGTTCCATGTCGTCCACCCCCGGGAAACGGAGGTCCGCCGACTCGCAAGTGCCATGATGGCGCGCTGTCCCTGGCTGGACGTCCGCATCGCTCCCGACCACCGAGGTGATTCGCCTCTGGAGAGGATGCTCATCGAGGAAGGCGCCGGCATTCTGGCCTACACCCACGTTCGCCGCACCTACGACCGGAGCCGCATCACGGCCGCGGTCCGCATTCCAGACCCACCGGCGATCGACGACGCCTATCTCCGCGCGAGCCTCGGGCAAGACCCAGATGAAGAATGTGACACCGCAGCCATCCCCGGAGGCCTGTCCGCAAGCTGGTGAGCTGATGGAAGGCCCGTCCGTCCGTAATGAATCCTTTGGGGCCTCATGGGCAGTAGATCCGCGTCAGTCCGCTGCCGGCGGGGACGCAGTAGCAGAACACGGGCCGCCCGCTCCGCTCGCCGAGAGGAATGCTGCGATGGGGATCGTTTCGCCCGGCTTCCACGGCCGGCGGCGGGAGCCCGCCGGCGGGCTGCCGCCGGGACAGTACGTGACCGACGACTTCCCGGTCCTGTCCGCGGGCCCGACCCCGCGGATCCCGGCGGACGAATGGGAGTTCACCGTCACCGCGGAATCCGGGCGGGAACACCGCTGGACGTGGCGCGAATTCCTGGATCTGCCGTCCGAGACGCCGCGGGTGGACATCCACTGCGTCACCAAATGGTCCAAGCTGGGCACCGAATGGGAGGGGGTGTCGCTGGACGTCCTGCTCGCCGATGTCGAAACCGAGGCCGACTACGCGCTCGCGCATTCCTACGGCGGCTACACCACCAACCTTCCCCTTGAGGACCTGCTGGACGGGCAGGCGTGGGTCGTCCACCGCTATGACGGCGAGGAGCTGGCACCCGAGCACGGCGGTCCGGCGCGGCTGCTGGTGCCGCACCTGTACTTCTGGAAGTCGGCGAAATGGGTGCGCGGGATCACGCTGCTCGCGGAGAACGAGCCGGGATTCTGGGAGACCGCCGGCTACCACGACTACGGGGATCCATGGCGCGAGCAGCGGTACCAGGGCGACTAGCGTGGCGCGTCGCGCGGTTGGCCGAAGCGCGCCGGGAGACGGGAACGGCCCGCACGCTGGTCTTCGACGTGCCGGATTGGCCGGGGCATCTGGCGGGTCAGCACGTCGACGTGCGGCTCACGGCCGAGGACGGCTACACCGCGCAGCGGAGCTACTCGCTGTCCGCTCCCGACCGGGTGGAACTGGCCGTCCAGCGGATCGCCGACGGGGAGGTGTCCCCGTATCTCACCGACGTCATCGGCGTCGGCGATCCGGTGGAGCTGCGCGGCCCGGTCGGCGGCTGGTTCGTCTGGCGGCCGGGGACGGGACGGGCCGTCCTGCTCGTCGCGGGCGGTTCCGGCATCGCGCCGCTGATGGCCATGATCCGCGCCCGTCGCCTGGCGGGGGACGGGACGCCGTTCACCCTGCTCTATTCCGTCCGCACGCCCTCCGACGTGTACTTCGCCGATGAGCTGCGGCGTCCCGACCCCGGCCTGGACGTGACCCGCATCTACACCCGCGACGCCCCGGACGGCTGGCCGCGCCCGCCCGGACGGCTGACCGCGGCCGACCTCGACCCGGCGGACGCCGGGCGCGACTGCTTCGTCTGCGGGCCGACCGGATTCGTGGAGGCGGCCGCCGACCTGCTCGTCGCGCATGGCCACGACCCGCGGCGGATCAAGACCGAACGGTTCGGCTGAGCGGAGGCTGATCGGCATGACCCGGCTCCATCGACAGGACCCCCACGGCCATGTGGACGGCAACGCGCTCGCCGGCCCGCTGAGCGAGCTGTTCGCCGTCGACGTCACGGCGGCCGAGGGCCGTTGTGTCAGCTGCGGGCTCACCGGCCCGATCGCCACGCTGATGGTCTACGACCGCGCGCCCGGGATGGTCGCCCGGTGCCCCGGATGCGACAACGTCGTCCTGCGGCTGGTCCGCACACCGGACGCGGCCTGGCTCGACTTCACCGGGATGACGTGGCTGCGCGTCCGGCTCCCGGCGGCGACGCCGCCATGACGCACCGGCGGGCGGCCTTCAGCTCTGCTCGCTGTCCGGCAGGTCGCCGCGGGCCCGCATGTCGCGCAGCGCCTCGTCGGCGGCCGTGATCTCCGGGAAGTACTGCCGGTGCACCTTGTATGTGCGGTCGAGTTCGATGGTGTGGTAGAGCCCGGTCGGCTCACCGAAGAGGAAGTCGCGGGGCAGGCGCCGCGGGCCGTCTCCGCCGACGATCAGGATCGCGCGGTCGGTGACCACGAACGTCGCCACCGGCACGGTGAAGATCCACCAGCCGTTCTGCGCGATGAATCCCGTCTGGATCCGCTCGCCCGGCTCCAGGTGCGGTGCGGCCCGCTTGGCGATCAGTTCGGCCCGTCGTTCCTGATAGCCCATGACTGCCTTCCGACGCGAGACGTGCCCGTATCGTAAGGCAGGCCGTCCGCCCGGGCGGTGGTCCTCCTGTATCGCGGGCGTATCGAAAATCGGATACGCGACGGCAACGGCCTCCCGTCTTCAGTGGAGGCATGGACCACAGCGCATCAGTGTCACCGCCACGCCCGGCGATCAAGGTGCGCGCCCTCGCGGCCGTCACCCGGATCGCCGGGGTGCTGCTGGTGCCGATCGCCTTCTGCCGCGCACCGGGCCGGGCCCGCTTCCTGGCCTGCCAGTGGGCGCTGAGCCTGCGCTTCCCCGCCGAGGATCTCCGCGGGCTGGCGCCGGAGGCGCTCGCGGCGTTCACGCACGCGCGGGCCGAGGCGTTCTGGCGCGACGGGCAGCTGATCGGCCTGACCTCCGGCTACCGCGACGCGGCGGAGCAGCGCCGGATCTTCCTGGCGGAGGTGCGGCGCACCGGCTCGGTGTCGGCGGCGCGGCGGCGGGTGCTGCCGCCGGAGGAGTCCGGCCATGTGCGGGGGCTCGCGCTCGACGTCCGGCCGACCGAGGGCGCGCGATGGCTCGAACGGCACGGCGGGCGGTACGGGCTCTACCGCGTCTACGACAACGAGTGGTGGCACTTCGAGTACCGCACGGTGGTGCCGGTCCGCCTGCCGCATCCGGACGCGGCGGGCTGGCTGGACGGGCACGGTGCCGCGCACGGGCGGTCACGGACGCACGGCGACGAGACGTGGCCCGACGTGACGCGTCCCGACGCGGTCGATGGCCGTTGCTCGTGGATGGCGCAGGACCCGGGGGCGCGGCCGTGAACCGTGTCTCGGTCGCGCCGGAGCGCCGTTCGGGTACCTTCCGGCCGCCGACGTTGCAGACGCTGCCGGTGGCGGTGACCGCGAACGTGGCCAGGGTCCGCACGCGGACCCGGAGCACGATCATGGCCGTGGTCAAGGCCGACGGCTACGGCCACGGCGCCGTCGGCGTCGCGAGGGCCGCCGTCGCCGCCGGTGCCGGATGGCTCGGGACGACGAGCGTCGCGGAGGCCTCGGTGCTGCGCGCCGCCGGCCTGGCGGTGCCGATCCTCACGTGGCTGCACCCGTCCGGGATCGACGCCGGGGCGGCGGCGGCCGCCGGGGCCGATGTCGCGGTCGGGTCGGTGGACGAGCTCGACGCGCTGCTCGCGCAGACCGCGCCGGAGGTGCGGGTCCATCTCCATCTCGACACCGGCATGGCGCGCGGCGGCTGCCCCCGCGCGGCCTGGGACGGGCTGCTCGGCCTGGCCCGGCGCGGTCAGCGGGCCCGGAGGATCCGCGTCGTGGGCGTGATGGGGCATCTCGCGCTGGCCGACCAGGCCGATCCGGCGGCGAACGCGGGGGCGGTCGCCGGGATGCGCGCGGCGCGGCGGGCGGTCCGGGCGGCGGGGCTCGGATCGCCGCCGGCCCATCTCGCGGCCACGTCGGGGGCGCTGACCGATCCGTCGACACATCTGGACATGGTCCGCGTCGGGGCCGGGCTGGTCGGCATCGATCCGTCCGGGACGGTGGAGATGCACGGCGCGTCGCGGCTGACCGCACCGATCGTCCACACCTCGGAGGTCCCGGCGGGCACGCCGGTCGGTTATGCCGGTGCGTACGTCACCGACCGGGCCACCCATCTGAGCGTCCTGCCCCTCGGATACGCCGACGGGATCCCGCGCGAGTGCTCGCCCCAGGCCGGTGTCGAGATCGGCGGGCGTCGCTTCCCGCTCGCCGGACGCGTCTCGATGGACCAGATCGTGATCGACACCGGCGCCGTGGCCTTCCCGCCCGGCACGTCCGCGACCGTGTTCGGCCCGGACGGGGGCGCGACCCCGACCATCGCGGACTGGGCGCGCTGGGCCGGGACCATCCCGCACACCATCGTCACCGGCATCGGCCCGCGCGTGGAACGGAGCATCGCATGAAAGCAAGGACCCATGAAAGGGAGCGCGGGACGATGCGGCGGGTCGTGGTGATCGGCGGCGGGCGGAACGCCGAGCACGACGTCTCGCTCGCCACCGCCACGGCGGTGGCGAAGGCGCTGTGTTCCGGCGGGTTCGCCGTGGACGAGCTGACCATCGGCCGCGACGGCACCTGGAGCCGGGGAACCGGCGCGCTCGGAACGGAGATCATCCCTTCCCTGGCGGCGGCGTTGCGCGTCATCGAGGGTGCCGACGCCGTCTTTCCCGCGGTCCACGGCCCGTCCGGCGAGGACGGGACCCTCGCGGCGCTGTGCGCCCTGGCGCACACGCCGATGGTCGGCTCGGACCTGCGCGCCGGTGCGCTCGGCATGGACAAGTGGGCGACCAAGCTCGTGGCGCAGGACGCCGGGATCCGCACCGCTCCCGGCCGCCTGGTCACGGCGGCGGAGATCACCGGCGTCGGGTTCGCGACCGAGGTCGTGGTGAAACCGGCCTCGGCCGGGTCGAGTTTCGGCGTCGCCCTGGCACGCGACGCCGCCGAGCTGCGCGAGGCGCTGCGCCGCGCGGCGCGGTTCGACGACCGGATCCTGATCGAGGACGTCGTCGCGGGCCGCGAGATCGACGTGGCCGTCCTGCGGGAGGCCGACGGCCGCCGATGGGCGGCTCCCCCGCTGGAGATCCACACCGACGGCCTGTTCGACACCGAGACGAAGTACGACGGCTCGGCCCGGTTCAGCGTCCCCGCCGACCTCGACGGCACGGACCGCGCGGCCCTGACCGGGGCGGCGCTGCGGATGTTCGACGCGCTCGGCTGCGCCGGTGTCGCCCGCATCGACTTCTTCCTCACCGATCACGGACCCGTCCTCAACGAGGTCAACACCATGCCGGGAATGACGGCCGAGTCCCAGGTGCCCAGGATGTTCGCCGCGGCCGGGCTGTCCTACGAGCATTTGGTCGCGCGCCTCGTCGACGCCGCCACCGTGCCCGGACAGGCCCACAGATCCGGCCCCTGAGCGGCGGGGCCGCGGGGCCACGGGGCGCGTCCGTTCGCATACATCGGCGATATGTCACGTTGCATACCCTGCAGAGATGCGTGTGCTGATCGTGGAGGACGAGCCCTACCTGGCCGAGGCCGTCCGTGACGGGCTGCGGCTGGAGGCGATCGCCGCCGACATCGCCGGCGACGGCGACACCGCGCTGGACCTGCTCGCGGTCAACTCCTACGACCTGGCGGTGCTGGACCGCGACGTCCCCGGCCCCTCCGGCGACGAGATCGCCCGCCGGATCGTGGCCTCCGGCAGCGGCATCCCGATCCTGATGCTCACCGCCGCCGACCGGATCGACGACAAGGCGTCGGGGTTCGAGCTCGGGGCCGACGACTACCTCACCAAGCCGTTCGAGCTCCGCGAGCTGGTGCTGCGGCTGCGGGCGCTGGACCGGCGGCGCGCGCACGCCCGCCCCCCGGTCCTGGAGATCGCGGGCCTGCGGCTGGACCCGTTCCGCCGCGAGGTCTTCCGGGACGGACGCTACGTCGCGCTGACCCGCAAGCAGTTCGCCGTCCTCGAAGTCCTGCTCACCGCCCAGGGCGGCGTGGTCAGCGCCGAAGAGCTCCTGGAGCGGGCCTGGGACGCCAACGCCGACCCCTTCACCAACGCCGTCCGCATCACCGTGTCGGCGCTGCGCAAGCGCCTCGGGGAACCCTGGCTGATCGCCACGGTCCCCGGCGTCGGCTACCGCATCGACACCGGCACCGGCCCTGGCACCGGCCCTGGTGACGCTGATGACTAGGCGCCCGGGTCTCAGCACCCGGCTGAAACTCACCCTCAGCTACGCCGGGTTCCTCATGCTGGCCGGGGCCCTGCTGCTGGCCGTGGTCTGGGTGTTCCTGCTCCGCTACGTCCCCGACGGCACGATCGTGACCAGGCCCTGGGGCGGCGGGGGCGGCCACCCCCTGGAGCCGCAGCCGTTCGTCCCCAACCGCTCCGACCTGCAGCGCGCCTTCGTGCCCCGGGCGGCCCAGGCGCTGGGCTTCCTCCTGGTGTTCGGCCTGGTGGGGGGCTGGATCCTCGCCGGCCGGATGCTCGCGCCGCTCACCCAGATCACCGACGCGGCACGGCGGGCCGCCACCGGATCCCTCTCCCACCGGATCGCCATGAAGGGCCCGAACGACGAGTTCCGCGAGCTCGCCGACGTCTTCGACACCATGCTCGGGCAGCTCGAGTCCCACATCACCGAACAGCAGCGCTTCGCCGCCAACGCCTCCCACGAGCTGCGCACCCCGCTGGCCATCTCCCAGACGATCCTGGACGTCGCCCGCACCGACCCCGCCCGCGACCGGGCCGAGCTCATCGAACGCCTCCACACCGTCAACAGCCGGGCGATCCACCTCACCGAGGCGCTGCTGCTGCTCAGCCGCAGCGACCGCCACGCCTTCACCCGCGAGCCCGTCGACCTGTCCCTGCTCGCCGAACAGGCCGCCGAGACGCTGCTCCCCTTCGCCGAGCAGCGCGAGATCACCCTCACCGTCACCGGCCACCCGGCGCAGGCCCTCGGCTCCGCCGAGCTCCTGCTGCCGATGGTGACGAACCTCGTGCAGAACGCCATCGTCCACAACCTGCCCACCGGCGGCACCGTCACCGTCCACACCGCGTCGCTGCACCACACCAGCGTCCTCCAGGTCGAGAACACCGGGCACCCGCTCCCGCCCGAGCTGATCCCGACGCTCACCGAGCCCTTCCAGCGCGGCACCCAGCGCACCCGCACCGACCAGCACGCGGGCGTCGGCCTCGGGCTGGCCATCGTGAACAGCGTCGTCCGGGCCCACCACGGAACCCTCGACCTCACCCCCCGCCCGACCGGGGGGCTCATCGTCACCGTCCACCTCCCCGCCCAGCCCCTCTATGGATGACCGCCGGTCTTCCCCGGTCAGGGCACGCGGTCCCAGCCTCGCGGGGTGCTGTGCATGCCGAGCTGCTCGTCGCGGCTGCGGTAGACGATGTAGGGACGGGTGAGGTAGCCGATCGGGGCCGTGAGCATGTGCACCAGGCGGGTGAACGGCCAGATGCAGAACAGGGCGAGCGCGCTGAGGGCGTGGAGCTGGAAGAGGATCGGGACGCCGGTCATGAGGTCCGGGTCGGGCCGCAGGTAGAAGATCGACCGGAACCACGGGGAGACCGTCTCGCGGTAGTTGTAGCCGCCGCCGACGACGTTGGCCGCGACCGTCGCGGCGAGGCCCAGCCCGATGGTGGCGGTGAGCACCACGTACATCATCTTGTCGTTGCGGGTGGTGGCGAGGAACACCGGGCCGACCGTGCGGCGCCGGTAGATCAGGATCGCCAGGCCCGCCAGGGTGCAGAGCCCCGCGAAGGTCCCGAGGACGACGGCGACGACGTGGTACGCGTCCTCGGAGATCCCGGCGGCCTCGGTCCAGCGGTCGGGAACGACCAGCCCCCCGACGTGGCCCAGGAGGACGAGCAGGATGCCGAAGTGGAACAGCGGGCTGCCGATGCGCAGGAGGCGCTGCTCGCAGAGCTGGGACGAGCGGGTCGTCCAGCCGAACTTGTCGTACCGGTACCGCCAGATGTGCCCGAGGACGAACACCGCGATGGTGACGTAGGGCAGGGCTACCCACAGCACGGTGCCGAGGACGCCCGGCTCGGAGGCGGCGGCGCCGGAGGCGGCGGTGAAGGTGTTCATGAGCGGGCTCCCATGACCGGGTCGGGCAGGAAGACGGGGCCGGAGCCGCCGCCCGCGCCCGGCGGCGGCCCGTAGGGGGCCAGGCCGACCTGTTCTTCGGGCGGGCCTTCGGCGATGAGGCGGGCGACGGCGTCTTCGGTGCGGCCGGTCAGGGGCGGGAGGGTCGCGGTGACCGCGTCCAGGACGGCGGCCCAGGGCGAGCCGGACTCGGTGAGGGCGAGCCGCAGGAGTTCCAGGCCCGCGCGGTGTTCCAGGAGGAGGCGCCGCCCCTCGGCGAGGTCGCCGGTGGCGGCGAACTCCAGGACGACGGCCAGATGGTCGGGCAGTTCGGCGTCGTCCAGGACAAGCCCCGCCGCGCTGTACGCCTGCTTGAACCGGAGGAGCGCCATGCCGCGTTTCCGGGTGTCGCCGTAGGCGTAGTAGGTGAGGTAGAGGCAGCAGCGTTTGCGGTGGTCGAAGGTGGCGACGTAGTCGGCGGCCAGGTCGGGCAGGGGGGTGGCGTCCAGGTGGTCGAGGAAGGCCCGCAGGTGCGCGCCCGCCGGGTCGGGCACGGCCCCGGCGGCGCGGCGGAGCAGCGGGCGGTGCTCCAGCAGTTCGGCGTCGGGGTAGCCGAGCAGCAGGGACGCGGCCTGCCAGGCCGTGGCCAGCTCGGTATCGCCGAAGGCGCTCTTCCTGATCCTCATGGCTTGGGCTCCGTTTCGGCGGCGCCCGAGTCGGCGGGCGGATTCCCCTCGGTGTCGCCGGGGCCCGGCGTGTCGCGGCGGGCGGGGAAGAGTCCGGCGGGGGTGCCCTTGCCG
>NZ_SMJX01000158.1 GCF_004348535.1 Actinomadura sp. KC216
GGTGGTGATGACGGCCAGGAGGGTGAGGGCGGCGCGTCCGTCTGAGGGCAGCCAGGTCGCGGCGGCTGCGGCCGCGGCGGCGAACATGGCGTTGAACAGCATGTCGTAGACGGCGAACACGCGGCCCCGGTAGGCGTCCTCGATCGTCTCCTGCAAGGTTGTGTCGACGCAGAGCTTGACGCCTTGGGACACGACGCCCAGGACGAACGCGGCCGCCGCCCAGGAGCGTTCGTCGAACGGCATGCCGAGGGCGAGCAGGCTCAGCGCGGCGGCGCCGAGCAGCCAGGCGATCCATGCCTGCTTGGTGATCCGCCGCACCACCGGCGGTGTGATCAGCGCGGCGATGAAGAATCCGGCGCCGGAGACCCCGAGCATGATCGCGAACGTCTCCAGGCCGGTGTCCGGGGCGTCCGCGAAATGGTTCCGGCACAGCAGCAGCGTCATGATCAAGACGACGCCGTACAGGAACCGGTGGAAGGAGATGGCGCTGAGCGCCAGTGCCGCCTGCGGCCGGTGTGCGATGTGGCGCGCCCCGTCCACGAGGCCGTCGATCACCGTGCCCAGTGCCTCCCGGATTCGCGGCTCGGCCGGGGCGGAGGCGCCGGGTACCGCGTTCTCGGACGGGTACGGGCCCAGCAGTTTCCTCGGCAGCCTCGTCGCGATCATCCCGGCGGCGAGGAACAGCCCGGCGGCCACCACGAGGATCAGCGCCGTCCCGCCGTTGCCGGCGCCGAAGAGGAGCCGGAGCAGGTAGCCGGCGCCGCCGCCGAGGAACGCGATCACCGTCCCGGACGTGACCGAGAACGCGTTCGCCGTCACCAGATGGTCGCGCCGCACCACATGGGGCAACGCCGCCGACAGCGCCGCCAGGAAGAACCGGTTCACGCCGAGGACGGCGAGCACGCCGATGAAGAAGGCCGGGCCGTCCCGTCCGGCCGCCACCAGGCCCGCGACGGCCAGGACCAGCAGGGCCCGCAGGATCGGCGTCCACACGAGGATCTGCCGCCGCTGCCACCGGTCGATGAACACCCCGGCGAACGGCCCGAGCGCCGAGTACGGCAGCAACGTCACCGCGAACGCCGCCGCCGCCTTCGCCGCGGTCGTCTGCCGCTCGGGCGAGAAGAACACGTATCCCGCGAGTGCCACCTGGAAGACGCCGTCGGTGAGCTGCGAGGCGATACGCGTCGCGTACAGCCGCCGGAAATCCCGCCCGCGCAGAATCTCCGGCAATTCGGCAGCTCTCACCCGATCACTGTATTCATCACCGCGGCTGCTCCGGGCGTACCGCCTAGGTCAGCCAGAGGCGGGTGTAGTCGTAGCCGGTCGCGGTGGGGAGGAAGCGGGTGCCGTGGACGCGGGACGAGCGGAAGATCGTGTGGGAGCGGCTGAGGAGCGGGACGATCGCCGCGTCCGCCATGATCTGCCGGTCGGCCTGCTGCCAGTACCGGGCGGCGCGGGCCGGGTCGGGTGCGGTGAGCGCGGCGTCGATGAGGGCGTTGACCTGCGGGTTGTCGTAGCCGCCGTAGTTGGTGGAGTTCTGCCCGTAGGCGCGTCCGTCGAACAGCGGCTGAATCATCGAGCGGCCGTTGTTGCCGTACCAGTCGGGCGTCCAGCCGGGGGCGGCGATGTCCCATTCGCCCGCGGCGGCCTTCGCTGGGGTGGCGATCGTGGCGGCGTAGAAGGAGCCGCCGGAATCGGCGAGGAGTTCGGTCTTCACCCCGCAGGCGTCGAGGTTCTCCGCGATGGACTGGGCGATCAGCTTGTGGACGCTATTGGTGCGGTACGGGAACTTCAGTGTGAGGGTGGAGTGGCCCGCCCGGGCGAGGAGCGCGCGGCATTTGGCCGGGTCGCCGGAGTCGTTCGGTGTGGGGTAGTGGTCGGCGGGCGCGTACCCGGCGTTGCCCGGCGGGATCACCGTGTGCAGGGCCTTCGCCACCGACGGACCACCGACGATCTTGATGAGGGCGCTGCGGTCGATGGCGTACTCCAGGGCCTGGCGGACCTCCCGCCTGCCGAGCGCGCCGGAATTGCCCGGGCTTCGCGTGTTGAACACCAGGTAGGGGCTGTTGGACGGTGCCTCCCTGATCGCGAAGCGGGGGTCGTCGCGCAGCCGCGGGATCGCGGACGTCGGGACGGGCTGGTCCCACGCGAGGTCGGCGACGCCCTGCTCGATCTGCTGCTGGACGGCCTCCGGCGAGTCCTGCCCGAGCGTGATCCGGATCTTCTCCACGTGGCGTTCGCGGAGCGGATCGCCGGCCTGGCGCCAGGCCGGGTTGCGGGTGAGCAGGTAGGTCATGCCCGGCTTGTACTCGGTGATCTGGTACGGGCCGTTCGAGATCGTGTGCTGCCGGAACTCCGGTCCGTCCGGGATGTAGCGGTCGTACTCCCGCGGCGCCGCGGCGGTGGACGGCAGCGCGAGCAGGTGAAGGAAGTCGCTGGCGGGCCGCTCTAATCTGAACACGAGCGTCTCGTCGTCCCTCGCGGTGACCCCGTCGAACCCGTGGTCGCGCTGGTAGGCGGCCATCGCGCCGGGGCTGCGGGGGTCGACGGCGGTGTAGCCGCGGCAGAACTCGGCCATGCCCTTGAGCGTGGACGTGAAGTACCCCTTGCCCCCGGACGGCGACGCCGGGTTGCAGAGCCGCTCGAAGCCGCGGACGAAGTCGTGCGCCGTCACCGGCCGCTGCGGCTGGGTGTTCCACCGGACGTCGTCGCGCAGGTGGACGGTGTAGGTGCGGCCGTCCTCGCTGATGCCGCCGTTCTCGCGGGACGGGATCCGCGCGGCCACGTCGGGGCGCACCGGGATCGTCTCCTCGAAGGTGTTGGACGCCAGCGTCCCGAACAGCGTCCGCGCGAACGTCCGGACGAGCCCGTACGCGCCCACGCTCGCGACGGACGCGGGATCGAGGTGCTCGACGTCGGACGAGCCGACGAGGCGCAGCGTGCCGCCGTCGCGGGGCCGTCCGTCGGCGGACGCGTCGTCACCGCCTCCGGCGCATCCCGTCAGCCCGACCACGAGCACCGCCAGACCCGCCGTCACCTTGCCCACTTCGCGTGCCATGGCGTTCTCACCTCAAGACTCGGAACTTGGCGCGCAGTAACCGACGGTGTCACAGTAGAGCCAGAGCGTGATAAAGGAGCGGTACATCACCCGTTTTCTTTAGAGAAGCTCGGCAGAAGCTCCGCAGAAGCAGGGACGCCCTGGCAATGGAAACCACTGCCAGGGCGTCCCTGGGGAATGCCGCCTAAAGGGGGCGGCGCCGACTCATTGCGCGGAGACGGGCTCCGGAACGCCGTTAAGGGCAGCGCTCCCGGCCCGTCCCGCGCGGCGAGGGCTAGCGGTCGACCTCGCCGCGGATGAACTTCTCGACGGCGTCGTGCGCCTGGTCGTCGTTGTACTGCTCGGGCGGCGACTTCATGAAGTAGGAGGACGCCGACAGGATCGGCCCGCCGATGCCCCGGTCCTTGGCGATCTTCGCGGCGCGCACCGCGTCGATGATCACGCCGGCGGAGTTCGGGGAGTCCCAGACCTCGAGCTTGTACTCCAGGTTGAGGGGCGTGTCGCCGAACGAGCGGCCCTCCAGCCGGACGTAGGCCCACTTGCGGTCGTCCAGCCACGGCACGTGGTCGGACGGGCCGATGTGCACGTCCGCCTTCGCCATCTCGTGCGGGATCTGCGACGTCACCGACTGCGTCTTGGAGATCTTCTTCGACTGGAGCCGCTTGCGCTCCAGCATGTTCATGAAGTCCATGTTGCCGCCGAAGTTGAGCTGGTAGGTGCGCAGCAGCTCAACACCGCGGTCCTCGAACAGGCGGGCCATGACGCGGTGCGTGATGGTCGCGCCGACCTGCGACTTGATGTCGTCGCCGACGATCGGGACGCCGGCGTCCGTGAACTTCTGGGCCCACTCGGGGTCGCTGGCGATGAACACCGGCAGCGCGTTCACGAACGCGACCTTGGCGTCGATCGCGCACTGGGCGTAGAAGCGGTCGGCGTCCTCGGACCCCACCGGCAGGTACGACACCAGGACGTCCACCTTGGCGTCCTTCAGCGCCTGGACGACGTCGACCGGCTCGGCGTCCGACTCCTCGACCATGTTCAGGTAGTACTCGCCGAGGCCGTCGAAGGTGTGGCCGCGCTGGACGGTCACGCCCATCGGCGGGACGTCGGCGAACTTGATCGTGTTGTTCTCGCTGGCGTAGATGGCCTCGGACAGGTCCATCCCGACCTTCTTGGCGTCCACGTCGAACGCCGCCACGAACTCGACGTCGCCCACGTGGTACTCGCCGAACTGCACGTGCATGAGGCCGGGGACTCGCTGATCGGGGGCCGCGTCCTTGTAGAACTCGACACCCTGGACGAGCGAAGAGGCGCAGTTACCCACACCCACGATGGCTACGCGCACCGAACCCATCCGGTTGCTCCTTCTCTTTTGCGGTTGCGATCCTCGCCCGCCGGAGGGCGGACGCCGCTTCCGGGCGGGGGACCTGAGGTGGGATTCACCCGTCCCAGGTGGGCCGCTCTGTCAGCGGCCCTTGTCCCGAGGCTTGTCGTGTTTGGTTTCGTACTGTGCGGCTTGCTGTTCCTGCTCGGCCCGCTCGCGCCCGATCAGCTCGTTGAGCCATCTGACCTCGCGTTCGACGGACTCCAGCCCGTGGTTCTGCAGCTCCAGGGTGTAGGAGTCGACCCGCTCGCGGGTCCGCGCCAGGGCGGCGCGGACGCTCTCCAGACGCTCCTCCAGCCGGCTGCGGCGGCCTTCGAGGATCCGGAGCCGGACGTCGGCGCGGGTGTGCGAGAAGAAGGCGAAGTGCACGCCGAACCCCTCGTCCTCCCACGACGCCGGACCGGCCTCGGTCAGGAGCTGCTGGAGGCGCTCCTTGCCGTCCGCGGTGAGCTTGTAGACGATCTTCGACCGGCGGCTCTGCAGCGCCAGCGCCGTGTTCGGCTCCTCCGGCCGGTCCTCGATGATCAGCCCGTTCGCGAGCAGCTGCTTGAGGCACGGATAGAGGGAGCCATAAGAGAAGGCGCGGAACATGCCCAGCAGGGTGTTGAGCCGCTTGCGCAGCTCGTACCCGTGCATAGGGGACTCGTGCAGCAGTCCGAGCACGGCGAGCTCCAGCACGCCCGCGCCCTTCCTGGCCGCCATCGTCCACCTCCACAGAGCCGGATGTCTCGATCCGATGTATCGAGTGAATGTATCGACTCGATACATCGACAAGATACGTAGTGCGGCCCGTGCTTGGCAAGTGGGCAGCCGCCGGGCGGTATGTGGGGCGGGGCGTGCCGAGGCCGCCGCGCACGCCCCCGTTGGACCACAAAAACGGAGAATTCTGGGTGTATGTGGTGGAAGTGTGTCAAAGTTGCGCATGGCACCACCCGGCGATGTCCGGCGTCCACGGCCTCGGGGAGTAGCGCCCCGGGCGGCAGACGAACAAGGAGGAATCACCGGCCGCCGCAACCGGCCGGGGCGTTGACCAGCCGGAACGTGCCGTCGCACTGCACTCGCTCCCCCCGCTCACCAGCCCGCACAGTACGCTTCGGACGGCGCAAAGCCGCCCAGAGCCGGTGGGGTGACCCCGGCCCTCGGCAGCTAACCGTTGTCCCCTGTTGATGAGGTCGCGTGAGTAATCCAAGCCAGCCCCGACCGGAACCCGGGTCGCAGAGGCCGGGCGGGCAGCAGAACCCCCGTCCCGGCGATTCCGGCGACCCCGGGCAGCCGGGCGTCCACCGCGAGTCCACCGCGCCAGGCACGGCGGGGACACCGGCCGGACCGCAGGACCACGCCCCGAACTTCATGGGCGGCCCCTCCGTTCCCGGCGCCGCCCCTAGGCCGTCCGGACCTTCCGGGACGCCGCCCGGCCACGGCATGCCCGGCGAGCCGGGCGCGCTCAGCGGAGGCGCCGCGTCCGCCGGCCCGAGCATGCCCGGCGGCTCCTCCCCCTTGAGCGACCCGGCCTTCCCCGGCTCGGGCCCGCCCGCCGGATCCGTAACGCCCGGCGGGACGGGTGGAAACGGTGCGCCGTCGGGCGGCGGGTCGAGCTCGTACGGTGACTTCGGTTCGTCGAGCGGCCTCGGGCCTGGTGATCCACTGGGTGGTTCGCCGACGCCCGGCGGGATGGGCGGCCCGGGTGGGGCGACCGCGCCCGAAGGGCTTGGCGGCTTTGGCGACGCGGCCATGCGAAGCGCCCCCGGCGGGCGCGGGCCCTTGAGCGGGCCGGAGATGCCGGGCGGTAGGGCAGGCGGCCCTGGGACGCCCGGTGGAGGCGCCGCGTCCGGTGGCCCGAACGTCCCTGGTGGCATGGGACCGTCCGGCGGCGGCTCTAGCGGCCCCGGCGGGCCGGGCGCTCCGCTCAGGTCGCCCACGGGTGGCGCCATGCCCGGTGGACGTGGTCCGGGCGGGGCCGGTCCGGGTGGGCCTGGTCCAAGTGGACCCGGAATGAATAGGCCCGGAATGGGTGGGCCTGGCGGGCCTAACACCCCTGGCTCCCCTGGTGGGCCTCGTACGCCTAACGCGTCCGGTATGGGCGGTGCGCCTCGGCCGGGCGCCGGCGGCAGGCACGCAGCCGGCGCGGCTGGTGCGGCCGGTGCCGGTGCCGGGGTGGCCGGGTTCGGGACGGCCGGCAACGGCGTCCGCGACAAGCTCGGCGATATCGGGAAGCTCGGTCAGGACCTCGGGTCGAAGGTGGCCGGGAAGTTCCGCGGCAACGGCACGCGCGCGGCACATCGGGCGGGCGGCCCCGCGGGACCGGGCGGCCCCGGACGGCCCGGCGGTCCCGGTGGACCGGGGGGACCGGGGGGTCCCGGAGGCCCCGGGCGGCCGACCGGGCCGGGCAAGCAGAGCTTCATCGACCACCTGCGCTCCCGGGGGGAGGGGTGGCGCAAGTACATCCCGTCCTGGAAGGTCGTGGCCGGTGTCTGCGGGCTCGGGTTCGCCGCGTTCATCACCCTGATCTGGGTCGCGTACGCGAACACGCCGACGCCCGCGGAGCCGACCGTGGCGGGCGTCGAGGACCAGGCGTCGATCTTCTACTACACCGACGGCACCGAGATCGGGCGCGTCGGCAAGAAGCGGCAGAGCGTCGAGCTGAACAAGGTTCCGCCGACCGTCCAGGACGCGGTGCTCGCGGCGGAGAACCGCAGCTTCCGCACCGACCCCGGGTTCTCGGTCAAGGGCACGACGCGGGCGGTGTGGAAGAACCTGACCGGCGGGTCGGGCGGCGGGTCCACGATCACGCAGCAGCTCGCGAAGAACTACTACTCCGACCCGAACAACCGGACGATGAACCGGAAGTTCAAGGAGCTGTTCATCTCGCTGAAGCTTGAGGACAAGCACACCAAGGACGAGATCCTCAAGCTGTACCTGAACACCATCTACATGGGCCGCGACACGTACGGCATCCAGGCGGCGTCCCGCGAGTACTTCGGGACGGACGTGTGGAAGCTCAAGCCCGACCAGGCGGCCTTCCTCGGCGGCATCATCCAGAACCCGAACCGGGACCCGGGCGAGGAGGGCAACCGGGCGTGGGTGACCGCCCGGTACCAGTACACGCTCGACGGCATGGTCAAGATGGGCAAGCTCAGCCAGGCCGACGCCGACAAGTACAAGCAGCAGCTTCCCAAGATCAAGGAAGCGGGCACGGGCAACCAGCTCTACGGCGGCCAGCGCGGCTACATGCTGATGCGCGCCAAGAAGGAGCTGGACCGGCTCGGCATCGACGACAAGGAACTGACGACCAAGGGCCTGCGCGTCTACACGACGTTCGACCGCAAGCGGATGGCGATGGCCAAGGAGGCGGCCGAGAAGACCGTCCCGCAGGTGGACCCGAAGAAGCTGGCGAAGAAGAAGATCCGCGTCGGGCTGGTGTCGGTGAACACCGCGAACGGTGAGGTCATCGCGTTCTACGGCGGGCCCAGCTACCTGGACCAGGCGTTCGACAACGTCTGGCAGGGGTCGGCGCAGGCGGGGTCGGCGATGAAGCCGTACGTGCTGGCGACGGCGCTGAAGCAGAACTACAGCCTGAAGAGCATGGTGGAGGGCCGGTCGAGGATCCCGCTCAACGGCGAGGGCAACGTCGTGTCGCGGAACGATCCCGGCGCCGTGATGGTCCCGAACTCCCATCGGACACCGCCGGCGGTCAACCTCATCACGGCGACGGAGGAGTCGGTGAACACGGCGTTCCTCCAGCTGATGGGCAAGGTCGGCATCGAAGAGGTCATCGAGACCGAGACGGACGCCGGTATCGCGCGCGACCTGCTGAAGCCGCACGACTGCTGCCTGAACCTGGCGCTGGGCGTCAACAACATCCGTCCGATCGAGCAGGCCGCCGGGTACGCGGTGTTCGCCAACGGCGGCGTCTACCACCAGCCGCACGTGATCCGCCTGGTCAGGGCGACCGACAACAAGACGGTGCGGCTGAAGCCGAAGTACGAGAAGCGCCGCGTGTTCTCCCCGAAGGTCGCGGCGGACGCCACCTACGCCATGCAGCAGGTCATCCTGGGCGGCACGGCGACGGCGGCGCGGCTGCCCGACGGGCGCCAGGCGGCCGGCAAGACCGGGACGACCGACCGGAACGTCTCGTCGTGGTTCGTCGGTTACGTGCCGCAGGTGTCGACCGCGGTGACGCTCTACAACGACTCGGTGGGGCCCGGCGGGAAGAAGAAGTCGGTGATCCTGCCGGGGATCGGCGAGGTGGAGGGCGGCACGATCCCCGCCAGGATCTGGCGGGGATACATGAAGGAAGCGCTGCGCGGCGTGGAGGCCAGGCAGTTCCCGCCGCCGGTGTGGGGCGGGATCGTCCAGCGCTGGGCGAAGCCGCCGGAGAAGAAGGACGACAGGCCGCCGTGGTGCAACGGCCCGCTCGGCGAGTTCGATCCGCGCTGCCAGGGCAACGGCGGCGGCAACGGTGGCGGTAACGGCAACGGCGGGGGCAACAAGCCGCCCTGCCAGTCGCCGTTCCCCGACCCCAACTGCAACCCGGACAGGCCGCCGAGCTTCCCGCCGCCGGACTGGTGGTGCAACATGCACCAAGGGCATCCGGCCTGCAGGATGCGGGGCGGCGGAGGCGGCGGCGGAGGCGGCGGGCTCAACGAGCCGAACGCGGCGAGCCTCGCACCGCTGTACCCAGTGTCGAGGCCACCGGAATGAACCGGTGGGCCGTCCCGTCCGAACCGTTCCATGGAGGCGGTGATGTGACATGAAGCATGTTCCCGAGTCACCGCACGCCAGGGGACGTGACCGAGCGCGTCCGGATGGTCGAGGGGAGGCGAGGCTCGGCGCCTCGGCCCCCTCGGCTCCGGCGGCGCAGTACTCTCTGACGACGCACAGCCGTACCCCAGTTTGATGAGGTCGCGTGAGTAACCGAAGCCCATACGGACCGGAATTCGGAGATGGCCCCGACCGGAGGGCGACCCCCCGCTCCGGCGGCTCCGGCCCGCCCGCCGGTGCGCCGCGCGGTGGATCGTCCGGCACCCCCGGCAGGGTGCCGCGCCCCGGCGGCAGGTCGGGCGGACGGAGCGGCGGGCCCGCGAGGATAGGCGGCGGCGGAGGCGGCGGAGGTCGCCGCCGTGGCACGCCCTCATCGATGCGCTCGGGCCCGGGCGGCCGTCCAGGACGGGCGGCCGGAGGCGCGGGCGGCGCGGCGGGCCCCGGCTTCCCAGGCGGTCCCGGCGGTCCCGGCGGGCGCGGTCCCGGCGGCGGAGGAGGCGGCGGCTACGGTGGCGGAGGCGGCGGCTACGGCCGGCGCGGCGGCTCCGGGGACGGCGGAGACGACAGCTTCTGGGGCGACGACGGCGGCTCCGGCGGCCGGCGCGAGGGCCTCGGCGCCTTCTGGAAGGGGCGCGGCAAGCGCCAGGGCGGCGACGGCGACGACCCGGAGAAGACCGGCTGGCGGCGGTACGTCCCGTCCTGGAAGGTCGCGACCGCCGTCGTCAGCGTGCTGATCCTCGGCATGGCCACGCTCGTCATCGTCGCGTACGCCAACACCCCGATCCCGACGGCGAAGCAGCAGGCCGCGCTGCGGCAGGAGTCGCTGATCACGTTCGCGGACGGCAAGCCGCTCGCCCGGATCGGCACCCACCGCGAGGACATCCCGCTCGACAAGGTCCCGAAGCACGTCCAGAACGCGGTCCTCGCCGCGGAGGACCGCAACTTCTGGCACGAGCCGGGCATCTCCCCGACGGGCATCGCGGGCGCGATGTACCGGGCGGTCGCCGGCGGTGAGGTCGCCGGCGCCTCGACGATCACGCAGCAGATGGCGCGTAACTACTACGCGGGCCTCAGCCAGGACCGTACGGTCAGCCGCAAGCTCAAGGAGATCCTCATCTCGATCCGTCTCGGCAAGGAGATGGACAAGAAGCGGATCCTCGAGCTGTACCTCAACACCGTCGCGTTCGGGCGCCGGTCCTACGGCATCCAGGCCGCGTCCCGCGCCTACTTCCACAAGCCCGTCACCGAGATCAACGAGTCCCAGGCGGCGATGCTCGCCGCGCTGATCCAGCGGCCGGGCTACTTCGCCACCTACGGCCCGGCCTCCAACCCGGCCAAGAAGGCGCTGATCGACCGCTGGAACTACGTCCTCGACGGCATGGTCGAGGAGGGCTGGCTCGACCAGACCAAACGCGCCGCGGCGCAGTTCCCGCAGACGCAGGAGAACTGGAGCGACGTTCCGGACGACGAGAACACCGGCTACCTCCAGGACCGCGTCCTCGCGGAGCTGAAGGCGCTCGGCATCGACGAGCAGATGCTGGAGACCGGCGGCCTGCGGATCAAGACGACGTTCAACCGGCAGCTGCAGGACTACACGAACAAGGTCGTCAAGCAGATCAGGAAAGAGAACGGGCTCGGCAACGACATCCAGTTCGGGCTCGCCGCCGTCGACCCGAAGACCGGCGGGGTGGTCGCCGCCTACGGCGGTCCGGCCTACCGCCAGCAGCAGTTCGACAACTCCTTCCAGGGCATGGTGCAGCCCGGGTCGTCGTTCAAGCCGATCGTGCTGGCCACCGCGCTCGACCAGGGCATCAGCCTGCAGACGACGATGGACGGCAGCTACCGGCGCACCATCAACGGCGCGACGTTCACCAACGACAGCAGGTCGGAGAACGGCGTCTACAACCTCAAGCAGATGACGGCGATGTCCATCAACACGTCGTACGTCGAGCTGGGGCAGAAGGTGCAGCTGTCCAACGTCATCGAGATGGCCAAGAAGATGGGCCTGCCGGAGAACACCCCGGGCCTCAAGGCGGACTACACCTCGCTGCCGCTCGGCGTCATCGACGCGACCCCCGTGACGATGGCGTCGGTGTACTCGACGTTCGCCGCCGGGGGCAAGCACCGGCCCGCGCACGTCATCTCCAAGATCACCACCAACACGGGCCACCCGGTCACGAACAAGCACGGCGACGTGCTGGAGAAGCTGCCGTGGGAGAAGCCCACGACGGTGTTCTCCGAGGGCGTCGCGGCCGACGCGACGTCGGCGATGCAGGCGGTCGTCACGTCCGGTACCGGTAAGCGCGCGAGCCTCGCGCCCCGCCCGGTGGCCGGCAAGACCGGTACGACGGACGAGAACAAGTCCGCCTGGTTCGTCGGCTACACGCCGCAGCTCGTGACGTCGGCGGCGATGTGGCGGCAGGACAAGAACGGCAACCGCAAGTCGCTGATCGGCGTCGGCAACTACAGCCAGGTCTACGGTGGTACGGTCCCGGCCGACCTGTTCAAGCGCTTCATGACGAAGGCGCTGGACGGCAAGGAGATCGCGCAGTTCCCGCCGCCCGTCAACGGCGGCGAGGTCGCCCCGTGGGCGAAGCCGAAGCCCGCCCCGACGACGTCGGCGTCGCCGTCCCCGTCGGACCGGCCCACCTGCCAGCCGGGCGAGCCGACGCCGGGCTGCCAGCCGCCGACCTCGGGCCCGTCGTTCCCGACGACGCCGCCTCCGGGCGGGGTGCCCTGCAACGAGTACAACCTGCCGCTCGGCTGCAACCCGAACCTTCCGCCGGAAGGGGACAAGACCTGGTGGTGCGAGAAGCCCGAGAACAGGAACCATCCCGCCTGCAGGCGGGACGAGCCGAGTGAGCCGAACGCCAACTAGCGCGGCCGGGCGACGCTGGCCCGGCATCTCGCGAACGGAACGAACGGAACGGCCCGGAGCCCGCAACGGCTCCGGGCCGTTCCACGCCCCGAGCCGTTGCGGGCTCCCCGAGCTCGTGCCTAGGCGGACCGGCGGACCGGCGGACGTTCGCGCCGCGCGACGAGCGCGACGAGCGCGACGCGGGCGGGCGTGATGAGCAATAGTCTGCTCTCCATGGCGTCGTCTTCTGAAAGGCTCGGGATGCCCGCCGCCGGAACCGACAACGACGATCAGGACGGCCCCGGCGGCTCCGGCGGTCCTCCCGGACGGCTGGCGCGGCTCGCTCCCGTTCTCACCGGCCTCACCGCCTTCGTGTGCCTGCTGGGCTGGGTGCAGAAGCGGCCGTGCGCGTCGGCGAACTTCGACTTCATCAAGACGACGACGAACGCCTGCTACACCGACATCTATCCGCTCTACTACGTGCGCGGGCTGAACGACGGCAAGGTCCCGTACTTCGACACGTTCAGCGGCTCCGACATCCACTACGTCGAGTACCCGGTGCTGAGCGGCGGCTTCATGCAGCTCGCCGCGTGGCTGGTGAAGCCGTTCGGGCTCGACGAGCGCGGCATGGCCTTCTACAACGTCACCGTGCTGCTCCTCGCCGTCCTCGCCGTCGTCGCCGTCCTCGCCACCGCGTACGCGGCCGGACGGCGCTCGCTGCGGACCGGGCTGATGGTGGCGCTGTCCCCGGCCCTGCTGCTCACCGCGTACATCAACTGGGACCTGCTGGCGGTCGCGCTCACCGCGCTGGCGCTCGCCGCGTGGTCCGCGCGCCGCCCGGCCCTCGCGGGGACGCTGCTCGGCCTCGCGATCGCGGCGAAGTTCTACCCGCTGCTCCTCCTCGGCCCGCTGGTGCTGCTGTGCATCCGCGTCGGGCAATGGCGGGCCCTGGGGCGCGTGCTCGCCGGGACCGCGGGCGCATGGCTGCTGGTCAACCTGCCCGTGATGCTCTTCGCGTGGGAAGGCTGGAAGGAGTTCTACACCTTCAGCCAGAAACGCGGCGTCGACTGGGGCTCGATCTTCTTCTACCTGCAAGACCACGGGCTGGAGAAGACCGTGTCCGACACCGGCACGCTCAACCTGCTCGGCACGGGGACGTTCCTCGCCCTGGCCGCCTGCATCGCGGTCCTCGCGTTCACGGCGCCGCGCCGCCCGCGCCTGCCGCAGCTGATGTTCCTCGTCCTGGTCGCGTTCATGCTGCCGAACAAGGTCTGGTCGCCGCAGTACGTGCTGTGGCTGCTGCCGCTCGCCGTGCTGGCGCGCCCGAAGATCCCCGCGTTCGTGGTGTGGCAGGCCGGCGAGATCGCCTACTTCTTCGGCATCTGGTGGTTCCTGCTGTCGGTGTCCGCGCAGACGCCCGGCGCCGACCTCTCGGACACGGTGTCGGCGGTGCTCAGCTTCGACGCACCGGCGGCCGGCATCAGCGAGGACGTCTACCATCTGGCGCTGCTCGCGCGGTTCGTGACCGTCCTCGCGCTGGCGGCGCTGGTGGTGTGGGACATACTGCGCCCGTCCGGCGACCTGGTGCGCGCGGACGGCGTGGACGACCCGGCGGGCGGCGTCCTCGACGGCGCGCCCGACCTGATCTCGGTGGGACGCTGGCGCGGCGCCCGCCACACCAGCGTCCCGGTCGCGTCTCAGGCCTCCTAGCCAGCTGTCCTACCGCGTGCTAGCCGTTCTGGATGTTCTGGTGGCGCAGGGCCTCGATGAACCACTCGAACAGGGGTGTCAAGGTCGGCGGGACGGGCCAGCCGTTGATCGTCGCGAGCAGCTGCCAGTACCGCTCCGCGCGGCGGTCGGTGCCGATCTCCATGCGCGCCAGCAGGTCGCGCCTGAACGCGGCGTCGTCGGCGACCCCGGACGCGTCCGCGTAGGCGCCCGCCAGCTCGTCCACGATGGGACAGGCGGCGTCCGAATCCGGTGCGACGCCGTCCGCGACGGCCCGTTCGATCTTCTCCCGCGTCAGGTCGGCGAGGCGCGCCGGGTCGTCCGGGTACGAGCCGCGCGAGATGTCGGCCGCCTGGGCCTCCGCCATCCGCCGCACCGACGCGCGGAATCCCGGGTCGCCGACCAGCTCGGCGAGCTCCACCCACGCGTCGACCTGCTCGGGCTCGGGGTCGTCGGGAAGTTCCGGCAGCGCGGACCGCATCTTCGCCGCGAAGTCGGGGTTGAGGTCGAGCCCGGCGAACGACTCGTCGATGAAGTCGGTGATGATCCGGCGGCGTTCCTCGTCGGACAGCCGGGCGAGCTTGTGCATGAGTTCGATCTCCTCTGGAGTGGATCCGCGTTTCGCGACCGCCCGCAGCACGGCCCGGCGCAGCCGGAGCGTCCGGATCTGCACGTCCAGCGCCTCCGCGTGCGCCGCCGCGACGTCCCCGACGCCGATCTCGCGGTCCAGCAGCCGCCGGACCGTGCCGAGGTCGATGCCGAGGTCGCGCAGCGTCCGCACCAGGTCGAGGCGCGCGGCGGCCGCCGTGTCGTACAGCCGGTAACCGGCCGCGGTACGGCCGGACGGCGGCACGACGCCCGCGTCGGAGTAGAACCGGATCGTCCGCACCGGGAGGCCGGTGCGGCGCGCCAGTTCCCCGATCGTGTACAGGGTGTCGCCGGTGTCGCCGTCCATGCCGTCCACCATGAGGGCTCCAGTGACTAGAGACTCAACCCGTCACCACAGGGATCCTGCCGGAACGGGCTGGAGCCGGGGGTGGGGGGAGGTGCCCGCGGTTCGTTTCCCGTGAAACCTGTCCGCGAGGCCGGTGTCGCGGAGGCGAGTCCGCGCAGAGCCGGACCGAGGACCTACGGCTCGTCCGGGTCGGTGCCGCCTCGATCGGTGCAGGTCGTCGGCGCGTCGGTGAGCGACCGGCCGCGGGCGCTGTGCGACGATCTCGGACGCGCGCGGCGCCCGAGGGTCCGGACGGTGTGCCGGAATCCACCGATCTTGAGGTGTTTGCCGGGCGCTGCCCGGGGATGATCGCGGCCGGTGGGGCGGGTCGCCCCGGTCCCGCGCACGCGGGGCGCAGGAATTGCCGGGAGAGGACGTGGACGCGAACCAAGCACTGACAGAGCTGCTCGCGGGACGGCTGGAGCCGGGCGTCTACCAGTGGCGGACGCCCCCGGTGCCGGCCGCGATCGGCGACACGATCTGGGTCGAGCGCGCCGGGGAGGCCGGGTGGCGCGGATTCCATCTCGACGGCCGCCGCGCCCGCGACAGTGCCTCGTTCCTGCGGCTGTGCGCCGACGTCTTCGAGGTGCCCGAAGGGCCAGCCGCCGACTGGGACGCGCTCGGCGACTCCCTGACGGATCTTTCGTGGACCCCCGTGAAGCACGGCTACGTGGTGCTGTACGAGTCGTGGTCCGAGCTGGCCGACGCCGATCAGCAGGCATTTCGCGCCGTCCTGGACATGTTCGCCCGGGTGGTGAAGGCGTGGCGGGACACCCCCACCCCCATGACCGTGCTGATGTCGAGCGTGGGTGTGGAAGTGGCAGGCGTCCCCCGCCTCGCCTGACCGGTCATCCCCGTCCGGCCTGGAGTGGCCCGTCCGGTCTTGGCGAGACGCGCCGTCTCGCCAGGACGGGCGTCAGTAGCCTGTGGTGCTGCCGGTCCCCACGAGCGCCGCCCAAAGGCCGATGTAGAAGACCCAGAAGATGAGCCAGCCGACAGAGACGATGTAGCCGAGGATGAGTCCGGCGACGGCCATTCCGTGGCCGCCCTCGCCCGTCCGCTTGATCTGGCCCTGGGCGATGTGGCCGAAAATGATCGCGAGAATCGACGTCAGGCCGCAGGCGAGGAAGCCGATGAGCCCGCAGACCATCGACGCGGTCGCCATCCCGTTGGTGGGAGCGGCCACCGGTACGGGCGACGCTCCGTAGTAGTGGTGCTGCACGGGCGCGGGCTGCTGCTGCGGGTACTGGGCGTAGGGGTCGTGCGATCCGTAGCCGTAGGGGTCGTAAGGGGGCTGAGACATGTGGTTCCCGATCGGTTCGCGCGCCCGCCGCCGGAAGGTACGCGCGTGCGCTGAGGGCTGGGTTCCGAATTATGCCAGTGTGTTGTGACCTTCGGAATTTGTCGTAATGCTGGTCCTACGCGGTTTTAGATGCCGGTCCCGGCCCTCGGGTTCCCCTCGTCCGGCCGCTACCTCGACGCCTCCGCGCCGCGAATCCGCCACCTCCGGCCTATGCCTCCCCCGTCTCGGCCGCAGCCGGCCGCCTCGCCGTCAGAGCTTCGAGCGCAGCCAGGAAATGTCGTCGGCCTGGCCTTCCGCCGGTGTCTCCACCACGACCGGCGCGTCCGCGGCCTTGACCACGGCCAGGATCAGCTCGGTGTCGATGGTGCCGCTGCCGAGGTTGGCGTGCCGGTCGGCGCCCGACCCGAACGTGTCGCGGCTGTCGTTGCAGTGCACCAGATCGATGCGGCCGGTTATGGCCTTGATCCGGTCGACGGCGTCGACGAGTTCTTCGCCCGCGGCATGCGCGTGGCACGTGTCGAGGCAGAAACCGAGCTTCGACTCCAGCCCCGGAAGCCCGGACAGCACCTCCCACAGCCGGGAAATCCGGTCGAACTTGCGCGCCATGGCGTTGTCGCCGCCCGCGGTGTTCTCGATATAGACCGGGATCGGGCACTCGACCCTCTCGAACACCTTGCGCCAGTTCTCGAAACCCAGCTCGGGGTCGTCGTCCTTCAGCACGTGCCCGCCGTGCACGATCAGCGCCTTCGCGCCGATCGAGGCCGCCGCCTCCAGTTGCTGGGTGAGGTTCTTGCGGCTCGGGATGCGGATCCTGTTGTTGGACGTCGCCACGTTGATCGTGTAGGGAGCGTGCACGTAGACGTCCACCCCGGAGCCCGCCAGCGCCTCCACGCCCTCCGGCAGGACGGGCTTCTTCCACCCCTGCGGATCACCCAGGAAGAACTGGACGACGTCGGCGCCGATCGCGCGCGCGTTGTCGAGCGGGTTGGTCTGGTCGACGTGGGCTCCGATGCGCATGCCCAGAGCCTAGCCCCGCCCTACGACACCCAGAAAAGCGTCCCGAACTCCGGAGCACCAAAGCGGCGTTAGGGCGGCGTCAGAAAGGGCGTTAGAGCGAGAAGCCGCCGTTGCTCAGGGCGAAGGCGGCACCCATGAACGAGGCCACCATGCCGATGACGTTCAGCCAGCGCTCGTTCGTCGTCGCGGAGATCATCTGGGAGTAGAGGGCGAGCGGCAGGCCGATCACCCCGGCGACGGCCCCGGGGAAGTGGGTCGCCGGGATCCAGCCGAGGACGAGGGCGGCGAGACCGATCGTGACGGCGGCGACGGCGAGCACGTCCTGGAGCCGGTGCGACTCGGTCTCGGTCCGCGCGGCGGGGGCCTGCGTGCCGGATGCCTGCCGTTTCGCGCCTGCTGCCTCCTGTGGCATCGGGATCCTCCTCCAGGTCAGGTCTCCCGCGGCGGGGCTCGTGGTGCGCGCGGGACCGGACGGACCACGCCCTTAGGGGTTCCCGGCGCGGCCGGGGATCAACCGGCGAAGCCGGGCGGAAATGTCGGCGGGAGGCGGTACGGTCGAACATGGATTCGAGAACACCGGCTCGATTCGGCCCCCGAGGGGAAGCGGGGGAGAGCAGGAGGTGCACCATCGTGACGAAAGCGGAGTTGGGGCTCATCGGTGACGCGGAGCTCGTGGAGGAGCTGTCGGTGCTGACGACCCAGACCGCCCGCATGCGCGCCCGCATGGCCGACATCATGGCGGAGCTGGAACGGCGGCGCTGCGCCAAGCCCGTCCAACCAAGAGCGCGGCGCTGAGGCCCGCCACCTCGCCGGGCCGGGGGCGGGTGGGCTGTCCGCGCCGGAGGCCTCGCGAATGGGGCCGCCCGCGGGCCGTGCCGCGCCGCTCGCCGGCCCCTGGCGGGGTCGATCCCTCCGTTGCGCTGGCGTTCCGCTCCCGGAACCGGCTCGTACGCTGCCGACTGTTGGTAGCCTGTATCGGTCTCGCGGCGGGCGCGCCCGGCGATCCGGGTTCCGGCGCAGCCGCGGGAGACGCAACAGCCCTCCTGTCACGGAGAGACCGTGACCGCACCAGTCCAGAGGAGGTAGGGACACAGCATGCGTCGTTACGAACTCATGGCCATTCTCGACCCCGCCGTCGACGAGCGCACCGCGAACGCGGCGCTCGACCCGTTCCTGAAGGTCGTCAAGGACGGCGGCGGCAGCGTGGAGAAGGTCGACGTCTGGGGCCGCCGGCGCCTGGCGTACGACATCCAGAAGAAGTCCGAAGGCATCTACGCGGTGATCGACCTTTCGGCCGAGCCTGCCACGGTCAAGGAGCTCGACCGGCAGCTCAACCTGAGCGAGTCGATCCTCCGTACGAAGGTCATCCGCCCCGAGGTCCACTGAGCCAGGCGCCCCGCGTCAGGCCCCAGGCCCTCACAGCAGCCGGAGCGAGCCCCATGGCAGGCGACACCGTAATCACGATCGTCGGGAACCTCGTCGAGGACCCGAACCTGCGCTTC
Organism: Actinomadura sp. KC216; assembly: GCF_004348535.1. GTDB lineage: Bacteria > Actinomycetota > Actinomycetes > Streptosporangiales > Streptosporangiaceae > Spirillospora. The sequence continues at coordinate 18,605 of NZ_SMJX01000158.1, forward strand.
ACCCCCAGCGGCCAGGCGGTCGCGTCCTTCCGCATCGCCTCGACCCCGCGGTTCTTCGACCGCCAGTCGGGCGACTGGAAGGACGGTGAAGCACTCTTCCTGACCTGCAACGTCTGGCGGCAGGCCGCCGAGAATGTGGCCGAGACCCTGCAGCGCGGCATGCGGGTGATCGTGCAGGGCCGCCTCAAGCAGCGGTCGTACGAGACCCGTGAAGGCGAGAAGCGCACGGTCTTCGAGGTCGAGGTCGACGAGGTCGGCCCGTCGCTGCGCAACGCCACCGCCAAGGTCAACAAGACCCAGCGGCAGGGTGGCGGCGGCGGTTTCGGCGGCGGCGGTGGCGGCCAGGGTGGCGGCGGCGGTTTCGGTGGCGGCGGCCAGGGTGGCGGCGGCTTCGGAGG
>NZ_SMJX01000159.1 GCF_004348535.1 Actinomadura sp. KC216
GGATCGGTCGGACAAGACGTGGGCGCGGTGGAGCACCGGCACCAGCGGGTCGCGCGCAGCCATGAGCGATGCCGCGATCCGCTGCGCCACCAGCGCGGTGATGGACCGGAAGAGATGTCCGCGCGCGTGGAGGCGGTGGGGGAAAGAGCGCGGGAAAGGTCGAGGGTGACCCAGACCAGGCGGTGATCACTGGCCTGATCGCCGACCTCGCTGATGGCCACGCCGTAGGAGCCGGGAACGACCGCGGCGGCCAATGCGGGGCTGAGCACGATGTGGTCGATCCGGCCGCCCTGCCCCTGATCGATGTGGGCGTTGACCGTCACGGTCATGTCGTCGGCCAGACAGCCCGCACTTTGGAAACCGGCCTCGGCCAGCACCGACAACGCCCGCCGGTCCGACACCACCCGCCCGCCGAGCCGGTCACCGCCCCACCAAGCCCACAGCCGCCGCCGCAGGTCGGCCGGTGGCCGGGCCCCGGGCGGCAGGGTCTTGTGCAGCCGCTTGTGCGGCGGGCGCCGGGACCAGTCCGGCTCGAACTCCCGGTGCAGCCGGGTCCACCCCGGCAGAAACCGGCGCCGCCGCCAGCAGTCCGGCCACAACGAGTTGAAATCGCCCGCGATGATCGCCCAGCAGCCCGGGGCGGCGTAGCGGGTCAGTTTCTGCGCCGCGTCCAGCCGGACGTCCCCAGACCAGTGCGCCCACTGGGCGCTCTGAATCGCCAGCTCCGGAACCGCCTGGTCCTCCTGCGGTTCGTCCTCCTGTGGCTCCCCGGCCTGCGGTTCGTCCTCCTGGGGTTCCTGGACGCGGAAATGCTGCCAGCCGACCTGATCGTGGAACACATCCGGCAGATCGGGGGTCCAATGCTGCTTCGGCCGCAGCCGCGATGAGCGCACGAACACCAGCTCGTGCAAGGTTCCCCGGGTGCTGCGGGTCAGGAAACTGCGGTCCAGGCCCAGCGGACGCAGCAGCTCCTCGGCCTCGAACCGGCGCGCCTGCCCGTCCCGGTCCCAGCCCTTGCCCTCTTGGAGGACAAGGACGTCCACGTCCCGGCCGATCTGCCGCACCAGGCCGGGAACCAGATCCAGGCGCACGCCATCCTGTAAGTCCAGCGTCGCGACCGTCAGCAGAGCGCTCACCGTGCGCTCCTTCGCGTCGGCCACGCCAACACCAGGACCGGGCCCCAGCTCGTTCCCAGGCTTGAGCCGCTGTCGGCCTGCCGTACGACCCACAGCGCCGCCCGTGCCGCCACGGGCCGCAGCTGCTCCAGGAAGTCGTGGTACAGGTGGCCCTGATGTAGATGGGCGTGCCACAGGCTCTGCACGGAGCAGGCGAAAACCTCCGGCACCTCGATCACGTTCACCACGCGTCTCCCGGTGCCGTCAGCCGGGCGAGCAGGGCAGGCAATTCCCGCACATACTCAATCACCGGCACCCCATCGGGGACCTCACCGGCAGTTCCGTCAGCCGGCTGGCCCGCCGACCGATCGGCGGTCGAGGCCGGCGGCGCGATCAGCACCGCCCGCATCCCCGCCGCCACCGCCGGGAGCACATCGCTGTGGACCCGGTTGCCCACGTAGCAGATCTCGGCGGGAGAGCACCCGCCGCTAGCCGCGGTGATCGCGTCAAAGAATCTCGGTGACGGTTTCGCGACTCCAAGCTCGGCGCTGTGCAATACGGCCCGCAGCAGCCCCCGTACGCCCGCGGCGACCAGCTGCGCCTCGCGGGACTGGCCTGCGAGGGTGTTGGAGGCGACCAGCAGCCGCAACCCGGTCCGGTGCAGCGACCGGATCACCGCGGCGGCCGCCGGATCGACCGGGAGCGACTGATCCAGCCGCCGTGCCACAGCCCCGACGTTGAGCGTGAGCCAGCCCTCGTAACCGGGCGGCACGGAAACGTCCTGGACGGCACCGCGTCGATCGTCCAGGACCCCGCCGTAATCGAACCCGACACACCGCACCGGCGGGTCCCACACCACCTGCCCGGCGCTCACCGCGCATCCTCGCGGGCCTGGACGCGGCCGACGCCGCACCACAGATCGGAGGGTCCCTGGCCGATCGCCTCCGCCTGCGGCGAGCAGGAGCGCTCTGGTCGCCATCGCGGCGCGGGCACGATGCCCGGCTCGATGATCTCCAGCCCGGCGAACAGGTCCCTCACGTCCTGGGGCGTGCGGGGATGCGGCAGACCGGGGATCGGCCGGTCCTGCAACGTGCCCAAAGCGGCCACCCCCTGGCTGGTCCGGCCGGTCAGCTGGCAGACCGCGATGTAGCTGCCGCAGGGAAGTGCGGCGCGCAGCCGCTCCATGGCCCCGACGGCGCGGCTGCCGTCCAGGGGATCGAGGCTGGTCGTCAGCAGCACCCCGACCGGCTCAGCCAGATCCAGCAGATTCTTGGCCGCGGCCGCGGCCAACGCTCCGGCAGGGTCGGTCGGGTCGGCGTCGACGCAGGTGTCCTCAAACGGGGAGGACAGCCAAGCTCGGGCCTGCACCAGGACGAAGGCGTCGGCGTCGGCGTAGACCACCCGGACCGCCGGATCGATCCGCTGGGCGACGTCATGGACTTCCGCCCGCAACGGCTCGCTCGGCAGATCCCGCACCGGCAGATCGGTACCGGCGACCAACACCTGACCGATACCGTGCTCGCCGACCAAGGCCCGCACCACGCGGGCCCGGAACTCAAGCCGATGCTGGGCGGCGGCGACCAACCCCGGATACGCCCCTCCCGTCCAATCGCTGAAGGTGCGATCAGCGGGGTAGTTCTCCTTGCCACCGACCAGCGCGTTCCAGACACGGCTCATGTGCGGTGTCGTGGGGTCGAGCGGGGAAAGCAGACCGCGCTTGGCCGCCGCCCACTCCAACCCCTGGACGGTCGGAAGGTACGGGGCCCAGCTGAGCCCCGCGCCGCCGAGCTGGTCGTTCACCGCGACCTCCCGGCCGCCCGGTGACTCACCCGCGCACCCGTCCGGGCACGAACACGGCCGACACCGCACCACAGATCGACCCCGTCCAGCGGCGCCCAGGGGGACGGTTCCGGTCGCCAATGCGGCGCTGCGACCAGACCCGGCTCGGCCATTTCCAGGTCGGTGAACAGGGCTCGGATCCCATCCAGGGTCCGCGCGTGCGGCAGGCCGGGGACCGGCCGGTCCCACAACCCGCCCAGCGCCCCAAGTCCCTGGCCGGTGTCCCCGGTCAGGTGACCGATCCCGATACAGCTCCCGCCGGGCAACGCGGTCCGCAGGACGGCCAGGGCGTGCGCGGCCGTCTGATCGTCCACGCCGTCCAGGCTGGTCGTCAGCAGCACCCCGACCGGCTCAGCCAGGGAAAGCGTCGCCGCTGCCTGATCCAGGAGCGCGCCGGGCTCGTACAGATCCGCGTCGACGTGCGCGCAACCGCCAGGCGCGCGGGAAGTCAGCAACGCACGCGCGTGCATCATCACCCACGGGTCGGTGTCGGCATACACCACCCGAGTCGCCGGGTCGATCCGCTGCGCGATCTCGTGCACCTCGTCGCGCAGCGGAACATCGACACCGACCACCAGCAACTGACGCAGCCGGTACTCCTCGACCATCACCCGAACCGCCCGGGCCCGAAAGACCCAGCGGAACCGAGCAACGTCCAAAATCTGCGGGTAGAGCTGCTGCACCCGCTCGCCGAACTCCTGCTCAGCCGGGCCAGCGTCCTTGCCATTCGCCCATAGATTCCACAACCGCGCCACAACGGGCGTGGACTCGTCCAGCTCGATCAGATCACCAGTGGCAGCCGACCCGTGAACGGCAATGTCGTGAGCGCTCATGCTGCATTCCCATCGGCGATAACGGCATGCGCGGCGACAAGGCGTTCGGATACTTCAACGACGTCACACGCTGGCCATCTCTCCTGATCCCCGTCCGGACAGCCCCAGGAAAACTCATCGCTACGGGCCCGATACCACACAGTGAGCCCGCATGTGAGAGAAAGCACCGACACAGTCGAGGAATCCTTGCGAATTATTCCGTCGATACCTCGGGAACTGAGCATCGCGTGAACGTAATCGACTGCTCCTCGGTTGGATACCGGTGGTGCCGGATCCATCTTCAGAACCTTTGGTATGTGCACTGACGACGGCAAGGGCAATGCAAACCACGTCGCCTTACCGGGAACGGGCGGCGTCTCCTGTCGTGACATCGTGGGGTGATGCCCCCACCTTCCCTGCGTAAGGTTGGCAATGAGGCGCAGACCTCGGCCGTGCTCTCGCATCTGTTCGCAGGTGTCGGTCCCGTCGACCCCCCATCCACGGAAGGGATCAAAGACCTTGATGACCAGTTCGCGTCCTGTCGCCCCCACTCTGGTGTAGATCCAGATTTCCGCGCTGTCACGGGGAATTGGCTGGTGGCGGCGGGTGTTTCGGATACCGTGTATCAGTGCGTTGGTACCCAGCTCGCTGGCCATCAGCTCAACGTCGCCGATATATTCTGTGGAACATCTGGTCAAAGCGAGTAGGCCGCTTACGCAACGGCGGGCGGCCTGGGCGATCCTTTCGTCCCTGGGGAGGCGCTCGACGTAGCAGCCATCATTGGCTGACCTCAGTTTCGGAGGCACTGTTGCCTCTGGCGCCATGTCCATCTCGTTGCCACCGCCGTCGTGGGATGTGTTCGCCCGACCGTCTTCCCTGTCTGGGAGCTGGGTCTTCCACCCGTGTGCTAGGGCCGTCTTCAGAACCGTTTAGTCAGACGCCCAAGGTGCATGCGGCTGACCCAGCCAACTGCTCGCGAGAAGCAAGTAATGGGATTCTAGGGGCGCGCGCAACGGACATGCCATTTCAATGTGTAATAACTGCTCCGCTCAGAGCATTGCACTTTGCTATTCTGATGAAACTGGAGCACAAAGTGGCGAAGAGGGGTTAGGCAAGGCATGCCAAGGCCCCTGACTTCCTTCTATGAAGGGGTCAGGGGCGTGGTGAGATATGTCGCCGACCAGGCCGTGTCAGCGCTGTGCTGTCCTGCAGGGGCTTGCGGACCGGCTAGGAGTCGCGGGTGAGTGGCAGGTCGAGTATCAAGACGTCAAAATACGGGGCATTTGGCCAGGACGGGAGCAACCGCCCGACCCGGTACCATCCCCATGATGTATACGCGTTGTAAGCGCGGCTATTTTCGGGGTCGACAAGGAGCATGGCCCGGCGCTCCGCGCGCCGGCTAAGGAGCTCGTCATGCATAGCGTGCGCGATGCCGTGGCCCGCCCAGGATTGCCGAACCATGATCTCCGACAGGGCGAACGTTCGTGTACCATCCTCTTCGGTGAAACGTGGCTCGGGGACATCGAGCGTGTCCAGGCCATCCCATGTGGGTGACGTCGATCGGACCGGCCAGCCCCAGATCTGCCCCACGGGCTCTGCGTCATCATAGGCGATTACGAGGTCGAGTCGCGGGTTGGAAGAGTAGTTGTCGAAGCGAGCCATGAATGGTTCAGGCTCGTTAAACTGGTCCCCTGAGGCGATCCGCTTCGCGTAGGCGTCACGGTGTATGCCCGCTACGATTTCACGCTGCTGTCTTGCGCCGACGGCGTCGATACGGGCGAAGGTCAATCCGCTCATCGAGGGTCCTCAATGGTGGTCAGACAGCTAGGGCATGCGTGGCGGCGTCGAACTTGGCACAGAACTCTTCATGCCCGGATCTTTCGGCCGCGTTGCGAATACGGTGCATGCGGTTTAGCGGCCTCACCGAGGTAATGTTCTCCGCAGTCATCTTGATCACTGCTTCCAGGCCGGAGTTGATCGCCTCGGCGGTGTCACCGACTTCCAGCAGCGTCGCCGCCAGATGGCCTTGCGCGCAGGCACGGTTACGCGGGCTCAGCTCGGTGTCGTTGAGGGAGTTTGAGTGGATTTCCACTGACCGCTGCGCTTCACCCAGCCGGAGGTAGCCTGATGCTTCGGCCGCGTCGACTTCTCCCGATGTTACAAAAGCCGTCCACGCCCGGTCGGCGGTGGAGGGCCCACGGTCGAGTTCATGACGGGCCCGCGTGATCGACTTGCGGAACGCGGCTGCATCACCCAGGTTCGCATGGGCTACCGCCTGGCGGGTGGCAACGAGTGCCTGCAGGCGCGGAGAACCTTCATGCCGGGCCACCGCGGCGCTTCCATCGGCAAGGCGCAAGCCTTCACGTGCGTAGCGGTTACGTTCTCGCCGATGCTTGGCCATCCCGGCAAGATGGTTGACCTGCATGGACATGGTCTGCAGCACATGTGCTTGGAGTTCGACGTCGCCGGATGACAGGGCTAGGACGTGGGCCTCGTTGTAGAAGAAGCGAGCGGCTTGATGGTCTCCAGAATCGAAGGCGGCCCATCCGGCTTCCTCGGCCAGTTCGCCGGTGATGACGAGCAGTTCACTACCTAGCACGTCGGTGTAGTCGGACTCATCCAGCATACGGCGGGCCCGGGCGTACTGGCGACGGGCCTGGTGAACAACCGCCCCGCCGCCCAGCTCTTGGTCGTCGGAGCGCAGGCGCGTCAATGAGGTTCGTAGTGTCTCGATGTCAGAGCGCTCTACCCGGGCCGGCGCATCCAATCCGGGCAGCGCGGCCGTGGCCATCAGCGCGGCCATCAAGCTGTTGAACCGACGGCGTTCCACGTGATCTCCCTGCATGCCGTCTTCATGCTCTGAGACCAGGGTCGCATCTGGATCGCCAGAAATCAGCGGTGCGATGGCACGCCGCGGCATACCGATGGCATCTGTGCAGGCCAGGAGTTCGCGGATGTCGTAGAGGGTGTCGCGTTTGCCGCTCTCAATGAGGGAGACGGTGGTCTGCGACCACTGCCCCACCACCTGGCCGAACTCCTCCTGCGACATCTGTGCCGCCACGCGCATCAACACAACCACGGCGGACAGATCAAGGCGCGCCAGAGCGCGGCGGAGGGGCTCAGCCTCCCAGCCAGCGTCCAGTACGGCGTTGGTGCATTTGCTGCAGAGCTTGGGCCCTTGAGAGTTCAGAGCCGACCTACATGACATACATGTCCGCGCAGCCTGCGCCGCACGCTGGTGCCGCTGCATGAGCCACTCCCTCCCAGGAGGCCGCACGCCCCTGTTCGTATGGCCGCGGTCCGTTCAGGTCGGCATGGACATGTAGCATCTTGACCCAACTTGCCATGCCCTGCAAGCTGCAGAGAACAGCAAGTAGCCGAGGCGAGCAAATTGCTCCGGTATGCAAGGAGCGTGAAAGGGGGCGGATGGCTGGTTCACCGAGCATGAGACGTCGGCGTGTTGCGGGGGAGCTGCGCAGGCTCCGTGAGGAGGCCGGGCTGCAGGCTGACGAAGTCGCGGCCCGCCTGGGCTGGCCAGCCTCAAAGGTCTCCCGGATCGAGAACCGCAAGGCGGGGGTCAGTCAACAAGATCTTCGCAAGCTACTCGACCTCTTCGAGGTCGTCGACGAGGGTTACCGTACCGAGTTGGAGCACATCCGCCGTCGCGCGTCCGAGCGGGGCTGGTGGGAGAACTTCGGTGCGGTGGTCTCAAGTGAGTATGCGAATCTGATCATTTTGGAGGACGAGGCGGAGGCGATCCGCGCCTACGGCTCCGAAGTCGTGCCCGGCCTCTTGCAGACCGCCGACTACGCTCGCGCGGTCATCCGGGCCAGCCGTCCGTCAGACACGGCCAAGGAGATCGATCGGCGTGTCGAGGTCCGAATGGAACGTCAAGAGGCCCTCGTGCGCTCAACCTCACGCCCGCCGCGATTGCACGTCATCCTGAACGAAGCGGTTCTGGCGCGCCGGGTCGGGAGCCCAGAGGTAATGGCAGGTCAGATCCACCATTTGATGGAGGAGCGCGACGGTGCGAACATCACCGTTCGAATCCTTCCCTTCACAGCTGGCGAGCACGCCAGCTTGGCAGGCCCGTTCTCTCTACTGACTCTCCGAGACGAGGGTAATCCGGTATTCGTTCATATCGAGAACGCCACCAGTTCCCTGACCCTGGAGAAGCCTGAACAGGTCCAACCATACGAAGAGATATGGGAATCAATCGCGGATAAGGCAATATCGGCCAGCGATTCCCGTGCCTATATGACGACCTTCGCCCTACGATTCTCGCCCGGAAGATAAGATTGGAGTAAGTTTCATGAACAATGGCGGATTGCCGCTTTGGCGTAAGAGTACCCGTAGCGCAGGGACCGGCGACTGTGTCGAGGTTGCTGACGTGGCCGAAGGTGTGGCCGTACGTGACTCCAAAGACCCCTCAGGCCCGAAGCTCACACTCACGTTGAACGCATGGCGGGGCCTTCTGCGTGATGTGAAGGCCGAAGAGCCCTCGGACGGCACAATCTAGACCTCCTCAGGGCTGCGGGCTCGATTGGGCCTGTTTCTCACCCCTACACACACAACTGGAAAGGGATCGTGGCATGGTGCGGACCGAGGACCTGCCCCCCGAGATCGACCCCAGCAAGGCTCACGTAGCTCGCATGTACGACTACTACCTCGGAGGCGACAACAACTTCGAGGCCGACCGAATGGCATGCGCTGCACTCGATGAAACCGTCCCCGGAACTCGCGGGCTGGCGATCAACAATCGCCGCTGGCTCATCCGGATGGTCCGCACCATTGCCCAGCAATTCGACGTCAAGCAGTTCATTGACGTGGGCACCGGTCTTCCCACCCAGGACAACGTCCACCAGGTCGTGAAAGCGATCCATCCGGACGCTCGGGTGGTCTACGTCGACAACGACCCGATCGTCAAGATCCACGCAGGCCACCTCATCGCGGAAGATGAAACAACCGTGTTCCTCCTCGATGATGTGCGTAATACCGAAGGAATCTTAAACCAGCCCGACACGCAGCGACTCATCAACTTCGACGAGCCTGTCGCGGTCCTCTTCGTCAGTTTCTTTCACCAGATTCCTGACCAGGACGACCCGGTCGGCCTCGCACGTCAGATGTTGAGCCATCTGGCTGAGGGCAGCTTCTTGGCCATTTCGCATCTCGTTGCCGAGGACCCAAATCTTAGGCGGCGACTGACGAACACAATGCTTGAAGCCACGGGCGGCAAATGGGGGCGCGTTCGCTCTCACCGAGAAGTCGACGCCTACTTTGAAGGCCTGACGGTGATACCTCCTGGCCTGGGAGACATCACAAAATGGCGTCCCGACGATATTCCGGGCGAAGAACAAACAAATGAGTGGATCGAGTACGGGGGAGTTGCGTACAAGTAGCTACGTGGCTCTCGCCAGGTCAGACCCACCCCCGTAACTGGACCGAAACGAAGATTAGCTTCCTGCCGCGAACTCCAGCACTCAGGTTCCTCCTGCACCAGCATCCCGAAGCGCTCACCTTGCAACAACGGCACTGGCTGCTGCGCCGGCATCACCACGGCCTACCCCACCGCCGCAATGCCTCCAGAGTTGGACCACGGCCTGATCCACGGTGACGCGCACACCGGCAACGTGATTCCCGTCCGTGGCGGCTTCGTGGCCTGCGACTGGGACTCGGTCAGCCTCGGCCCGCGCGCCCAAGACCTCATCCTAGCCTCTACCGCGTCGTTCGCCTCGGCAGCCCCAGAAGCACCTGGTTGGAGATGTGCTCCGCCTGCGGCATCGACCCCGAATTGGAACACCACCCGGGAATGCGACTCCTGCATCGGCGCGGGAAATTCGAGTCCTTGCCGCCTACATCCGTGCCGCCGCGCCCTCTGTGGCGGCAAGAGCCGAGCTGGATAAGAGGGTGCGGACGCTGATGACCGGCGAAGACACCATCTGGCGCGCCCCCGAGGGCTCCGGTAAATGCGAGGTAGCAGATGCCGGTGCAGCATCCCGGTCACTCATCCAGGCCCAGTCGCGCGCCCTCGACGGAGCAGCGGCCGAGGAGCTGCTGGAAGAACTCCTCGGAGACGACGGTGAGCTCGCCCACGTAGGCGCCCTGCGCATGTGAGCCCGCGGAGGGATTTCTCGGCCTTGGCGTCGGAGGCGCCGAGGACGTGCACCGTGCGGCCGAGGATCGTCGCCGTCGAGGTGCCGTTGAGGTAGTGGACCTGGTGGGCGAGGGCCCCGAACAGAGACGGGTCTTGGAGCGGCCCGAACACGTTGCGGTTCACGAGTCGCGGGTGCGGCCGACGACGACGAGCTCCCCGCCGCGCGGCGCCGACGCGACGTAGATCAGCCAGCGGAGCAGGCTACTCACGGTTTGCCGGAGCGGATGGAGCCCTCGGAGGTTAACGAACGCCGTGGAGTTGACGACGTGGTCGACCTGGCGGCGGGACAGCGGCAGCCGGTCGAGCAGGGCGGTCACGAGTCGCTGCTAGCCGGTGGCCCAGCGTAAGGGAGGTAGTGGGAACACACCTTTCCGCATTGTTGCTGGTCGCGACCCCTCATCGGGAGAGACACTCGTTCGCTTCCGGCATTGGATACTCCAATCGAGACCCTGGCGAAGTGGGAGGTGTTGTCGTTCTTTAACGGAACATCTTCCTTACTGCTTCGACGGAGTATGCGCAGGTCAGAGTCTGGGATATAGCAGAGACTCTGGGATATAGCAGAGGTGTTTATGCAGGTCAGAGCGCTATCGCGCACTTCTTGGGTGTCGGGTCTATGCGGGACAGAATCGGTCACCGTAGAAAGCGGGCGACCCCCGGCGGTGGAAGCGCCGAGGGCCGTTCGAGCCCGTCACTCAGCGGAGGCCAGACTCATGACAAGCGTACGACGAAACATGCGGGGGCCGCAGCCCCTAGTTCCACGGTGGATCATCGGCTGCGGCATCTCACTGGTCTCGATCGGGGTGGCTGCCGGGCTCGTAGTGTGGGCGATGCCGTCACTCGCGCCGCCGATTCTGGTCTGTGCGACGGTGATCGGGGTGGGTGTGACGCTCATCGGCCTGCTGGTGGCGATCACGCGGCACCAGGAGGCCGAGTAGGCGGCGTGCGCTGGTTCGACGATCAGTGTTCGCCCGCGGGCGCGGGGTCCTGGCGGACGCGCCATGCCTTGCTGAGGGCCTCGGCAAGGCCGGTCAGCATCGACGTTGTTTCGCCCACGCCGTTGTCGGCGTCGAGCTCGACGAGCCGCGCGTGCCGGTCAGCGGCCAGCGACACGGCCTGCATGATCTCGCGCTTGTCCCGGAAAGGCGGCTCGTCGATCTCGCGCGAGTTGAAGTCGTTGTCCTTGCCGCCGAAGTTGTAGACGGTGCACGACTCCCAGAGCTGGGTGCGGAGCCGGTGCGCGTCCTCCAGGAGGAGGGCGGCGAGGACGCCCGGGTCTGTTCCACGGAGGTCCTGGACGACGCCAACACCGAGTTGAAGATCAAGCCCCGGTTGCGGCGGCAGGACGTGTGGACCCCGAGATCATGCCAGCGCAATTGCGGCGGCTGGTCCAGGCAGGGCGCAGCGACCACATCGAGATCGCGGTCCTGCCCTTCGGGGCGGGAGCCCACCCTGGGACGCGCGGGCCCTTCACCATCCTGGGGTTCGACGGAGATCTCGGGGAGGTCCTATATCTGGAGGGCCAGGGAACTGCTGCGGTGGTGGCCGGCGAAGACCAGCGCGTCAGCGACTACCGGCACGCCTTCGAAGTGTTGCGGCAGAAGACGCTCCCCCAGGACGAGTCGCTCGTGCTCATCGAGCATGTCGCGGACGAGATGTCAGGCTAGCCCGACAACGGGGCCTATCCGAAGGCAGGGCCCGGCGAGTGGGAGAACGCGCGGATCCTGGCGGCGTCGGGCGTTCGTTCTACTTGGGTGAGTCGAGGCTGGGCAAACGCTGTTCCTCGGCACATCAAAGTCATGTGATCGTCGGTGTCGCTTGTTGGAGGTCACCTGCTTGTGGCGTAGCTTGCGGGCAGGGATTTGTTCCGGGCGGTGTGGCCGCCTCGTCCGGTGATCGCCCCGGCCGCGATCATCCAGTGGACCCCAGGGGCCCGTTCGCCTCTCCACAAGATCGTTCCGACGTGAGCAGAAGTTGCGTGTGCGCTTCTCCGAACAACACGCCAGGCCGGGTGGCGACGGAGACCCACCATGCCTCACTCACACTTCCAGCGTCGACTTCGTTTGTTTCGGTCCTACACCGGCTGCCCCGCCACCATCGCCGGACGACACTGGTCCGTGCTGGACACCGCGCAGCCGCTGATACCCGCCGCCAGTCCGGGTCTGGCTGTTCTCGAAACGCGGTTGCTGTTCGCCTGCGGGCAGCTCGACTATCGCCGGGAGGACGAGAGCCTAGAGGAGTGGGCGAACCGCCGGACCTGTTATCCGCCCCTGGGGATTCGTTACCTCGTCCCGGAGCCCGAGGAACTGCAGGTGAGCCTCCACCCCTACCTGGTGCCGCAGTTTGTCGACCAGGTGCTGCCCAGGGTCGAAGCGGAGGGTGCCGAGGTCCACGGGATCGCCGGGCTGCGCGCGCGGGTCCATGACCGCTTCGTGCTCCTTTACCGGCCAGGCCGGGCGGGGCGGATCCGAGTACGGATCTCCCGCAGGCGGTGGGACCAGGCTGCGCGTCATGCACTGCGCGGGGTCAGCCACGGCAACGTCCCGTGGCTCACCCATCCCGACACCTGGCACCCGGCGGAGACGGCTTTCCACGACCGGTACGGCTACCTTCGCGATTGCGGGCCGAACGGCAGCGCCTTCCTTTCAGGGCTCCTCCGCAGATGCCACGCGCTCAACGGCAACGATTACACCCAGTATTGGCACCTTTGGGGGAACCGCCGACGTGTGGAACTGGAGTGGCGAGGCGGCGTCACTCATCAATCGGTTCTCGATCGGCTGCTGGATCCCCGGCACGGCCTGAACGCCCAGCCCGATGATCCCACGCGCACCTGCCGCTGTGACGACACCACGACCGACACTTTCAACGAGTGCTTCTCGATCGTCCTCCGCACTCCCGGTGGCATCAGCCTGAATCTGCGACGTCATCGTCCCTATGAGGTGGAGGACCAGGCTCTGGCGTCACGGGTTGGATGAGCACCCTCCCCAGGGCCTTTCGTGGAGGCGAGGATCGGCGATCAACCGGGTGATGTGGGCCGTTCGACGCCTTGGAGGAGGTCGGCGGTGGCGGTCTTGCTCACCTGGAGGTCGTTGATGCCTATGGCTGATAGCAGGAGGGTGGGTTCGGTGATGGTGACGGTTACGCGGATCTTCTGGCCGCTAGTAATGCTGACGGTTCCGGTGTTTCCGCTGCCCGCTAGGTACGCGCGGGCGGCACTCACGGCGGCGGTGCGGTCGACGACGAACCGGCCGCCTTGGGTGTAGGCGTGGTCGCGGTCGATCCGTCCTGCGCCGGCGCGGGCGGCCTCTTCGGCTACGGCGGAGGCTTCGCGGGCGGCGCGGAGTTTGGTGCCGCCGTCGACAACCAGGCCCGCGGCGGCCAGCAGGGCGAGGAAGAACACGATGACGAGCAGGCTGATCGTCCCGTCGTCTCGGGTTCGGAGTTCCAGGGCGGGGGTCAGGATGCTTCGCCTCATGGTTGCCGTCCACGGTATGGGTCGATCGGGCTGGTGAAATGCGACCTCACGGTGGTGGTGGGGACCCCTGCCAAGGAAACGTCGGCGAGCTGGACGGTGCACGTCACGTGTGCGGTGACGGTAGCTGCGGCTCCGACGGGGCGGGCGAAGCCGGAGGTGTCCACGCTGACGTGCGCGGGACAGTTCAGGCCTTCGCGGTGGAGCGCTGCCTGGGCGCTGCTGGTCGCGCTCGTCTGCGCGGTGGCCGGGTCGCGGGCGATGCTGGCCTGGCGGGCTGCGTCTCGTGCGGCGGCCTCCACTGCTTGGTGGGCTTGGGCGATGCGTCCGGCAGCGATGACGAACAGCAGCATGATGATCAGCGCAGGGGCGAAGATGACGAGCTCCAGCGTCACCGAACCGCGATCGCCGTGGCCGCCCGACGTGGGGCTTGTGTGGCGTGAGGGGGTGGCATGACGTTCGCGCATCACCCACCTCCGCTGACACTGCTTCCGGACGGAACCGTGAATCGCTCGACGGGTCCGCGGGCGACCTGGTCGACGTGCAGATGCAGGCCAGGGACCAGGGAGATGGCGGTTCCACGTACGCGGACCACGATGGTAGTGGCCGTGCTGCTGCTGGTGTCCACGCTCGGAGACTGGAGGAAGCCCTCGCCGTTGCTGCGGGCGAAGGTGAGGGCGGTGCTGCTGGCCTGGGCGGGGTTGGCGTCGTAGGCCCGTGCAGTCCGGACGCCTTCTTGGGCTGCGGCCAATGCTGTGTTGCGGGCGTGGAACCACAGCGCGGCGTTTATCGTCAACAGGACCGCCAGCAAGGCGACGGGGACGGCGATGACGGTCTCCAGCGTGACGCTGCCCCGCTCATCCTTGATGCTGCCTGGGTCCATCGGAGCGAGCCCTATCTGATCTGGTTGGCGTGGGAGTGGATCGCGGACACGATCTTGGTGGCGGCCCAGACGGCGGCGGCAAAGAGGATGCCGATGATCACCATCCATTCCAGGGTGATGCTGCCGCGGTCCCGCGCTTCGCCGCGCCACATGTCGAGACGGGCGCGCAGGTAGGCCAGGTCGGGTGGGAGCTGCGGACGCTTCATGACAAGGATGACCTCCGTAGTCGTGTTATGAACCGGTGATTCGGGCGTAGGCGGGGTAGCCGAGCAGGATCAGATAGCCCAGCACCGACAGGGCGACGGGCAGGGTCATGGTCTCGGTGCGGGATTTGGCACGGGCGAGGGCGGCGGCGAGTTGCTGCTCGCGCAGGGAGGCGGCCTTGGTGGTGAGGCTGTCGAGGATCGCGGCCCCTTGGGTGCCGGCGCGCTGAGCGATCGCGGCGGTGTCGGCGAGTTCGCGGACGCCGATCTGGTCGGCCAGGCGGGCGAGTTCGTCCCACGGGTCGCGGGTGCCGCGGGCTGCCGGGTCGACGGTGGCGGCGATCCGCTGGAACGCCCATCCGCGGCAAACCCGAGCTGGGGCTTCCAGGGCCTCGCCGGGTCCGGCGCCGCTGGCGCGGGCCATCTTGATCAGGTCCAGGTAGGCGATGAGCGCGACCTTGAACTCCTCGCGCGCCTCCTTGGCTTGGCTGCGCAGCGCGATGTCCGGCGCGGCGAACATGATCGCGGCGTAGGCCAGGGTGGAGCCGGTGCTGATCAGCCACGGCACCGGCGGCATCAACAGGGTCCACAGCACGGTCGGCACGGCGAGCCCGAGGCCGGTCATGGCGGGCTTCTGGACCAGATACTCCTCTGAGGACTTGCCGATCAGCGCCAGGTCCCGCCGCGGGATCCGGACGTCCAAGGCGGTGCCGGTGATGCGCGCCGCCAGCCACCCCCCGATCTGCGCTGCTCGACCATCGGGGACAACAACGTCGGCCGCCGGGCGTCGTGTCGGCGGAGCGAAGCGGTCCAAGGCGGCGGCCAGCTGCGGCGGGGCGGGGAACAGTTCTCTCACGCACAAGAACAGCCCCAGCCCGACGAGCCCACCTGCGGTGAGCACAAGCGTGATTGTCATCGGCGTCTCCGGTGTTCTGGCAAGAATCTGTGTCCCGGGGCGGGGGTGGCCAGTCGGTGCAGCCACACGACGGTTCCGGCGTACAGCGCGACGACGAGGACGAGCATCAGCTGCCCGGTCGGGGTGCCGAACGGGGCCACGTAGGTGCGGTTGAGCATGGCGAAGCCGACGAACGCGGCGAGTGCGACCACGACCCAGATGGCGGTGGTGCGGTGGGTGGCGCGTTCGGCGTCGATCTCGCGCTGCATGGCCACGTCCTTGGCCACGGTGCCGGCCAGCGCGGTCAGCACCTGGTGCAGGCCGCGTCCGCGGACCTGGGAGGCGATGATCAGGGTGGCGGCGATGGTGTCGCCGACCGGGTGGGCCAGGTCGTCGGCGAAGGCGCGCAGTGCGTCTTCGGTGGTGACGCGGTATTCCAATCGTCGCCGCAGTGCGGTCACTTCGGCGGCGATCGGGCCGGGCGGGCTGGATGCGGTGGTCAGCAGCGCGTCTTCGATGCCGGTGCCGGTGGTGAGCACGTCGGCGAGCTGGCGGGTCCAGGCCTCCATGGCTTCCAGCCGGGCGATGCGCTGCTGCACGGCTCGTCCACCCAGCAGGCGCGGCAGGGCGAGGACTGCGGCGGTGACCGCGATCGCGGCCACCGGCCACCCAGTGGCCGCCCACGCTCCGATGCCTGTGGCTGTGGCCAGAGCGGTTTCCAGTAGGGTACGCCGTGATCGCCACTGCACCAGCTGCCGTCGCGGGCGCCCGGCCGGTGGTTCGGGCAGCAGATCCGTGCGGGTCCAGGCGGCTACGATCAGCAACAGCCCGGCGATGACCAGGCTGGCGGCGAGCGCGGCGAGAACGGCGTTGCTGGTCACCGGTTCGCCCCCACGTGGAAGTAGGACAGCTCGAACCCGGCCGCCTCCAGCTCGGCGGCGCACTGCGGCAGGGTGTGTGGCACCGCCCGACCGTCCCGGCGAGGGACGTAGACCTGGTTGGTGGCCGGTTCGTCGGTGTCGCCAGGCGGGAGCACCTCCAGCACTTCGGAGACGTAGCGCTGGTTCACTGGGTGGCCGTGCTGGTGGTGGACCTGGTGGGTGAGGTGGACGACGAAGTCCACTGCCATGCCTGCCAGCTGGAAGAGGGTGGCGGGTGGGTAGGTCAGGCCGCCGGAGTCGGCCAGGATCAGCATCCGGGCGAACACTTCGCCCGCCGAGTCGGCGTGGATGGTGCACAGGGAGCCTTCGCCGCCGGTGTTCATCGCGGTCAGCATCGGCAGGAGCTCATCGCCCAGGACCTCACCGACGATGATCCGTTTGGCGTTCAGCCGCAGCGCGTCGGTGACCAGCTGGCGGACCGGGATGCCGCCGACGCCTTCGGCGTTGGGCTCGCGGGCCTCCATCGCCACGATGTCGGCGTGCCGGTGCGGCAGGGTGTGCAGGAACAGCTCGTACTCGTTCTCGACGGTGACGATGCGCTCGTCGCGGTCGAAGTCGGCGGCCAGTGCACGGGCGAAGGTGGTCTTGCCGCTGCCCATCCCGCCGGTCACCACGATGTCCTTGCGGGCGGCGACGGCGGCGCGCAGGAACTCCCGCAAGCCTGGGTCGAGGGTGCCGTTATCGACGAGCTGGTCCAGGTCGACGTCGAGCATCCGGTGCCGCCGGATCGACAGGCACGGCCACGGCGTCACTGTCATCAGCGCGGTCAACCGGGAGCCGTCCGGCAACGCCAACCGGAGCTTTGGCTTGGCGGGTGAGAAGTCGCGGGCGGTCTGGCCCTGGTAGGCGCCCCACCGGCGGATCAGCTCGACCATCTGTGCGTCGGAGTCGGCGACCGGCTCGCCTGGCTCCTTGCGGCCGTCGGCGTAGTTGATCCAGACCTGGTGCGCGCCGTTGACATCGATTGTTTCGATGTCCGGGTCCTCCAACAGTGGTTGAAGGGCCCCGAGTCCGAATCGTTCGTTGTAGACCGCGCCGACCAACCGTGCTTCCAGTTCGGCGGTGAGCCGGTAGCGGCCCGAGCCGGCCTGGTCGGCGATCCACGTCCGTACCTCGGTGGCAATGAGCGTTCGTGCTTGCTCGGGCGTGGTGTCGGCGGTGATCTGGTCGTCCAAGGCCCGGTTGATGTCGGCGACCGCGCCGCGCACGGCGGCCTCCTCGACACCCGTCCGTTCTGCGGGCAGGGCGCCTGGTCGCCAGCCAGCCGGGGGCCCATCCACGATGCCGCCCGTCGCCTGACGTCCGGCAGCCGAGCGGGGCCATCCAGCCGGTCCACCGGTGGGCCATAGTGAACGGTTGCTCATGGCCGCCTCTCTCCCACTCCTGGGGCCCGTCCGGAGCTTGGTCCGGTCAAGGCCCCGCGTTGCGCGGTCGTGAAGCTCAATATGTGGTTCGTGGCGGTGCGGGCGGCGCGCATCAGCGGACTGACCTCAATCCGGCGGCGGGCCCGGTCGCTGCCGCCGCCCTGCGACAGTACGTCGGCCGCCTTTTCGTCGATCGGCATCGTGGCGGTCACCGCGAACTCGCCGAGCTCGGCGCGAAGATCGCGGACGGTGTAGGGACGTTCCCCGATCAGGCACAACGCCAACGGCACGGTCGGGCCCAGGGCTTGGCGGAGCCGGGCAATCCGCGGGCGTGCCGCGGCGACCTGAGCCAGCGTCGGCCGCATCACCACGACCACCAGCTCGGCGGCGCGCAACAGGGCGAATGGCTGCTCGGGGCTGATCGGTCCGGTGTCGGCGAGCACGCTGAACGGCAGCGCCGACAACGTCGCCGTCAGATTGTCCCAGGTGGCCGCTGAGAGTTCCGTGGCCTGGAACGGGTCGACCAGACCGGGCAGTAGCAGATGCTGGTGTTCGTCGTCCAACGCGATCGTCTGCTCCCACACCGCGGCCTCGGCGGCGTCTGAGCCGTGCACGGCGGCCAGCGCCAACTCCCACAGCCCGCCCACCGGCGGGGTATGGCATTGGAAGTAGCCGCGCAGAATCTGCCCGCCGGCCGGGGAGCACTCGGCCAGCAGCACCCAGCTCGGCCAGGTCAGCGCCATCGCAAACGCCGTGGTGGTGGCTCCGGGGGCGTCGCCGGGGCTGGTGAAGGCGATCACGCTCACCGTGGCCCCCGTGAGGTCACCACCACCGCTAGGCGCCCGGTGGACGCCTGTTTGGCGATCGCCGGGCCCACCCGGGCGTCGACCACCAGATCGACCCGCACACTGCCCTCGGCATCGGCGCCACTGACCTGGTCGATGGTCGCCGCCGTATCCTGCGTCAACTGATCTCCGCCCGCGGTGGTCGCCGGACTCTGTCCCTGTTGACCGGGGGTGGCGATCACCAGTACCTGGTCGCCCGGCGCTAGGCCGCGGGCCGGGAGCTGGCTGGACTTGAGCGCGACCGCAACCACCTGCTGACCCGGTCGCGGGCTCAACGCCGTGGTCACTTGCGAGGGCGCCAGCAGCGTGCCC
>NZ_SMJX01000015.1 GCF_004348535.1 Actinomadura sp. KC216
GGGCTGGGGCGGGACCAGGTCGGCTTCTACACCGCGCCGATCAAGGCGCTGGTGTCGGAGAAGTTCTTCGACCTCTGCGAAATGTTCGGGCGCGACAACGTCGGCATGATGACGGGCGACGCCAGCGTCAATGCGGACGCGCCCATCGTCTGCTGCACGGCGGAGGTGCTGGCCAATATCGCGCTACGGGACGGCGCCCAGGCCGACATCGGCGTCGTGGTCATGGACGAGTTCCACTTCTACGCCGAGCCCGAGCGCGGATGGGCGTGGCAGATACCGCTGCTGGAGCTGCCGCAGGCCCAGTTCTTGCTGATGTCGGCGACGCTCGGCGACGTGTCGTTCTTCCAGAAGGACCTGGCCCGCCGCACGGGGCGCCCGACCGCGCTGGTGACGTCGGCGGAGCGGCCCGTCCCGCTGATCTACGACTACCGGGTGACGCCGCTGCACGAGACGATCGAGGAGCTGCTCGCCGAGCAGAAGGCGCCGGTGTATCTGGTGCATTTCACGCAGGCGGCGGCGATCGAGCGGGCGCAGTCGCTGATGAGCATCAACGTGTGCACGAAGGCCGAGAAGGCGCGGATCGCGGAGCTGATCGGGAACTTCCGGTTCACGACGAAGTTCGGGCGGAACCTGTCGCGGTTCGTCCGGCACGGGATCGGGGTGCATCACGCCGGGATGCTGCCCAAGTACCGGCGGCTGGTGGAGCGGCTCGCGCAGGCCGGGCTGCTGAAGGTCATCTGCGGTACCGACACCCTGGGCGTGGGCGTCAACGTCCCAATCAGGACCGTGGTGTTCACCGCGCTCAGCAAGTACGACGGGCACCGGGTGCGGCGGCTCCGGGCGAGGGAGTTCCACCAGATCGCCGGGCGGGCCGGGCGCGCCGGGTTCGACACGGTCGGGTTCGTCGTCGCGCAGGCGCCCGAGCATGTGGTGGAGAACGAGAAGGCCCTGGCCAAGGCGGGGGACGACCCGAAGAAGCGGCGCAAGGTCCAGCGCAAGAAGCCGCCCGAGGGGTTCGTCGGGTGGGACGAGGACGTCTTCAAGAAGCTGCAGGAGGCCGAGCCGGAGATGCTCCGGTCCCGGTTCCAGGTCAGCCACGCGATGCTGCTGTCGGTGATCGCCCGTCCGGGCAACGCGTTCCAGGCGATGAAGCGGCTGCTGACCGACAACCACGAGGAGCCGGCGGCGCGGCGGAAGCACATCTCGCGGGCGATCGCGATCTACCGGTCGCTGCTGGCGGGCGGGGTCGTGGAGGTCCTGCCCGAGCCCGACGACATGGGGCGGTACGCGCGCATCACCGTCGATCTGCAGGAGGACTTCGCGCTCAACCAGGCGCTGTCGACGTTCGCGCTGGCCGCGTTCGAGGTCCTCGACCCGTCGTCGCCGTCGTACGCGCTGGACGTCCTGTCGGTGATCGAGGCGACGCTGGAGGATCCGCGGCAGATCCTCGCGGCGCAGGTCAACAAGGCCAAGGGCGAGGCCGTCCAGGAGATGAAGGCGGAGGGCATCGAGTACGAGGAGCGGATGGAGCTGCTCCAGGACGTCGACCATCCGAAGCCGCTGGAGGACGAGCTCGACGCCGCGTACGAGATCTACCGGGCCGGGCATCCGTGGGTCGGCGACCATCCGCTGCGCCCCAAGTCGGTCGTGCGCGACATGTACGAGCGGGCGATGACGTTCACCGAGTACATCGGGTTCTACGAGCTCGCGCGGGGCGAGGGGCTCGTCCTGCGGTACCTGTCGGGGGCGTACAAGGCGCTGCAGCAGACCGTCCCGGAGTCGATCAAGACCGATGACCTGATCGACCTGATCGAGTGGCTGGGGGAGCTGGTCCGGCAGGTCGACTCCAGCCTGCTGGACGAGTGGGAGCAGCTCGCGAACCCGCAGGACGAGGACCTGGACGAGCCGATCGAGGAGCGCGTCACGAAGGTGACCGCGAACGCGCGGGCGTTCCGGGTGCTGGTCCGCAACGCGATGTTCCGGCGGGTGGAGCTGGCGGCGCTGGAGCGCTACGCGGAGCTCGGTGAGCTCGACCCGGACTTCGGCGCCGGCGCCTGGGCGGACGCCATGGACGGCTACTTCGCCGAGCACGACGAGCTGTTCACCGGCCCGGACGCGCGGGGCCCGAAGCTGCTGCAGATCGAGGAGGTCCCGGACGACGCGCTGTGGCGCGTCCGGCAGGTGTTCGACGACCCCGAGGGGCACCACGACTGGGGCATCACCGCCGAGGTGGACCTGGCGGGCTCCGACCAGGCGGGCGAGGCCGTCATCCGGGTGACCGGCGTCGACCGCATGTGACACGGAAAGGGGATGGGCATGGTGCACGTCGCGGTGGCGCAGTTCGCGCCCGGCGTCGACAAGGACGAGAACCTCGCGGCGATCCGCAAGCTCGCGGAGGACGGGGCCGGGCGCGGCGTGCACGTCGTCGTGTTCCCCGAGTTCGCCATGTTCACGGCGCCGAAGCTGGACGAGCGGTTCCTCGACTCGGCCGAGCCGCTCGACGGCCCGTTCGCGTCCGGGCTCGCCGAGCTGGCGGGGCGGCTCGGCGTGCACGTCGTCGCGGGCGTGAACGAGCGGCTGGACGAGCCCGCCCGGATCTCCAACACGCTCCTCGCCTTCGGCCCCGGCGGCGACATCGTCGCCGAATACCGCAAGATGCACCTGTACGACGCGTTCGGCTACAAGGAGTCGGCGCTGGTCCGGCCCGGCGAGATCGGGGAGCCGGAGACGTTCACGGTCGAGGGCGTCACGTTCGGCCTGCAGACCTGCTACGACGTCCGGTTCCCGGAGGTGACGCGGCGGATCGTGGACGCGGGCGCCGACGTCCTCGCGCTGCCCGCCGACTGGGTGCCGGGGCCGCTGAAGGAGGACCACTGGCGGACGCTCGTCCGGGCCCGCGCGATCGAGAACACCATCTACGTCGCCGCCGCCGGGCAGTGCGCCCCGACCGGCGCCGGCAACAGCATGATCGTTGACCCGATGGGCGTGGTGACGGCCGGGCTCGGGGAGGGGACCGGCGTCGCGTCCGCCGAGGTGTCGCCGGAGCGCGTCGCGGCCGTCCGCGAGAAGAACCCGGCGCTCAGCCTCCGCCGCTTCGCGGTCACCCTCGCCGACCCCCACGCGGCTGAGGCATCGCGGTCAGGCCGCCCGTGACGCCGTCAGGCGTTCGATGCGGGCGCGCAGGGCCGGGACGTCCACCCCGGCCTCGGTGGCGAGCCGCACCGACAGGAACTCGTCGTCGTGCAGCAGGCCCAGCAGGATGTGCCCCTCGTGGATCGCCTTCTGCTTGAGCCTGATCGCGTGCCGCAGGCTCAGCTCCAGCGCCTTCTTCGCCTTCGGCGTGAAGGGGAGATGGCCCTTGGGGCCGCGGCATCTGCCGGGGGGAAGGTCCAGGGCGCCGGGCCCGAAGGTCCGCTCGGTCGCCTCCCGGACGGCGTCCAGGTCGATGCCGAGCATGCTGAGCGCCTCGGGGTCGAGCGGGTCCTCGCTCTTCCGGACGATCCGCGCCCGGAGGTCGGACGCGTCCAGCCCGTGCTCCGCCACCGCCCGCGTGATCTCCGCGCCGCCGCCGTCCAGGAGGGAGAGCAGGAGGTGCTCGGTGCCGATGTGATGGTGCCGCAGGCCCCGCGCCTCCGCCTGGGCGTCGACGACGACCCTGCGCGCGCCGTCGGTGAAACGCTCGAACATCGCGCTAGTCCTCCTTCTTGAGAATGCGGCGCTTGCCGCCGTGCTTCTTGTGGACGGCCTGCCGGCTCACGCCGAGGCAGACCGCGATGTCCTGCCACGAATAGCCCTGGTCGCGGGCGTTGGCGACCTGGAGGGCCTCCAGCCGCTCGGACAGCTCGCGCAAGGCCCGGACGGCCCGCAGCCCGACCGCGGGATCCCGGCTGCTCGCCTCCTGGGCGAGCGTCACTCCATCGCTCATGGCGTCAATGTAGGTTGACACCGGCGCCGATGTCAACCCATGTTGACGCGTGCGCGGAGGATCAGCGGACGGCCAGGAGCGTCGTCAGGAGGTCGTCCAGGTTGATCAGGCCCGCGACGCGGCCGTCGGGCGTCATGGCGAGGCCCAGGTGGCTGTGGTGGCGCTTCAGGAGGGCCACCGCCTCGCCGACCGGAGCGCCGATCGGCACCGCGGGCACCGGATGCGCCATCTCGCGGGCCGGGGTCCGGCGTCCGCGCGCACGGGCCAGGTAGGCGTCGCGGACGTGCACCATGAGGGACTCGCTCCCCGCGTCCCGCAGCATGATCCGGAGATGGCCGGTGCGGGCGGCGGTGTCGATGATCTCCTGCGGCGTCGCCCCGGCCGGTGCCGACACGATCCGGGAGACCGGGACGACGAGCCCGGCCAGCGGGGTGCGCGGTGCGTCCAGCGCGGCGGTCAGCAGGGACAGCTCGCTCTCCTCGATCAGCCCGAGGCGCCGCGAGTCCTGCGCGATGCTGCGCAGCTGCTCCGGCGTCCGCGACACCTCCCGCGAGTCGGCTGGCTCGATGCGGATCATGCGCAGGAGCAGGTTCGTCGTGCCGTTCAGCGCGGCCAGCAGCGGCCGGACGACGGTCGCGAACGCGCGGAACGGCAGCCCGAGCAGCGTCGCCGAGCGCTCCGGCGCGGTGATCGCCCACGACTTCGGCGCCATCTCCCCGACGACCATGTGCAGGAACGTGACGATCGCCAGGGCCAGGACGAACGCGACCGCGTGCGCGGCCCCGTCCGGCAGGCCCGCGGCATGGATCGGCGGCGTGAGCGTCGCCGCGAACACCGGCTCGGAGACCAGCCCGAGCCCGAGCGAGCACATCGTGATGCCGAGCTGAGCCCCGGCCAGGGTCAGCGACAGCTCGTCGATCCCCGCGATCGCGGCGGCCGCGGCCCGGCCGCCCCGCGCCGCGGCCCGCTCCAGGCGGGGCCGCCGCGCCGCGACCAGCGCGAACTCCGTCGCCACGAAGAAGCCGTTGCCGATCAGCAGCGCGAGGGTGACGAGCGCGCCCAGCGTCAGACTCACGAGTCCCCCTCGCCGGTCTCCCGGTCATCCGCGACGGCGCGGACGCGGATCAGCTCCGGCACGTGCCGGTGGACGGTCAGCACCTCGATGAACGCGGTGCGGGCGGGCTCGTCCAGGCGGGTCGGCGGCAGGTCGACGGTGACGACGTCGCCCGGGCGCGCGACCCGTCCGAGCCGTTTCAGCAGCAGGCCCGCGATGGTCTCGTAGTCGCCCTCGGGCAGCGCGATGCCGGTCTCGTGGGCGACCTCGTCCATGCGCAGGCCCGCGTCCGTCGTCCACCACTCGCCGGTGCGGATCGCGAGGTCCTCGCCGGGCTCGTTCTCGTCGGCGATCTCCCCGACCAGCTCCTCGGCGACGTCCTCCCAGGTCACCAGGCCCGCGAAGCCGCCGTACTCGTCCATCACGCAGGCGATCGGCGCGTCGGCGGCGCGCAGCCTGGTGAGCACGTCCGGCAGCGGCAGCGAGGACGGCAGCAGCAGCGGCGCCCTGGCGATGTCGCGGACGGTGGTGCGCTCCGCCTCGTCCGGGCCGAGGAGGATCAGCTCCTCCAGCCCGACGACCCCGACGAGGTCGTCGACGCTCTCGCCCACGACGGGATACCGTGAGTGCCCGGTCGCGGAGATCACGTCGCTCAGCTCGGCGGCGCGCGCCGCCGCCGGGACGGTCACCACGTCCACGCGCGGGACCATGACCTCCTCGGCGTCGCGCTCGGAGAACACCAGGGCCCGCTCCAGCAGGTCGGCGTGCCCCGCCTGGAGCTTCTCGCCGGACTCGCCGATGATGTGCCCGAGCTCCTGCAGCGTCGCGCCGTGGTGCAGCTCCTCCACCGGCTCGATCCCGGCGGCCCGGACGAGCCGGTTCGCGGCCGCGTCGAACAGCCGGATCAGCGGGCCCGCCACCGCCAGGTAGACGAGCGTGGACCCGGCCAGCACCCGCGCCAGCGCCTCCGCCCTGACCAGCGCCAGGTTCTTCGGGAACAGCTCGCCCAGGATCATCTGGACCACGGTGGCGAGGCCGAACCCGAGCGCCACCGCGATCCCGCCGGACGCCGCGTCCGGCACCCCGCCCGCCCGCAGCGCCGGGTCGATCAGGTCGGCCAGCGCGGGCTTGGCGATGAACCCGACGACGAGCGCGGTGACCGTGATGCCGAGCTGCGCGCCGGACAGCATGAACGACAGCCGCCGCATCACCCGCACGGCCCGCGCGGACGCCCGGTCGCCGTCCGCGGCGCGCTGGTCGAGGAGCGCCCGGTCGGCGGTGACGTACGCGAACTCCTGCGCCACGAAGTAGCCCGTCGCGGCCGTCAGCACGAGGACGGCCAGCAGCCCGAGCGCGGCGTTCACCCGGCCCTCCCTCCGTCGCGGGGGGTGTGCAAGATCCCCTTACCCGTCCGGCGGGGTTCTCCCCACCGGACGGTTGGGACGGTTATCGACCGCCGTGTGTGGAATGAACCCGGGGGAATGGGGCGGGGACGAGCAGAGGCCGCGGCCACGAGTTCGAGAGGGGCGCCCATGCCCAGACCGTTCGCGTCGTCCGCAGACCTGGGCGACAAGACGCAGACGCTGGAGGTCCTGGCGGACGGGGTGTACGCGCTCACCGCCGAGGGCGACCCGAACGTCGGGGCCGTCGAGGGGGAGGACTTCCTCGTCTGCTTCGAGGCCCTCGCGACGCCGGCCGCGGCCCGCGACTGGCTCGCCGTGCTGCGCGAGCACACCGACAAGCCGATCCGCTACCTGGTGCTGTCGCACTACCACGCCGTCCGGACCCTCGGCGCCAGCGCGTTCGGCGCGCCGATGATCATCGCGCACGACCTGACCCGCGCGCTGATCGCCGAGCGCGGCAAGGAGGACTGGGAGTCGGAGTACGGCCGGATGCCGCGGCTGTTCAAGGACCCGGACGGCATCCCCGGCCTCACCTGGCCGACCGTGACGTTCTCGCGGACGCTCACCATCGACCTCGGCGGCGACCGCGGCGACCTCGACCTCGCCTACTGCGGGCGCGGCCACACCGAGGGCGACCTCATCGCGTGGCTGCCGCGGCACCGGATCCTGTTCGCGGGCGACCTCGTCGAGACGCAGGCCGCGCTCTACACCGGTGACGCGTTCCACCGCGACTGGGCGTCCGGGACGCTCGACCACGTCGCCTCGTTCGGCGCCGAGACGCTCGTCGGCGGGCGCGGCGCCGTCGCGCACGGCCGGGACGCCGCCGACGCCGCCATCGGGCAGACCCGCGACTTCCTGACCACGATGATGCGCGAGACGAACAGGGTCCGGGTGGGCGGCGGGACGCTCAAGGACGCGTTCGGCGCCGTCCACGCCGCGCTCGCGCCCGCCTACGGCCGCTGGCCGATCTTCGAGCACTGCCTCCCGTTCGACGTCGCCCGCCTCTGGGACGAGCTGGACGGCGTCGAACGCCCCCGGATCTGGACCGCCGAACGCGACCGCGACGTCTGGGCCCGCCTCCAGGACTAGCGGATCGGCGCCCTGACCGCGGGACCGATCCCGTCCGCAGGACCAGTCCGGCAAGCACGGTCTGACGCCCACGTCAAGGACCGATGTCCGGATCTCGTGACAATCTGGAGGGAGCCGACCCCGCGTGATTAGGGTCGGAACCGGGCCCCCGGCACCCGCCACGTGCCGGGAACGACCCGCACCCGCCGGTTCGCTTCGCTCGACATACAGGGTTCCCACGCGGTGGGGAGTGCCGATGATTGTAGAAAGCCGTCCCCGTCCGGTGTTCGATCCCGGCATCTGCGATGACGACCGCGCCGTCCTCGCCGCCGCGCCGGAGCTGCTGGTCGCGGCGTGCAGGCCGCGCCCGCCTCGCCCCAGGCTCCGGCCCGTCACCGTCGCGGCGCGGCTGGTGTGGATCCCGGCGTTCGCGTTCTTCTACGGCGTCCTGCCCGGCGGCTGGCTCCGGGTGTTCTTCCTCGCCTCGCTCGACGGGGACGAGCTCGTCGGCGGCGCGGCCCGCTGGGGACGGCTGCCCGTCGCCGCGATGATGCTCACCCCGGCTCTGCAGGTCGTCCTGCTGCTTCTCGGCCAGACCGAGGCCGCCGCCGTCCTCGCGGCGGTGAGCTTCGGCGGGTGGGTCGCCGGCGCGCTGCGGTATGTCCGCGAACCGGCCGCCGCCCGCGCGGCCCGCGAGCACCACGGCTCCTACCTGCTGCCCGGCGACTTCGACCGGGCCGCCGCGCGGCTCCTCGTCCGCGCCCAGCGGGCCATCGACGCCGTCCTCGGGTCGCAGGCGCACGGCGCCGGGCTGCTCGACGACGTCAACAACGCGGTCGTCCTGCCGCGCCAGGAATGGGCGATCGCGGCCGCGCTCGCCGAGCACACGCGGCTGCGCCGGGAGCGCCGCGCCCAGCAGCCCGAGCGGCTCTCGCCGCGGGTCCGGGCCATGCTCGAACCGCAGGACCGCGCCCTGGAGCTGTCGGTCCGCTCGGTCACCCGGCGGATCGAGGCGCTGGAGGCGTACGCGCGCCGGGCGGGCGAGGCCGACGACGCCTACCACGAGTCGCGGGTGCTGCAGGAGCTGCCCGAGCAGAACGCCCGGTACCGGGACCTGCTCGCGAGCACCGTCGGGGACGAGATGGCGGGCGCGGAGATCCGCGGCATGGCCGAGGACGCGCACCGCGCGGAACGGGCGCTGCGGGAGCGCGTCACGAGCGCCCTGCGCGCCGGCCACGAGCTGAGGCTCCCCGCCGAGTAGGCCCGCCGTGCCGGGACGCGCCGGGTGACGCCCGCCGTGCCGCGCGCGCTGAGTAGGGCAGGGGCGGCCATTGTGTTGTCGCGTACCATTCCCGACGAATGCGGACCAGAAAAGGCGATTTGCCCGTTGTGCACGCAAGGGCCGGGGCGATGGGATATCCCACCACCCCGGCCCCGGGTGTGCGCCGTAACGCCGGCGGCGTCGCGGCCGGCCGTGCTAGTGCGCGGCCTCGTACTGCTCGATCACATTGGCGGGGATACGGCCCCGCTCATTGACCTTGATGCCGCGGCTCTTCGCCCACTCGCGAATCTCGGCGGACCGTTCGCGGCTGCCCGCGGTGCGGGCCGCGCGGCCGCCCCGGCCGGCGGGCTTGCGCGCCTTGCGGGCACCGGCCACGAACGGCTCCAGGCCGTTGCGCAGCTTGCTGGCGTTCTTCTTGCTCAGGTCGATCTCGTATGCGGTGCCATCGATGGAAAAGCTGACGGTCTCGTCAGCCTCGCCGCCGTCGATGTCATCCACGAGAAGGACTTCGACCTTCTGTGCCATGCGGGGACTCCCTCTTCTTGCTATGCGTCCGGCCTCGCGTCCGGATGTGCGTCGATGAATGCAGCATAGACCTCATCCGATATCTTGCCACGTTCAGAGACTTCGATGTTACTTCGCAATGCCCACGCGCGGACATCGCCGTTCGTGTAGCCCTTGATCTTCGCGGTGCGGGACTTGCGGCCCTTCCCGGCGGGCTTCACCTCGGCGGCGTTCTCGATGAAGGGCGCGAGCGCGTCCAGCATCTCGTTCAGGCGCTTGAAGTTGTCGTCGCTCAAGTCGATCGTGAACGTCCGGCCCAGGACTTCGAAGTCCCGCTTTGCGACATCGGCCCCTTCGGAGCCGTCGATGTCGTCCACCCGAATGACCTTCTCGGCCATGTGTACTCAGTGTTCCTTCCCCTCGCCTGCGCGGCGCCCCCGACCGTAGCGGATCAAGGTGCCGGGCGGTGCGCCGGGACGCGCCGTGGCAGGTGGAACCGCCGGTAGGCGGCACGCGCGTGTCGCGCCGGGGGCGTCTCGACCAAGTTCCGGTCAAAGGGTGCATGTCCGGTCGATCGGGGGGTAGCGGGCACCAGCAGTGACAGCAGCGCCGGCATCAGCACCGGGCCAATTCGCCGAGAAGGAGCCGAAACATGGTCGACCCCGCCGACCGGGAGGACCGGAAGCAGGAGCAGCTGGAGCACCGGCGGGTGAGCCCTGAAGGCGCGCGGCTCACCACCGATCAGGGAATCAGGGTCGACGACACCGACAACTCGCTGTCGGCGGGCGAACGCGGCCCGTCCCTGATGGACGACTTCCATCTCCGTGAGAAAATCACCCATTTCGACCACGAGCGGATCCCGGAACGGGTCGTGCACGCGCGCGGCGCGGGCGCCTACGGCCATTTCCGGCTGCACGAGTCGCTCGCGGCCTACACCACCGCCGAATTCCTGTGCGACACGTCGCTGACGACGCCGGTTTTCGTGCGGTTCTCGACGGTCGCCGGATCGCGCGGTTCGGCCGACACCGTCCGGGACGTCCGCGGCTTCGCGACGAAGTTCTACACCCGGCAGGGCAACTTCGACCTCGTCGGGAACAACATGCCCGTTTTCTTCATCCAGGACGGCATCAAGTTCCCCGACTTCGTGCACGCGGTGAAGCCCGAGCCGCCGAACGAGATCCCGCAGGCGTCGTCCGCGCACGACACCCTCTGGGACTTCGTCCAACTGCAGCCCGAGACCATGCACATGATGATGTGGCTGATGTCGGACCGGGCGCTTCCGCGCAGTTTCGCGATGATGCAGGGATTCGGCGTCCACACGTTCCGGCTCGTCAACGCCGAGGGGCGGCCGACGTTCGTGAAGTTCCACTGGAAGCCGCGGCTCGGCACCCACTCGCTCGCCTGGGACGAGACGCAGAAGATCGCCGGCAAGGACCCCGACTTCAACCGCCGCGATCTCTGGGACCGGATCGCCGCCGGAGACTTCCCCGAATACGAGTTCGGGGTGCAGCTCGTCGCGGCCGAGGACGAGCACAGGTTCGGGTTCGACCTGCTCGACCCGACCAAGATCATCCCGGAGGAGGAGGTCCCGGTGCGGCCGGTCGGCACGCTGACCCTGGACCGCAACCCCGACAACTTCTTCGCCGAGACCGAGCAGGTCGCCTTCCACATCGCCAACGTCGTGCCCGGCATCGACTTCACCAACGACCCGCTGCTCCAGGCGCGGCTGTTCTCCTACCTGGACACGCAGCTGATCCGGCTCGGCGGGCCGAACTTCCCGCAGATCCCCGTCAACCGGCCGGTCGCCGACGTCCGCAACCACCACCGCGACGGCTACCACCAGATGGACGTCCACCAGGGGCAGGCGAGCTACCACAAGAACACGCTGTCGGGCGGCTGCCCGGTCGTCGGCGGCGAGGGCTCCTTCACCCACTACGAGGAGCGGGTGGACGGCTCCAAGATCCGCAAACGGAGCGACAGCTTCGAGGACCACTACTCCCAGGCGACGCTGTTCTGGAACAGCATGACCGACTGGGAGAAGGAGCACATCGTCGGAGCGTTCCGGTTCGAGCTGGGCAAATGCGAGCACAAGCACGTCCGCGAGGGCGTCGTCGAGCAGCTCAACCACGTCGACCACGACCTGGCCCGCCAGGTCGCGGACGGCGTCGGGGTCGAGCCGCCGAAGGCGCCGGCGTCGGCCAACCACGGGCGCAGCTCGCCCGCGCTGAGCCAGGCGAACGCGCCGGGCTCCGTCCAGGGCCGCAAGATCGCGATCCTGGCGGCGGACGGCGTCGACTCGGCGGCCGTCGCCGCGGTCGGCGGCGCGCTCAAGGACGCGGGCGCGATCTGCGAGATCCTCGCCGCGAAGGACGGGTTCGTCCAGGCGGCCAACGGGGGCCAAGTCGAGGTCACCCGGGCGATGCCGACCATGGCGTCCGTCCTGTACGACGCGGTGCTGGTGCCCGGCGGCGAGGAGAGCGTCCGGACGCTCGCGCAGGACGGCGACGCCGTCCACTTCGTCGCGGAGGCGTTCGTGCACTGCAAGGCGATCGGCGCCCTCGACGCGGGCATCGGCCTGCTGGAGCGCGCCGGGCTCACGGGCGTGGAGTTCGCCGGTGGCGACACGGCGGTCAGCGACACGGGCGTCGTCACGGGCCGCGGGCCGGGCGGCGACTTCTCCGCCAAGCTGATCGACGCGGTGAAGGCCCACCGGCACTGGACGCGCGCCAAGTCGCACGTGCCCGCCTGACGCCCGGCGGGGGCCAGGCGGGGGCGGTGGGAGAGTTCGGGGCCGTCAGGCCAGGCCCAGCTCGCGCTTGACGGCCTCGAACTCGACCGCCATCGCCTCCGACAGCGCCAGCGCGCCCGACAGCGGCCGGACCATGACGCAGAACTCGTCGATCAGCCCGTCGTCGTCATGGTGGAGGAAGTCGCAGCCGTGGAGTTCCCTGTCGCCGACCCGCGCCTTGAAGACCAGCGCGTGGTCGCGCCCGCCGCCGATCTCCCGGACGTAGCGGAAGTCGGTGAGCACCCGCGTCACCGCGCGCAGGATCGCCGAGACCGCCGCGCGTCCCTGGTACGGCGCGTACGCGACCGGGCTGAGGAACGTGACGTCCTCGGCCAGCAGCGCCGGGAGGGCGGCGAGGTCGCCCTTCTCGATGGCCGCGCGGAACGGGTGCATCGGGCCCACCTCCATGCTCGCCCGGGGAGTCGCGGGCAAGCCTAGAGGCAGCGGACCCGATCCGCGATCAAGGGCGGTTCAGGCGGACGCGCGGTTCAGGGGCGAGCGCGGTTCAGGCGGTCTCGGGCTGGAGCAGCACCTTGATCGCCCCGTCCTGCTTCTTCTGGAAGATCTCGTAGGCGAGCGGTGCCTTCTCCAGCGGCCAGCGGTGCGTCGCGAGGTCCATCACGCCGAGCGGGTCGGCGTCGTCGGACACCAGCGGCAGCAGGTCGTCGATCCACCGCTTGACGTGCGCCTGGCCCATCCGGAGCGCGATGCCCTTGTCGAACATCCGCAGCATCGGCAGCGGGTCGGTCATGCCGCCGTAGACGCCGATGATCGAGATCGTCCCGCCGCGCCGGACGATCTCGATCGCCATGGCGAGCGCGGCGAGCCGGTCGACGCCGAACCGCGACATCAGCGGCGCGGCGGCGCCGCCCGGGAGCAGCCCGGCGAGGGTCTGCGCGAACTTGGCGCCGGGCGAGCCGTGCGCCTCCATCCCGACCGCCTCGATCACCGAGTCGGGGCCGCGGCCGCCGGTGATCTGCCGGACCGCGTCCGGGACGTCGTCGGCGCCGTCGGCGTCGATCACCTCGATGCCGTGCCGCCGCGCCATCTCCAGCCGCTCCGGCACGAAGTCGATCGCGATCACGCGGTGGCCGTGATGGCGGGCGATGCGGGCCGCCATCTGCCCGATGGGCCCGAGGCCGAGCACGGCGACCGTCCCGCCCTCCGGGACATCGGCCCACTCGACGGCCTGCCACGCGGTCGGCAGCACGTCGGACAGGTACACGAACCGCTCGTCCGGCGGGCCCTCCGGCACCCTGATCGGCCCGAAGTGGGCCTGCGGGACGCGCAGGTACTCCGCCTGCCCGCCCGGGACCTGCCCGTACAGCCTGGTGTAGCCGAACAGCGCGGCGCCCATCCCCTCGTCGCGGACCTGCGTGGTCTCGCACTGGGCGTACAGCCGCATCTCGCACATGTGGCAGCGGCCGCACGAGATGTTGAACGGGATGACCACGCGGTCGCCGGGCTTGACGTGGGCGACGTCGGCGCCGGTCTCCTCGACGATCCCCATCGGCTCGTGGCCGAGGACGTCGCCCTCGCTCATGAACGGCCCGAGCACCTCGTACAGGTGCAGGTCCGAGCCGCAGATCCCGGACGAGGTCACCCTGATGATCGCGTCGTCCGGCTCCTTGAGCTCGGGGTCGGGCACCTGCTCGACGCGGACGTCGCGCTTGCCGTGCCAGGTGACAGCCTTCATCGTGTCCTCCAGGAATGGGTGCGGATCAGCGGGCGTAGGTGCCGACCAGGGTCGCCGAGGCGAGCACGTCGTCCTTCAGGGACGCGCGCAGGTCGTCCATCGAGAACCCGGACGTCAGCCCGGACGGCCCGCGCAGCGCGTAGAGGGTGAAGACGTAGCGGTGCGGCGGGTCGCCGGGCGGCGGGTGCGGGCCGCCGTAGCCGTTGTCGCCGTAGCCGTTGCGGCCGCGGGCGATGCGCGGGGGCTCCTCGCCCGCCGCGAGCCCGTCGCGCTCGGGCGGGATGCCGCCGAGCATCCAGTGCACGAACGTGCCGCCGGGCGCGTCCGGGTCCTCGCACGTCAGCGCGAGCTCCAGGCACGCGGCCGGCACCCCCGACCAGCGCAGCTCGGGGGAGAGGTCGCCCGACTCGTGCGAGTACGCCGGCGGGATCGGATCGTGGTCGGCGAACGCGGGGCTCCGCAGCGATATCTCCTCCATGGTCCCCTCGTGCCCGATGACGGCGTTTGAAACGGGGCTGTCGCGGCATGTGCCCGGTGGGCTCGGACGAGGAGGGGAGGCCGGATGACCGCCGTGCGGGGCAGGGACGACACCAGCGTCGCCGACGCGCTCGCGCGGCACCGCAAGGGCACAAGGATCGGCCACGTCCTCGCGACGACCGACCACAAGATGGTCGGCTACCTGTACCTGACGACCTCGTTCGCGATGTTCCTGATCGCCGGGCTGATGGCGATGCTGATGCGCGCCGAGCTGCTGGAGCCCGGCCGGCAGGTGATGAGCAACCAGCAGTACAACGAGCTGTTCACCATCCACGGCACGATCATGATGCTGCTGTTCGCGACGCCGCTGTTCCTCGGGTTCGCGAACGTGATCGTCCCGCTACAGATCGGCGCGCCCGACGTGGCGTTCCCGCGGCTGAACACGCTCACCTACTACCTGTTCCTGTTCGGGTCGCTGACCGTCCTGTCCGGGTTCCTGATGCCGGGCGGCGCGGCGGCGTTCGGCTGGTTCGCCTACGCGCCGCTGACGTCGGAGACGTTCTCGCCCGGCCGCGGCGCCGACCTGTGGATCATGGGGCTGATCGTCTCCGGGGTCGGCACGACGCTGACCGCGGTCAACCTGATCACCACGATCATCGGGATGCGCGCCCCCGGCATGGTGATGTTCCGGATGCCGATCTTCTGCTGGAACACGCTGCTCACCGGCCTGATGGTGATCATCGCGTTCCCGGTGCTGGCCGCGGCGCTGTTCGCGTTGGAGGCCGACCGCAGGCTCGGCGCGCACATCTACGACGGCGCGCACGGCGGCGGGCTGCTGTGGCAGCACCTGTTCTGGTTCTTCGGCCATCCCGAGGTCTACATCGTGGCGCTGCCGTTCTTCGGCATCATCACCGAGATCATCCCGGTGTTCGCGCGCAAGCCGCTATTCGGCTACCTCGGCATGGTCGCCGCCACGATCGCGATCACCGGCCTGTCGATGACGGTGTGGGCGCACCACATGTTCGCCACCGGTCAGGTGCTGCTGCCGTTCTTCTCGATCACCTCGTTCATGATCGCCGTCCCGACCGGGATCAAGTTCTTCAACTGGGTCGGGACGCTCTGGAAGGGGCATCTGACGTTCGAGACGCCGATGCTGTTCGCGCTGGGGTTCCTGACGACGTTCCTGTTCGGCGGGCTGACCGGCGTGATCCTGGCGTCCCCGGCGATGGACTTCCACCTCACCGACTCGTTCTTCGTCATCGGGCACCTGCACTACGTGCTGTTCGGCACCGTCGTGTTCGCCATGTTCGGCGGGTTCTACTTCTGGTGGCCGAAGATGACCGGCCGGATGCTGGACGAGACCTGGGGCAAGATCCACTTCTGGTCGCTGTTCGTGGGCTTCCACACGACGTTCCTCGTCCAGCACTGGCTCGGCGCGGAGGGCATGCCGCGCCGCTACGCCGACTACCCCGAGCAGTTCGCGACGCTGAACTTCATCTCGTCGGTCGGGTCGTTCGTGCTGGGCGCGTCGACGTTCGCGTTCCTGTGGAACGTGCTGCGCACCTGGCGGCGCGGCGAGAAGGTCGGCGTGGACGACCCGTGGGGGACCGGCGGCTCGCTGGAGTGGGCGACGTCCTGCCCGCCGCCGCGGCACAACTTCACCACGATGCCGCGGATCCGCTCGATCCGTCCCGCGTTCGACTTGCGCTACCCGCCGAAGGACGCGTGACCTACTCGCCTTCGCCGTCCCGGCGCTGCCCGCCCTGGCGGAGGTCGCCCTGGCCGCCGCCGTGCGACTCGCTCTGGTAGTTGAGGTAGAAGCGGTTGACGCGCGTCCGGACCTGCGTGCGCGCGCGGTCCGGCGTCGGCAGCGGGATGAGGTGGTGCGGGTAGGGCGCGACGAGCTCGCCCGGCTGCCGGGCCCGCAGAAGGGCCTCCTGCTCGTCCGACGGCCGCTCATGCCGCTCGTGGAACCCGCCCTCGGGGCTCAGCCTGATCAGCCCGCTCTCCACGCCCTCCACGCGCTGCTGGAGGTCGCGGCGCTGCAGGCTCAGGCAGACCCGCCGGGTGACGGTGAACGCCAGGAGCGGCGCGACGAAGAAGCCCACGCGGAAGAACCACGTCGTCCAGAACAGCGGGATGCCGAACACGTACGCGAGGACGTCGTTGCCGCCCGCCGCCCACAGGTTGCCGTACCAGGCGATGGCCGCCGCGCCGATCGCCGTCCGGGTCGCGGCGTTGCGCGGCCGGTCGAGGAGGTGGTGGAGGCGCTCGTCTCCCGTCGCCCAGCGCTCCACGAACGGGTACATCGCGATGAGCGTGAGGAACACCCCCGGCAGGACGACGGCGGGCAGCAGCACGTTCCACGAGACCGTGTGCCCGAACACGGTCGTCGACAGCGGCGGCATGATCCGCAGCGCGCCTTCGAGGAAGCCGACGTACCAGTCGGGCTGCGAGCCGACCGAGACCTGGTCCGGCTCGTACGGCCCGTACAGCCAGATCGGGTTGATCTGCGCGAACGCCGCCAGCCCGGCCAGGACGCCGAACACGTAGAGGAAGTACGCGGCGCTCTGCACGGCGAAGTTCGGGAACGTCGGCTCGCCGGTCACCGACCGCTCGCGCCGTCCGCGGCCCGGCCAGATCGTGTGCGTCTGATGCCAGAGGATCATCAGGTGCGCGGTGATGAGCGCGAGCAGCAGCCCCGGGATGAGCAGGATGTGGACGGTGAACAGCCGCGGCAGGAACGTCTCGCTCGCCGGGAACTCGCCGCCGAACACCCACAGGCTCAGGTACGTCCCGGCGAGCGGGATCGACATCACGATGCCCTGCATGATCCGCAGCCCGGTGCCGGACAGCAGGTCGTCCGGAAGCGAGTACCCGGCGAACCCCTCGGCCATCGCCAGCGCGAACAGCGTCACGCCGATCAGCCAGTTGACCTCGCGCGGCTTGCGGAACGCGCCGGTGAAGAAGATCCGCATCAGATGGATCGTGATCGCCGCGAGGAAGACGATCGCCCCCCAGTGGTGGATCTGCCGCATCAGCAGCCCGCCCCGCACGTCGAACGAGATGTGCAGCGTGGACGCGTACGCCTCGCTCATCGTGAGCCCGTTCAGCGGCGTGTAGGAGCCGTCGTAGACGACCGTGGCACCGGACGGCTTGAAGAACAGCGTCAGGTACACGCCGGTGATCAGCAGGACGATGAACGAGTACAGCGCGATCTCGCCCAGCAGGAACGACCAGTGCTTCGGGAACGCCTTCCCGATGTTGCGGTGCAGGAACTCCGTGGAGCCGAGCCGGTCGTTGACGCCCCACGCGAGCCTTCCGAGTCTCTCGGCCTTCGCGCCGCCCTTCCGACCCGCCATCGAGCTTTCTCCCCTGGCCCAGCACCGGTTCCGCAGGGCGGGTACCCGAGGCCGGATAGGGCAAACGCGAGACTAAGTGCCAAGAAAGCGGCACCGGAAACCACTGCGCCATTCACTGTGGCCTTTCCGTGCCCGGCCGAGCGGGGCACGGCATTGGGGTGAATCGTCCGATTGGGGGGTGTACGTCCGGCTGAGATATCGCTAACTTAGGCGAGGCTAACCTAATGGCGAGGAGGTCGGGATGGTGCTGCCGGAGAGCGGGCCAGGCGCGACCTTGGGAGCCACCGTGGCCGCGTTCGGCGTTGATCTCCAGATGATATTAGGTTAGCCTAACCTAAATTACAGGAAGGAAGCTCCCCGTGGACCCCGCCGCCGACCTGTTAGCCGGGTATCTGCCCGGCTCATCCTGCTTCTCCCCGCCCCGTGGCACGAGCCGCCGGCCGCGGCTCCGCGCGCCCGCGCGGACGGGGGTGGGCCGGTGACCGGGCACCTGACCAGAATCGCCGAGGTGCGGGCGGGCACCGTACCCGCGAAGGTCCGCTACCCGACCCGCGTCCGCGCGGCCGTGGTGCTCCGCACCGGCATGGTCGGCGCGGGACTGGTGCGGGTCACGCTGGGCGGGCCGGGCATCGACGGGTTCGAGTCCCACGCACCGGACGAGCACGTCAAGCTGATCTTCCCCGAAGAGGACGGCAGCCTGCGGCTGCCCGAGAGCGACGGCGACGTCCTGCGCTGGCCGCGGCCCGCGCCCACCTCACGCGAGTACACGGTGCGCCGCTACGACCCGGCCGGCGGGGAACTCGACATCGACATCGCGCTGCACGGGGCCGGAGGCACCGAGGGGCTCGGCGCCGCGTGGGCGCGGTCGGTGCGCCCCGGCGAGATCGTGCACGTCGCGGGCCCGCCCGGCGGCCTGATCGTGCCGCACTACGACCGCTACCTCCTCGGCGGCGACATCACCGCGCTGCCCGCGATCGCCCGGCGGCTGGAGGAGCTCCCCCGCACGGCCCGCGGCTGGGCGTTCGTCGAGGTCGCCGACGCGCGGGAGGAGATCGAGCTGAACCCGCCGGAGGGGGTCGAGGTGCGCTGGCTGCATCACGGCGCCGCCGCGCCCGGCGCCGCCGGCCCGCTCGCCGACGCGGTGCGGTCGGTCGAGGTCCCGCGCGACGAACGCGTGTACGTGTGGCTCGCCGGCGAGGCCGGAGCGCTCAAGCCCTTGCGCCGATGGGTCCGCGACGACCTGCGGCTGGCCAGGGCCGACTACGACATCACCGGCTACTGGAAGCGCGGTGTCACCGACTTCGACGAGGAAGACGAGCACGAATCCGCACGCCACTGACCCGCCAGAACCCCCGCACCACAAAGGAAGAACATGTTCAGCTCCCCCCAGCTCCGCATCGTGGGTGCCCTGGTGCTCGCGGCCACGCTGACCGCCGGCTGCGGCTCCAGCGCCGGATCCGACGCCGACTCCGGCCCCACCAGGCAGTTCGCCGCGGACAACGGAACCATCACCATCCCGGTCAAACCGAAGCGGGTGGTGGCCACCGGCTACGCGGTGCCCGCGCTGCTCGAGTCGGGCGCCCCGCTGGTCGGCATCTCCACCTGGAAGCGCGGCCTGCCGCTGATGAGCGCCGCGGACCGCAAGACCTACGAGGAACTCCCCAAGATCGCCGGTGAGTCCGCCGCGGAGACCAACTACCAGGCGATCGCGAAGGCCGAACCCGACCTGATCATCGTCGGGGTGCCGAAGGTGGTGCTCGGCGACATCAACATGAAGCGCCTGACGTCCATCGCCCCGGTGGTGGCGATCGGCCCGACGGTGCCCAAGGCGTGGCGCGAGCTGTCCCAGAAGCAGGCCGACGCGGCGGGTGCGCTCAAGGGCTTCGACGCCGTCCGCGGCTCGTACGAGCAGAAGGCCGCGAAGCTGGCCGAGAAGTACAAGTCCGTCCTGCCCAAGCTGAAGTTCGGGCACGTCGGCGCTTACGGAGAGGTCTCCAAGGGCAGCTTCGAGCGCGAGTTCAACGGCTCGTGGGGCACCAATGTGGCGCAGGACATGGGCGCCAACTACTACGGCCGGGTCAAGGTCATGGGCAAAGGCGCCAAGTCCGTCAGCGAATACCCGTCGATCGAGGAAATGCCCGCCGCTTTCGGGCAGGCCGACGCGATCACCTATTCGGTCGACGTGGACGGCTCGGTGCCGCCGGAAGTGCAGTATGTCCTGGACTCGCCCCTGTGGAAGAACCTGCCCGCGGTCAAGGCCGGCATGACCTTCCCGCTGCGCTACACCGAGGCCGCGACCTACCGCCAGGCCGAGTTGACGCTCGACGCGGCCGACAAGGCGTTCTCGCGCCTGCTGAAATGACGACCACGATCGCCGCGGCCGACCGCGCCGGTCCGAAATGGGGCGTGCGTCCGCTGCTGCTGGTCCTCGGCCTCGCCGCGCTGCTCGTGATCGCGGTGGCCAGCGTGGGGGTCGGCGCGCAGTCCATCGGGCCGGTGACGGTGCTGAACGCGTTGTTCGGGAGCGGGGATCCGGACGACGTCGCCGTGGTCCGAGACATCCGGATCCCGAGGGCGGTGCTTGCCATCGGGGTCGGTGCCGCCCTCGCGGTGTCCGGGGTGCTGGTGCAGGTGTTGTCGCGCAATCCGCTCGCCGAGCCCGGGTTGCTCGGCATCACCTCGGGCGCCGGGTTCGCGATCACCGTGGGGGCCGGTCTCGGGCTCACCGCGAACGCGCTCGGCGAGCTGCTGGCGGCCGTGGTCGGCGCGGTGGCGGCGGCCACGATGGTCGCCGCGGTGGGCCTGCGCTCACCGCTGCGCATGTTGCTGGCCGGAGTGGCGCTCAGCTCCGTGCTGACGGGTGTCGCCCTGGGCATGCAGCTGATCTCGCCGACCGTGTTCGACGAGTACCGGTTCTGGTCGGTCGGTTCGCTGGCGGGCCGGGAACAGGTGCCGCACACGGTGCCGCTCCTGGTGATCGCGGTCTCGGTGGCCGCGGTGCTGCTGCTGAGCCGCCAGCTGGCGGCCATCGCGCTGGGCGAGTCGGTGGCGCGCACCCTCGGCGTGAACGTGATGGTCGTGCGGATGGTCACGCTGGCCCTGGTCATCGCGTTGGCGGGGGCCGCGACCGCGATCGCCGGCCCGATCCTGTTCGTCGGGCTGATCGTGCCGCACCTGGTGCGCCGGGCCGCGGGCGGGTCGGTGCCGTGGCTGATCGGGTTCGCCGCCGTGCTCGGCCCGGTCGTGCTGCTGGTCG
This sequence comes from Actinomadura sp. KC216, assembly GCF_004348535.1. Lineage (GTDB taxonomy): Bacteria > Actinomycetota > Actinomycetes > Streptosporangiales > Streptosporangiaceae > Spirillospora. Next base: position 20,816 of record NZ_SMJX01000015.1, read on the forward strand.
CCGACACCGCCGGCCGCCTGCTGCTGCCCACCGGCGAGATGCCGGTGGCCATCGTCACGGCCTTCGTCGGCGGCCCCGCCCTGATCTGGGCGGTACGGCGGTACGGGGTGGGGCGGCTGTGAGCGCGATCGGAACCGCCGTGGTGCTGCGCCGGGGCCGCTTCTCGGCCCTGGTGGAGCGCCGGACGCTGGTGTTCACGTGCGTCCTGCTGACGCTGATGCTCGCGCTCGGGCTCACCGCGCTCAGCTACGGTGCGGGCTGGTCCAGCCCCGCGCAGGTGCTCGACGCGCTGAGGGGGGAGCGCGGCGGCCTGAACGTGATGATCCGCGAATGGCGGCTGCCGAGGGTGCTCGCCGCCGTGGTGTTCGGCGCGGCGCTCGGCGTCGCGGGCGCCATCTTCCAGAACGTCACCCGCAACGCGCTGGGCAGCCCGGACGTGATCGGCCTCGACGCGGGCGCCTACACCGGCACGCTGGTCGCCCTCACCCTCCTGTCCGCCGCGCCCGCCCAGCAGACCGCCGGCTCGGTGGTCGGCGCCCTCGCCGCCGCCGCCCTGGTCTACGTGCTCGCGATGCGCGGCGGGGTGTCCGGGCTGCGGCTGATCGTGGTCGGCATCGCGGTCAACGCCATGATCACCGCGGTCAACTCGTGGATCGTGCTGCGCGCCGAACTCGAGGTGGCGATCGCCGCCGTCGGCTGGAGCGCCGGCTCCCTCAACGGCCTGGACTGGGACCACGTGCGCGTCCCGTTCTGGGTCATCGGGGTGCTGCTCGCCGTGCTGGTGACCCGGGCGCCCGCGATGCACCAGGCCGCGCTGGGCACCGAGGTCGCGGTCGGAACGGGGGTCCGGACGGGGTCGCTCCAGCTGCAACTGGTGCTGATCGGGGTCGGTTGCACGGCCACCGTGACCGCCGTCACCGGGCCGATCGCGTTCGTCGCGCTGGCCGCACCGCAGATCGGGCGGCGCATCGCCCGCACCCCCGGTGTCGGCCTGCTGCCCGCGGCGCTGACCGGCGCGCTGCTGCTGCAGTCGGCCGACCTGATCGCCCAGCTGCTGCTCTCGCCGGTGTCGCTGCCGGTCGGTGTCGTCACCACCGCGATCGGCGGTTGCTACCTGATCTGGCTGCTCACTAAGGAGGTGCGTAGCGGATGACGCCCCGCCTCACCGCACGCGACCTGACCCCCCGCCTCACCGCACGCGACGTGACCCTCCGCTACGGCGACCGGGTTGTGTCCACCCGGCTCACGGTCGACGTCCCGGACGGCGCGTTCACCGCCGTCGTCGGCCCGAACGCGTGCGGCAAGTCGACCATGCTCCGCTCGTTCGTGCGGCTGCTGCGGCCCGACCAGGGCGTGGTGACCTTCGACGGCACCGACGTCAACACCATCGGGGGCAAGCGGTACGCCCGGTCGGTGGCGTTCCTGCCGCAGGAACCGTCCGCGCCCGACGACATCCGGGTGCGCCAGCTCGTCGCGCGGGGCCGGTTCCCGCACCAGTCGATGTTCACCGCATGGTCCCCGCAGGACGAGGAGGCGGTGGTCGAGGCGATGGCCGCGGCCGGGATCACCGATCTCGCCGAGCGCTACGTGCGGGAGCTGTCCGGCGGGCAGCGGCAACGCGTCTGGGTGGCCATGGCGCTGGCGCAGCGCACCCCGTACCTGCTGCTGGACGAACCGACGTCCTTCCTGGACATCACGCACCAGTACCAGCTGCTGGCGCTGCTGGGCCGGCTGCGCGACGAGGGCCGCACGGTCATCGCGGTGCTGCACGACATCAACCAGGCGTGCCGGTTCGCCGACCATCTGATCGCCATGAAGGACGGTGCGGTGGTCGCCGAGGGCGCACCCGCCGACACGGTGGACGCCGCGCTGATCAAAGAGGTCTTCGACCTCCCATGCCTGGTCGTGCCGGATCCGGTGACCGGCACGCCGATGGTCGTCCCCACCATGGATCGAGGCGGTATCACATGACCGACCTGCCCCTGACCGGCGCGCAGCTGGGCATCTGGCACGCTCAGCGGCTCGAGCCGGACTCGCCGTACTACGTGGTCGGTGACGTGGTGGAGATCACCGGCGGCGCGCCCGTCGACGTGGCCGCGCTGGCCGACGCGATCCGGGCGACCACCGAAGAGGCGGAGAGCCTGCGCCTGCGGGTGCACGACACCCCGGACGGCCCGCGCCAGACGGTGTCCACCGATCCCGTGCCCGTCCCGCAGGTGATGGACCTGCGCGCCGAGGCGGACCCGCCGGCCGCGGCGCGGGTGCGCGTCGACGAGCTGCGCTGGCGGGCGGCCGACCGGTGGCGGGCGATGGTCGACCGGCCGCTGTTCGGCCACACCGTGCTGCGCCTGTCCGACACCGAGGTCTGGTACACGCAGCTAGGCCACCACCTGGTGTTCGACGGCTACACCGCGGCCATGCTGAGCCGCCGTGTCGCCGCGCGCTACACGTCCGCGGTGCGCGGCGAAGCGGTGCCGCCCTGCCCGTTCGGCGCGTTCGCCGATCTGGTCGCCGCGGACGCCGACTACCAGGCGAGCGACCAGTTCGTCGAGGACCGGGCGTACTGGACGGACCGGTTCACCCCGCTGCCCGACTTCGGCGACACCGGCCATGCCTCGGGCGCACCCGAGCGGACCGTGACCGCCGGCGCGGTGCTGTCCGCCGAGCGGCTGGCCGAGCTGAAGAGCTACGCCGAGCGGATCGGGTCGACCTGGGGCGAGGTGCTGATCGCGGGTTACGTCGCGTTCCTGCACCGGGTCCACGGCCACGACGACATGGTGCTCGCGATGCCGCTGATGTGCCGGTCCGGCAGGGCCCTGCGCACCCCGGCCATGACGGTGAACGTGCTCCCGCTGCGGGTGCGGGTCCACAAGACCGACACCCTCCGGGAGCTGACCGGGCGGGTGACCGAGGCGTTGCGGGAAATGCGGGCGCACCAGCGCTACCGGGGGGAGAACCTGCCGAGGGACCTCGCGGTGCCGGGCGCGGGAGCGCTGCTGCACGGCCGGGGCATCAACCTGAAGGCGTTCGACCTGGTGCTGGATTTCGCCGGAAGCACCGGCAACATGCGCAACATCGCCGGTGGGCCCCCGGAGGACATGGGCCTGAGCGTGCTTCCGACCGTGGAGGGCGGCCTCTCGCTGGGGTTCGAGGTCGACGCCCGGACTCATGACCAGGCCGGGGTGGACGCGCGCCTCGCCGGACTCCTGACCCTGCTGGACGCACTGACCGGGCCGGATCATGGTGGGGGGACGACCCCCCACACCCCCCGGAACGGCCCTGGGGAGTCAACCGTCGGCACCACAGACCTGGTGCCCGCCGGCGAGCGGGCGGCGCTGCTCCGGGCGTGGACGACCCCGGCGGTGCCGGGGCGGCCGACACCGGTGCCGGACCTGCTCGACACCCTCCCCGGCGACCAGACGGTGCTGGTGCACGGCGGGCGGCGGGTCACCGGGCGGGAACTCGCCGACCGGGTGCACCGCCTGGCCGGATGGCTTCGCGCCCGGGGCGTCGGCGCGGACGACGTGGTGGCGCTGGAACTGCCGCGCTCGGTGGAGTTCGTGGTGGCGATGCTCGCGGTGCTCGACGCCGGCGCGGTGTTCCTGCCGCTGGACGTGGACCAGCCCGCGCAGCGCGTCCGCGAGCTCGTCGCCGAGTCCGGCGCCGCGCTCGTGCTGACCCCCGCCGACCTCGCCGCCGCCGACGGCCCCGCATCCGCCGCGCGGCCCACCGCCGCCCGGCGGCCGGGCACCGGCGGCTACCTGATCTTCACGTCGGGATCGACGGGGCGGCCCAAGGGGGTCCTGGTCCCCGCGCGGGCCCTCGCCGAACTGGTGCACCGGCAGCGGGCGACCACGGTCGCCGAGGCCGAACGCGCCGCCGGCCGGCGGCTGCGGGTCGCGCACACCTACTCGTTCGCGTTCGACTCCGCGCTCGACCAGCTCGCGTGGCTGCTGTGCGGGCACGAGCTGCACCTCTACGACACCGATACCGCGCGCGACGCGGACGCCCTGCTGGCCGCGTTCGCCCGGGACCGCATCGACGTCGTGGACACCACGCCGTCCATGGCCGCGCCGCTGCTGGACCGCGGCCTGCTCGACGGCGCGCGGCGCCCGGTCCTCCTGATACTCGGCGGCGAGGCGACCCCGCCCGCGCTGTGGTCGCGGGTGCGTGACTCGGGGGTCCCCGCCCGCAACATGTACGGCCCCACCGAAGCCACCGTGGACAGCGCGAGCGCGCCGGTGGCGGGACCGGCGCCGGTGATCGGCACCGCGGTGCCCGGCACCCGTGCCTACGTGCTGGACGACGCGTTGCGCCCGGTGCCGCCGGGCGCGGTCGGCGAGCTGTACCTGGCCGGACCGCACCTCGCGCTCGGCTACCTCGGCCGGGCCGACCTCACCGCGGAGCGGTTCGTCGCGGACCCGCTGGGCGCGCCCGGCGACCGCATGTACCGCACCGGCGACCTGGTCCGCTGGCAGGGGGAGCTGGAGTTCCTCGGCAGGCGCGACGACCAGGTGAAGGTGCGCGGCCACCGGATCGAGCTGGGCGAGGTGGAGGCCGCGCTCGGCGCGGTGCCCGGCGCCCGCGCCGCCGCGGCGGCGGTGCGCGGCACCCGGCTGGTCGGCTACGTGGTCGGCGACGTCGACGGCGACGAGGTGAAGTCGTGGCTCGCCGAGCGGTATCCCGAGCACCTGGTGCCCTCGGCGGTGGCGGTGCTGGCATCGCTCCCGGTCACCCCGAACGGCAAGCTGGACCGCGCGGCGCTGCCCGAACCCTCCCGCACCGGCAGCGGCCGGGCACCGGCCACCGAGCCGGAGAAGATGCTGTGCGCGGCGGTCGGCGAGGTGCTGGACGTGCCGGAGGTCGGCGTGGACGACGACTTCTTCGCCCTCGGCGGCGACAGCATCACCGCGATCGGGGTGAGCGGCAAGCTGCGCGAGTACGGCCTCGACCTGCGCCCGCGCGATCTGCTGGCGCGCCGCGACTTCGCGTCCCTCGCGTCGGCGGTCCAGCCGCTGCACGCCGGCCAGGCCGGCGGCGACGAGCCCGACGAGCCGCTCGGCGACGTCCCTGCACCGCCGATCGTGCGCGTGCTGCTGGACAGCAACCCGGATCGGGCGGCCATCGCCGGGTACGCGCAGTGGACCGCGGTCGAGCTGGACGAGGACGTCCCGCTGGACCGGCTCCGCGCGGCCGTGCAGACCCTGCTCGACCACCACGACGCGCTGCGCCTGCGGATCGACCCGCTGACCGTGCCGCCGCCCGGCTCCGCCGCCGCGGTCGTCACCGAGGTCACCTCGGCGGCCGAACCGCTGGACGCCGTCGCGCGCCGGTTGGCCGGCGAGCTGGACCCGGCCCGGGGCGACCTGGTCCGGGTGGCCGCGCTGCCCGGCCGGTTGCTGATCGTGGTGCACCACCTGGCGATCGACGGCGTTTCGTGGCGGGTGCTGCTGCCGGACCTCCATGCCGCGTGCACGGGCGCTCGGCCGGCCCCGGTCACCACCTCGTGGCGGGCCCACGCCCTCCGGCTGGCCGAGCAGGGCACCGCGGGCGCCCGGCGCGGCGAGCTGCCGCACTGGCGGACCGCGCTGCGCCAGACGCACCTCGGCGGGCGCGGGCTGGACCCAAGCCTCGACACCGTGGCCACGGCCATCGAGACCACCGACGTGGCCTCGCCAGAGGCCACCGCCGCGGTGCTCACCGCGCTGCCCGCCGCGTACCGCGCCGGGGTGGACGACGTGCTGCTCGCCGTGCTCGTGCTCGCGCTGCGGCTGTGGCGCGCGGGCGGCGTGGACGCCGAGACGGTCACGGTGGAACGGCATGGGCGCGAGGGCGAGCACGACGTCGCCCGCACGATCGGCTGGTTCACCGCGGAGTACCCGGTGCGGGTGCCCGCCCACGCCGTCCACGACGACGCCGATCTGACCGACGCGCTGGCCGGCGGGCCCGCCGCCGGACGGCTGCTGCGGGCGGCGATCAGCGCGGGCGACGCCGTTCCCGGCGACGGGCTCGGTTACGGCGTCCTGCGTCACCTCGACCCCGAGGTCCGGGGCGCGGAGCTGACCGGGCCGCCGCCGGACGTGCTGCTCAACTACCTGGGCCGGTTCGCGCCGGTACCCGGCTGGCGCTCGGCGCAGGAGAACCCGTTCTCGGTATGCGAACCCGGCGCCAAGGCACTGGAGCAGGTGCTGGCGGTGAACTGCTTCGTCCGGGAGGCGGACCGGCCCCGGCTCGCGGTGGAGTGGACGGCGGCGGGCCGGGTGCTGCCCGCCACCGCGCTCGCGGCGCTGGTCGACGCGTGGCGCACCGCCCTGGCCGCGTTCACCGAGCACGCCGCGCGGGTCGAGCGGGAGGGGCCCGCGCCCGAGGTGCTGCCCGCCACCGCGTTGCAGGCCGGGCTGATGTTCCAGAGCGCCGTCCGCGACGAGACGGACGCCGACGTCTACGTGGTGCAGGCGGTCACCCACCTGCGGGGCACGCTCGACCCGCACCGGATGCGGGCCGCCGCCGAGCGGCTGCTGCACACCCATCCCGCGTTGCGGGTGCACCTGGAGACCACCGGGTCCGGCGCGGTGGTCCAGGTGATCCCCGCACGGGTGGCGCCGGACTTCCGGGCCGTGCCGGCCCGGCCGGAGGACCTCGCCGAGCTCTGCCGGGCCGAGCACCGGCGCCCGTTCGACACGGGGACGCCGCCGCTGATCCGGTTCCTGCTGTGCACCCTCGGCCCGGACGAGCACCGGCTGGTGTTCACCATCCACCACGCGTTGCTCGACGGCTGGTCGATGCCGCTGGTCGGCCGCACCCTGTTCGCCATCTACCACGAGCTGGGCGGCGGCCCGGCCGCCCCGGTGGCGCCGCCCCTGGCCGACTACCACCGGGCGCTGGCGGCCCGCGACCACGAGGCCGGTCTCGCGGCCTGGCGGGACGCGCTCGCCGGGCTGGAGTCCGGCACGCACCTGGCCCCGGCCGCCGGGCCGGGCCCCGTGGAGCGGCCGGAGCGGATCACGGTCCCGCTCGGCGCCGGGTTCACCGCGCGGCTGATCGCGTTCGCCCGCGAACGCGGGGTCACCCCGGCCTCGGTGTTCAACACCGCGTGGGGCCTGCTGCTCTGCGGGCTGACCGGCCGGCGGGACGTCGTGTTCGGCAGCCCGGTGTCCGGCCGCCTTGCCGACGTGCCCGAGGTGGCGCGGATGGTCGGCCAGCTCGGCAACACGGTCGTGACGCGGGTGCGGACCGTCCCGGGCGAGACGGCCGCCACCGTGCTGGACCGGGTGCACACTGAGTCCACCGCACTGGCGGAACACCACCACGTCGGGCTGCCCGATGTGCAGCGCGCCACCGGGCTCGGCAGGCTGTTCGACACCATGCTGGTGATGGAGAACTTCCCGCTCTCCAGCCGCCACCGCGAGACGATCGCACCGGGTCTGGAGCAGACCGGGGTGGACATCGCGGACGCGACGCACTACCCGCTGACCGTGTTCGTGCTGCCCGGCGAGGAGTTCACCGTCCTGCTCAGCTACCAGCGGCACGTGCTCGACGAGGCGACGGTGCACGGGTACGGCCGCCGCCTGTGCACGCTCCTGGAGGAACTGGTCGCCGATCCGGACCGTCCGGCGGACACACTGCCGCCGCTCGACGCCGACGAACGCATCGAGGTACCGCCGGCCTCCATACCGGACGCCGTCGCGCCGCCCGCCCCCGCACCACGCGCCGGTGTACCGGCCAGGGGACCGGCGACCGAGACCGAGGCCGTGGTGCTGCGGGTGCTGCGGACCGTGTCGGGAACCGACGTCCTCGGCCCGGACGACGACTTCCTGGAACACGGCGGGGACAGCATCGCGTCCCTGCGGGTGGCGTCGATGATCCGGCGCGCCGGCCTCACAGCCACCGTGCGCGACGTGTTCGAGGGAAGGACGGCCGCCGCGATCGCCGCCCGCATCGACCGCGCGGACACCGCGCAGAAGCCCGCCGCGCGAGCGGCCGGTGACGCGCCGCCGGCCCCGGGTCCGACACCGTGACCACCGCCCCTCCGATGGACAAGATCGACGCAAGGCTGTGGCGGGTCGCGTTCGTGCTGGTGCTCGGCACCGTGATGGCCACCCTGGACGGCACGATCGTCGCGGTCGCGATCGCCACGCTCGCCGACCGGTTCGCCGCGCCGGTCGCCGACGTCCAGTGGGTCACCACCGCCTACCTGCTCGCCGTGGTCACCGCGGTGCCCACGTCCGGCTGGCTGGCCGACCGGTTCGGTGGGCGCCGCGTCTGGCTCGGCGCGGTCGCGGCGTTCCTGGCGGCCTCGCTGCTGTGCGGGCTGGCATGGTCGCTGCCCAGCCTGGTCGTCTTCCGCGTCATGCAGGGGCTCGCGGGCGGCCTGCTGCCGCCGGTCGGGCAGGCGCTGCTGGTGGGCATCGCCGGCCGCGAGCGGACCGGACGGGTGATCGCGGTGGTCGGGGTGCTGCCGCTGCTGTCGCCGGTGTTCGGGCCGCTGGTCGGCGGCGCGGTGCTGAACGCGGCGGGGTGGCGCTGGATGTTCCTGATCAATATCCCGGTCGGGGTGGCCGCGCTCGCGCTCGGACGCCGGCTGGTGCCCGCGGTGCCGCCGGCCGCGACCGGCGCCCGGTTCGACTGGCGGGGCGCCGCGCTGCTGTCGCCCGGCCTGGCCGTGCTGGTGTACGGGCTGACCAGGGTCGCGCACGACAGCCCCGCGTGGCAGGTGACCGCGGCGCTGGTGGCCGGCGTGGGAATGCTCGCCGGTTTCACTCTGCACGGTGTGCGGACCAAGGGCGTCCCCCTGCTGGACCCACGGCTGTTCGTCCGGCCGCCGTTCGGGGTCGCGGCGCTGGCGCTGCTGGCGTTGGGCGCTTCGGTGTTCGGCACGATGTTCCTGCTTCCGCTGTACTTGCAGGGGCCCGGCGGGCTGTCGGCGTGGCAGACCGGGCTGCTGCTCGCCCCGCAGGGGGTCGGGGTGGCGGCCGGGACCGTCCTGGTGACCCGGGTGGTGGACGCGGCCGCTCCCCGCACGCTGGTGCTCGGCGGGATGGCGCTGGTCGCGGCGGGCACCGTCGCGTTCACCCGGCTCGGCCACGGGGTGCCGGACGAAGTGGTCGCCGGTTCCCTCTTCCTGCGCGGCGTGGGCGCGGCGATGATCAGTACACCGATCATGACGCTCGTCTACCGCCGGACGAGCCCGCCGCAGCTGCCGCGGACGGCGGTCGCGCTGAACCTGCTCAGCATGCTCGGCGGCTCGATCGGCACGGCGGCGCTCGCCGCCGTCCTTCAGGCGAGGATCGCGGCCCGCGCCGACCAGGCGGTCGCGTTCGGCGACGCGTTCTGGTGGGTGCTCGGTCTCGTCGTGCTCGCCGCCACCGCCGCGTACGCGTTGCCGCGCACAGCGAGCGCCGACGGCGCGGATCACGGGCAGCGGGCCACCGTGAAACGCAGGCATGCCCGACGGCGCACCTCGGCGACGCTGCCCCAGCTGGTCGATGGCCAGCTCCCGCCGGGCCGATGGGTCTGCACGGTCGAGGAGGCCGAGTCCATCTACGTCATGGGGCAGCCCGGCGAACGGGAGGCGATCTGGAGCGAGTGGCGGCGCCTCACCTCGGCGCTGCGGCAGCTCGTCGGTGAGGTACCGGCATGCTGGCTGTCAGGCGGCTTCTTCTCGGCCAAGCCGGACCCGGCGGACATCGACTGCGTGTACCTCGTCGACACCGTCAAGCTGCAAAACGCCGCGACCAACGCCGCGACCTTGGACCCGAGAGCACTGAGCTTCCTCACCGCCACGGCGACGGGCCGGATCAAGGACGCCTACGGCATGCGCGTCGACTCCTACATTCTGGAGTGGACGCCGACACTCGGTACCGACCCCGAACCTGAGACAAAGCAGTACCTGGAGGCTCGAGGCTACTGGGATGACCTGTGGAGCCGGGTTCACGACGCGGACGGGCGCCTCGACTCCGTCCCACGGCGCGGCTACCTGGAGGTGATCATCGATGGGTACAGATGACCTGGCCTGGTTCCTTGAGCACGCTCCCGAGTCCCCGGACACGGCCCTTTCGCCAGCGGAACAGGGTGAATGGAGCCGGCGGAGCATCGAGGCGTCCATGGACCGCCGATCCGGGACCGCCCGAACCGTGCGCTCTCGCGGAGAGCTCCGGCTGCGCGGCGGCGGGGACCAAGGCCACCCGGCCGAGCTCGGCCAGATCGGCCTGATCGCTGCGGGCTGGCAACGAGCGGTCTCGGCCACCGGAGCGGCCCTTGAAGACTTCAGGGCGCTTGGGGGAGTGCTGCCCCCCGAGATCGTGCGGCGCACGACCCTGGTCCTCAACGCCGCCTCCTCGGCAGGTTCGATCATCCTCAGCCTCGAACCGCGGACGCCTCCGGCGAACGAGGACGAGCCGGGCGGGAACGTGGCGCTGATCAACACTCCCCGTCCACTCGCCGACCGCGCCTCCGCGGTGCTCATCGGCCTGCTGGGCGGTCTCGGCACGGACACCCCCGTCATCGACGACAGCGCGGCCGCCTCGCTGGGGGAGCTCGGTCCCCGCGTCGGGAGCACGCTCGCCGACCTCGCCAGAGTGATCACCCGCTCCGGAATCACGCTCGACGCGACCTGGGCTGAACCCGGCTCAGCCACCGTCAGGGCGAGCATCACACCAGCGGCGGCCGGACGTATGCGGAGCTTCATCGCCGGGCGAGGTCTCGACGCCGAGGAACAGCTGTTCACCGGAACCCTGCGGACCGTGAGCGACACGCAGTCCTGGCTGGTGGCGCTTCCCGATGGCGAAACGGTGAAGATGAGCGCGAAGGAGCTTCCCTACCGGGAGATCAGCCATTGGAACATCGGCGCCACGGTCCAGCTTCGCGTAAGAGTCACCCTGCAAGAACAGCCCGACGGCCACGTGCGCCGCACCTTGACGATTTTCGAGGTCACAGCACTGGACGGCTACTGACGACGCATCGCGCACGTCAGGCGCTCACCGCGTAGAGGACCTCCCGCAGGCCGGGAAGCGCGGCCCTTCTCGTCAGGCCACGCGGCGGGGCGACGGGCAGGAGTTGAGGTGATGGCGCATGTCATGGACGTCCGTCCGGAGCCGCACGGCGGCGCGCGGGTCCCGCTCCAGGCCGCCGAGACCGTTCTCGATCAGGTTCAGCTGCGCGGCCCTGAGCCGGGCGAGCAGCCGGCGCGGCTCGCCGGTCGGCACGTCCCACCGCTCCTTCCGGCGCCACTTGCGGTGGATGAGCACATGGCCCTCGCCAGGCACGAGGACGCCGCGCGCCGTCTCCGCGTGGACCGTCCGCCGGAAGTGCGACAGGTAGCGGCGCCGCGCCAGCCGGTACGCGACGATCGCCGTGAGCAGGATCGGCGCGCCCTTCACCGGCAGCCACGCCACCCCGTGCAGGACGGGCGCGTCCCACCAGGAATGCAGGCCCATCGCCAGGACGAACGCGGCGACGGCGATGGTCGCGCTGCCCCGGGACGCCCGGCCGAGCAGGCAGCCGAGCCCCGCCCCGGCGATCGCCGTCATCGCCCAGTGGCTCCACCACGCGCCGCCGATGACCCGGCTGCCGAACGAGAACAGCGCCGCGTTCACGTCCTGCGTCGCGCCGGTCAGCACGATCGTGTTCAGCACGTACAGGAAGTTCTCGGAGATCTGGAAGCCGAGCCCGGCGAGCGCGCCGTAGCCCCAGCCGTCCAGCGGGCCGCGGATCGCCGACGGCGCCATCAGCGCCAGCGTCACCACGCCGAGCAGCTTCAGGATCTCCTCGTCCACCGGAGCGGCGATCGCCGCGCCCCACGCGGAGTTGAAGTCCGGCCCCGCCGCCTTGCCGATGACCGCGTGGAAGGCCGCGTTCGCGGGCAGCGCCAGCCCGAACGCGGCCAGCCCGCCCCACGCCACCGCGATCAGCGCGTACCCGAGCCGGTGCGACCGGACGGGATGCAGCCGCCGCAGCCCCCACACGCCGGCGGCCAGCGCCGGGGCGAGGAGCGCGCCGCCGACCACCGCGCCGACCGGGAACGCGCGGACGGCCGCGTCCATCCCGCGGACCGCGATCCAGGTCCCGATGGCGCACACCGCGGCCCAGAGCCAGAACGCCGGCCTGCGGATCACGGGCCCGCCTCCGACGTCCAGGGCGCCGCGATCGTGAGGGACCGCACCATCGCCTGAACCTCCGCGGCGACGCTCCGGAAGGCGAGCGGCGGACCGGCCGCCGTCACGGTCGCGCCGAGCGTGTCGGTGGCGAAGACCGCCGCCGTGCCCGCCCGGTCCCGGCCGGTGATCGCCCCGGTGAGCCCGGTCAGCCCGTGCTCCGTCCTGATCGGGACGGGCCGCGACGCGAGCCGCGCGCGCCCGCCGAGCGCGACGATGCGGCCTAACCCGTCCCAGAGCTCGTGCGCGTCGAACGGGGCCAGCGGGACGGCGACGTTCAGGTTGACCACGACGTCCTCGCTGGTCAGCTCGGCGTAGCCGGTGAGGGAGGTCGCGCTCGAGTCGAGCGCCCATCCGGCGTGCGACACCGTCAGCGTGATCGGGCGGACGCCGCCCCGGTCCGTGCCGACCGACACGACCGTCCCCGGCGCCAAGGGCCTGCCGCCGCTCCCGAGCATCTTGTTCAGCAGGGGCAGCCCCGCGCAGAGGCTCAGCAGCGTGAGCGCCACGAGACCCGTCCCCCACCATCTCACCCGCGTCACGCAGCCCCCCTGATGACCCGTGCAGCCGGGATGCCCCTGGACAAGGCCCCTAAACAGGTCAGGACGGGCAGGGGCCGCCGGGGCGCGGCCGCATGTCTCGGCTAAAGTTGCCGTCGCTCATGACAGAACCCCTGACCGAGACCGCCATGGTGGCCAGGCTCCGCGCCGCGGGCTGCGTCTTCGCCGAGGACGAGGCCCGGCTGATCCGCGCCACGGCCGCCACGCCGGACGAGGCGTCCGCCATGGTGGAACGGCGCGCCGGGGGACTGCCGCTCGAACACGTCCTCGGCTGGGCCGAGTTCTGCGGCCTCCGGATCGCCGTCGACCCGGGCGTCTTCGTGCCCCGCCGCCGCACCGAGTTCCTCGTCCGGCGGGCCGCCGCGCTCGCCCCTCCGCGTCCCGTCGTCGTCGACCTGTGCTGCGGCACCGGCGCGCTGGGCGCCGCGCTGGCCGCCATCGTCCCCGCCGGCGGCCGGAAAGAGCCGGTACTCCACGCCGCCGACATCGAGCCCGCGGCGGTGCGCTGCGCCCGCCGCAACGTCGAGCCGTTCGGCGGGCACGTCCACGAAGGCGACCTCTTCGCCCCGCTCCCGGCCGGGCTGCGCGGCGGGATCGACGTGCTGCTCGCGAACGTCCCCTACGTCCCGGCCGGGGAGCTGGCGCTGATGCCGGTGGAGGCGCGGGTGCACGAGCCGCGCGTGGCGCTCGACGGCGGCCCGGACGGCCTCGACGTCCTGCGCCGTGTCACCGCCGAGGCGCCGGAGTGGCTGGCACCGGGCGGGCACCTGCTGTTCGAGACGAGCGAGCGGCAGGTCCCGGACGCCGTCGCGGCCGTCGAGCGGAACGGTCTCGCGGCGACCGTGGCCGAATCCGCGGAGTTCGCCGCCACCGTCATCATCGCGACAAAGCCCGTGTAAATCTCCAAGAGCGGGTATGAGGCGCTATAGGACGACTTGAAGGAGTGAATCCTTATGCGCCGCATCAGTGCAGCGCTCAGCGCCATCGTCGGCACGATCGCGGGCGTTCTCAGCGCCGTGGCGAGCGTGGTCATCAGCATCGTCACATTGCCGCTCAGGGTTATCCAGCGGCTGGTGACCCCGTCGCGCCGCCGCCCGGCCCGCACCCGCCGCAGGGCCTTCTGACCCCTCCGGCGCCCGCCGGCCGCACCGGGGCCCGTGAGCTGGGTAGGACCCCGGTGCGGTCCCGGGTGCAAAAAAACCGATTGCCGATGCCTTGCCCCATACCGCACCATATGAGTGTCGAACCGAGAAAGGAGCCGCACGATGACCGGGATTGCCACCCAGTATCAGCGGCGGCCTTTCGACGTCCGGTCGCAAGGCGGTAGCAGCGTCCCCGCGGACGCCTCTGGATAGGTCCGCAGGTCCATCGGAGGCCGCCAGGGAGAACCCTCCCAGGCGGCTTTTTCATGCCCGACCCATGTCGCACAAGTCGAATGGTGAGACACCAGGCTTCCACCCTGGCGAACCGGGTTCGATTCCCGGGTGCGGCTCTGGACTGGACCGGCGGGAGTAACGACCCCCGGCTGGTCCTCCCGTGCCCAGGCGGGCGGACGCCACCGCCCGCCGGAGGGCACCCATGCTGGACCATCCAATCGGCAGGATCCGTGACTGGATCACGTCATGCATGGCCGGGGCGGCGGGTCGCAGGTTCGAGCCCTGTCCGGTCAACCGGCCACGGAAAAGGACGGTCCCGCCGACCCGGACGGGGGCCGGCGGGACCGTCCCCCTTCGCATGTGACGCGTGTCGCCCGGCGCCGCCTTGACTCCGCGCGGCCGCCTCGCTTACTTTGGCGTTCAAATATTGGCCGTCAAAGTAATATGGCCGTCGTCGACGCGGCCGGGGACCCGCGGAGGACCGATGAACGACTTTCCCGCCTATGCGCCGTCCGAGGACCACGAGCTGCTGCGGAGCACGGTGCGCGAGCTGGCCGACGCCAAGATCGCCCCGTTCGCGGCGGAGGTCGACGAGGAGGCGCGGTTCCCGCAGGAGGCCCTCGACGCGCTGGTGGCCAACGACCTGCACGCGGTGCACGTCCCCGAGCAGTACGGCGGAGGCGGCGCGGACGCCCTGGCCACGGTGATCGTGATCGAGGAGGTCGCCCGCGCGTGCGCCTCCTCGTCGCTGATCCCGGCGGTGAACAAGCTGGGCACCGTCCCGATCCTCCTGTCGGGCTCCGAGGAGCTGAAGGCGAAGTACCTGGCGCCGGTGGCACGCGACGGGGCGATGTTCTCCTACGCCCTCTCGGAGGCCGACGCCGGCTCGGACGCGGCGGGCATGAAGACCCGCGCGGTCCGCGACGGCGAGGCATGGGTGCTGAACGGCACCAAGATGTGGATCACCAACGCGGGGGAGTCGGAGTACTACACGGTGATGGCGGTCACCGACCCGTCGCAGGGCGCCCGCGGCATCTCCGCGTTCGTCGTCGAGAAGAGCGACCCGGGCGTGTCCTTCGGTCCCAAGGAGCGCAAGCTGGGCATCAAAGGCTCCCCGACCCGCCAGGTCATTCTGGAGGACGTCCGCATCCCCGCCGACCGGATCATCGGCCCGGAGGGCAGCGGCTTCAAGACGGCGCTCGCCACCCTGGACCACACCCGCATCACCATCGCCGCCCAGGCCCTCGGCATCGCCCAGGGCGCCCTGGACTTCGCGCTCGGCTACGTCAAGGAGCGCCGCCAGTTCGGCAAGCCCATCGCCGACTTCCAGGGCGTGCAGTTCATGCTGGCCGACATGGCCATGCGCCTCGAAGGCGCCCGCCAGCTCACCTACCACGCGGCGATCAAGTCCGAGCGGGCGATGCACGGCGAGAAGGTCGCCGACCTGACGTTCGTCTCCTCAGCGTGCAAGACGCTGGCGTCCGACGTGGCGATGGACGTGACGACCGACGCCGTCCAGCTCCTGGGCGGCTACGGCTACACCCGCGAGTTCCCGGTGGAACGAATGATGCGCGACGCCAAAATCACCCAGATCTACGAGGGCACGAACCAGATCCAGCGCATGGTCATGGCCCGCCAACTCCTCAAGTGACGCGTCTGATAGTAGCTGACGTGGGGAAACTCTTCGGCGCTGCCGCATGAGGATCGTTCGGCACGGCCATAGGTACGAGCGCTAGCCCTCCGCGGACGGCCGATCGGGAGACGATCGGGAGACGGCCAAGATCGGCCATCCTGCGCCGCTCGGCGAGCAGCTCGTTGAGGACCGGCACCGGGGACATCGGCGAGAGGGCGAACCGCTGGTCCAGGGTCGCCTCCCACAACCCCTGGAGCCGCCCGCGGAGCTGCTCGCGCATGACCGGGGAGACGTGGGCGTAGGTGCCGCCGATCGCCGCCCTCATCAGCAGCCGCCCACCCAGCGCTGACCCCGCCGACCTGTTCCGCCCCCACTGCCGACACGACCCCGACCAGGCCACCCGCTGGCTCGGCTACCTCGCCACCTCCTCGACACCGTCCCACCCGAGACCTGGCCTGGTGGCGGCTCGCCGCCATCAGCCACACCCCCCTCAACCGCCTCGCCAGTCTCGCGTCCGGGCTCGCTGCCGGGCTCATGTTCGGGTTCGGGCTCGTGTTCGGGCTCGTGTTCGGGCAGCATCGTGCGTGGCCGGCGCATCTGGTCGCCACCTTCTGGCTGGCCCGGCAGCGGCGGCTGCCGCGGTCGGTTGATGGCATTCCTCGGCGACGCGCACCGTCTGGGCTTGCTGCGGACCGTCGGCCCGGTCTATCAATTCCGGCACGCTGAGTTCCACGACCACCTCGCCGCCGCTCGCACAGCGCAAGTGGGCCATTAGGCGGGAAGACCGGGCGTGCCTGCGTGCCGGCTGAGGTGGCGCGTCATCAAGGTCATCGCGGCCCACGAGATGCGAGCTTCGCAATGCGCGGTCGTGCGCTCGTACTCCCGAACGACTCTGCGTGTGTTCATGAGCCAGCTGAACGATCTTTCGGCGACCAGCGGTGAGGCACCAGGCTGAACCCGACCGCGCCGGCGGGCCGCGCGACGATGGCCGAGTGGACGCTGGTGCTCTGGCCGTCAGGCACCTCCAGGCAGGCTCTCGCGGAGGGCGGTTCGCCCTACTTCGAAACACGGCCTAGGTGCAGGATGTTGGTGATGATGCGGTGTCCGGCGTGGTGATCGGTGGTCATGAGGGATTCGGGGTGGAACTGAACCGCCCAGCGGGGTGCGTGGCGGTGTTCGATGGCCATGACGACGCCGTCGTCGGTGGTGGCGGAGATCTCGTAGCAATCTGGCACCTGGACGGCGTGCAGGGAGTGGTAGCGGCCTGCGGTGAACTGGGCGGGCAGACCCGCCAGCAGGCGTCCGGAGTGGACGGTGATGTTGCCTGGCCGGCCATGGGCGGGTTGGGGCAGTGGCACCACGGTGCCGCCGCTGTGCTCGACCATCGCCTGCAGTCCCAGGCAAACGCCGAAAGCGGGCAGCCCGCGGGCGGTGATCTCGTCGAGCAGGTCCAGGCAGCCGTGGTCGCCAGGGCGGCCTGGACCGGGAGAGAGCACGACCAGGTCAGGGGCGAGTTCGTCGAGTGTCGCGGGGGGAAGTCCCGCGCGCAAGGTGGTCACATGCGCACCGGCCTGGCGGAAGTAGTCGGCCAGTGTGTGCACGAAGGAGTCGCTGTGGTCGATCAGCAGCACCCGCATCGGTGTCGCTTCGGTCTGCAGAGGCGGTTCGGGCTGGGTGGCGGGCGGGGCTCCGGTGAGGGTCTCCATCAACGCCTGGGCCTTGACCTGGGTCTCGCGCTCCTCGGCGTCGGGGTCGGAGTCGTGCAGCAGCGTGGCGCCCACGCGGACGGCGGCCAGCCCGTCGTGGATCTGTGCCGTGCGCAGGGTCAGGCCGCTGTCGAGGGTGCCGTCGAAGCGCAGGACGCCGACGGCACCGCCGTACCAGCGGCGGGGGGATTGCTCGTGGTCCTCGATGAACTGCATCGCGGCCCGCTTGGGGGCGCCGGTGACGGTGACGGCCCACATGTGGGTGAGGAAGGCGTCCAGGGCGTCGAAGCCGGGCCGTAGCCGCCCCTGCACGTGGTCCACGGTGTGGATGAGGCGGGAGTACATCTCTATCTGGCGGCGGCCCAGGATCTGAACGCTGCCAGGGTCGCAGATGCGGGCCTTGTCGTTGCGGTCGACGTCGGTGCACATGGTCAGCTCCGACTCGTCCTTGCGGGAGTTGAGCAGGGCGCGGATGTGGTCGCTGTCCTCGACGGCGTCTCGGCCGCGGCGGACGGTGCCGGAGATGGGGCAGGTCTCGACCCACAGGCGGCCGTGGTCGTCGCGGGTGACCCGTACATACATCTCCGGGGAGGTCCCGGCCAGGTGCTCCACACCGCCCAGGTTGAACAACAGTTCGTAGGGCGCGGGGTTGCGGCGGCGCAATTTGCTGTAGAAGTCGCTCGCCGACGTGCAGGAGGCGTACATGACCTGGCTGGGCACCACTTCCACCAGGTCACCGCACATGAAACGCTCCTGGGCGGTGCGGACGATCTTGGCGTAGGCACCCTGCCCGGGCGGTGGTGGTAGCGCGGCGGGCCGGGCGGCCGGGCGGGTGCTGTCGCTGTCTCGGGGCAGACCGGCGGTGGTGGTGTCACCGACGGTGAAGTCGTAGCGGTAGCGGATCAGGCCGGACTCGTCCTCGACGTAGAGTTCATCGGGCAGGTGCAGCACCAGGTCGCGGTGGTCGTCGGGCCGCGGCAGCCGCAGGGCGATGGGCTCGAACCCGAACGCCAGGTCGTAGCCGAACGCGCCGTACAGCCCCAGGTGTGCGTCGTCGGGTGCGGCGAACGCTGCCAGCAGCGCGCGCAGAGCCGAGAAGACACCGGCCCGCCGACTGCGTTGCTCCTCCGGCAGGACGTCGTCGGGGGCCGGCACCGCCAGGGTGAGGGTGGAGGGGCTGGTGGAGATGAGGTGGCCGCTCGCCGACAGCGCCTGCGTGACGATCGGGAGCAGCACGCGTCCGCGTTCGTTGAGCGCCCGGACATCCATGCGGCGTGCGGCGGCGGTGACTTCCAGGCAGGGGGCCAGGTAGCCGATGCGCCAGCGGCGGTAGCGGCCCGGCTGCTGAACACTGGAGCCGAGAACGCCGCCGGGTCTTTCGTCCAGCGCCGCGGTGACCTGATCCAGCGCATGGTGGGGATAGGGCTGCGCGGTCCGTGTGATCTCCAGGCACCCCGGCGTGGTCCAGGTGTGGGAGGTGGCGGCTGCGGTGAGGTCAGCGCGCCGGTCCTGGGCGTAGGGTCGCCAGTGGGCCGCGCTGGCCTTCGGCGGGGTGGAAGCGGTGGGTTCTGTATGTCGGTGTCCGGTGAGCCGCCGTCCCGTCTGCAGGACCAGTTCGGTGGCCTGCTCCGGGTTGAGCCGCGGGTCGCACGCCGACAGGAAGTGCTGATGTACCTGGGCTTCGTCGACGGCGCCCGCACGGCCGCCGACGCATTCGGTCACGTTGTCGCATGTGACTTCCAGATGCAGTCCTCCGGGGTGGGAGCCGGCCCCGCGATGCGCTGCCAGCCATTGTTGGACCTCGGCGAGCATCGTGTCCAAGTGCCGGGTCTTGAGCCCAGCGGCCGTCGTGGTGGTGTTGGCGTGCATGGGGTCGCACACCCAGGTCACCGGGTGCCCGGCACGGGTCATCGCCTCGATCATCTCAGGGAGCAACCGGCCCACCTGGCGCGCTCCCATCCGGGTGATCAGCGTGAGCCGGCCCGGCAGGCGCTCGGGGTCCAGTCTCTGGCAGAGGGCGACGACATCGTCGGCAGTGGTGGTGGGGCCAAGTTTGACCGCCACCGGATTGGCGATGCCGCGCAGGTACTCCACGTGCGCTTGGTCGAGTCCTCGGGTGCGGTCGCCGATCCACAGCAGGTGGGCCGACGTCGAGTACCAGGCGCGGGACTGGCCGTCGTAGCGGGTCAGGGCCTCCTCGAAGGGCAGCAGCAGTGCCTCGTGGGAGACGAACACATCGGTGGCCGCGCGGGTGTCGGCGCTGGCGCTGCGAGCGCGCAGCAGGGCCAGGGTGGCCGTGGCGCGGTGATAGCCCTCCACCAGCCGGTCGGGGTCGGGGTCGCGCGAGTCGGGTTCTGGGGCGTTGACCAGGTCGCCCCGATAGGTGGGCACGGTGAGCGGGCCGTCAGGCCCCGGCACCTTCTCGGTCGGCGACGATCGTGGTTTGGGGTATTGGCCCGCCATGCGGCCGATGGTGACCACCGGCAGTCCCGTGGCGGTCATCAGCCGGTCGGCCAGCGTTTCCACCAACTGGGCCCGGGCCTCCGTGCTGGCGGTCTCGGTGAAACGCTCTGCGCAGTCGCCTGCCTGGAGTATCAGCGCCCGGCCGCTGGCGACCTCGGCCAGTGCCGCGGTGAGCGCCCGGCACTCCTCCGGAGTCACCAAGGGCGGCAGTTGCAGCAGCCGCCGTTCGGCGTCCGCCACCGCGGCCGCATCGGGCCACTCTGGCTGCTGGGCGACAGGTTTATTCCGCCATGTGCCCGGCTGCCACCCGGGCACGATCGGTTTGTGTTCCATAGGCATGTCAGTGTCCGTTTCCTTTTTGAATCCCGGGGGCGGGCATGGCAAGCGGGTGCAATCAGCCGCGATTCGTTCGTGCATTATTCGGCGACCGGTTAAGGGGTGAGGTGTATACCCGGGACAGCGCTTCCCATGTACGCTTAACGAATGGAACCCGATGATGTTGATGGTGCGTCGGATAAAGATGGGGAACGCTACGGCGAGCAGATCTTTGCGCACACGCGTGACAAGGAACGGGACCGCCTGGATGCGATCAGCCGCACCTATGACCCGGTCACTCACCAGCGCATCGGGGCGCTGGGCCTTCGACCCGGAATGCGGTTTCTGGACGCCGGGGCCGGCACCGGGGAACTGGCCTTGTGGCTGACCGCCCACGCCGCGCCCCGCGAGGTCGTCGTCCTGGACCGCAGCACGGTCTACCTCGACCCGCTCCGCGCACCGAACCTGCGTGTGGTAGCCGCCGACCTGACCGCCGAGGACCTGAGCGGCACGCTCGAACCGGCGAGCTTCGACCTGGTGCACGCCAGGTTCCTGCTCATGCACCTGCCCGAACGTGACCGGGTACTGCAACGGCTGGTGTCCTGGCTGGCCCCGGGCGGTGTCCTGCTGCTGGGCGACTCCGTCGACCTGACCACCCAGAGCAGCCGCGAACCGGCCGTGAGGGCCGCCTTCGCCGCCCTGTGGTCGGCCCTGCGGTCGACTATTGGCACCGACATCACCTGGGTCCGCGACTATCCAGCCCGGCTGACCTCGCTGGGACTGATCGACCAGGGCCTCGACGTCTTCCTGCCCGCGATCGTTCCCGGGGCCCCCATCAGCCGGTTCTGGCAGCTGACCTTCGAGCAGACGCGCACGGAGATGATCGCCACCGGCCTCGTGTCGGACAGTGAACTCCACCGTGCATCGACTCTGTTCGAGACACCGGGGTTCGCCGAACTGTCCCCCGGAATGATCTCCGCATGGGCGCGCCGCCCGGACGCGAACAGCCTCCATTAATAGCCTGAACGACCGTCCAGAATCGAGGTGAAAGGCGATGTCCGAGACGACGGGCTCCACCCAAGTCGGTTATCGGATTCTGGTGCTCTGGGACATCGACCGCACTCTCATCGACGTCCAAGCAGTGGGCCTGCGGCTCTACAGCCAGGCATTTACCCAAGTCACCGGCCAGACGATGGAACAGCACGCCGTGATCGACGGCCAAACCGACCCCGTCATCTTCCACCAGACCGCCCGCCTGCACGGCATCGACACCAACGTCGCCGACTTTCGCGGCTTCGCCGAAGCGCTGGCCGACCAGCACCGGCGACGGGCAGAGCAGATACGCCGTCAGGGGCGTGCGCTACCCGGCGCCGCCGCCGCCCTGGCCGCCGTCGCCCGGCTGCCGGGCGCCCTGCAGACGGTCGTCACCGGCAACGTGCGGCCGGTAGCGCAAATCAAGCTGACCGCCTTCGGTCTGCACACCCACATCGACTGGGCGGCGGGCGGTTTCGGCGACGACCACTCCGCCCGTGATGCCCTCGTCGCCCACGCCCTGCGGCACGCCCGGGAACGCGCCGAACCACCCGACGCCGCGGTCCTGGTCGGCGACACCCCCGCCGATACCGCCGCCGCGCACGCCCACGACATACCCGCCCTGGCCGTGGCCACCGGCAGCAGCGGCCCGCACCAGTTGCGCGCAGCCGGCGCGGACGCCGTGCTCCCCGACCTCGCCGACACCCGGCAGGTCCTCCAACAGATCTGTGCCCTGGCCGCGCGCTCTGGCCAGCTGCGATAGTGAGACGACCCGCCGGTCAGCCGGACGCCACCGCCTGCGATACCTCGATCCACTGATCGAGCGTCGCGGTCGCGCGGCCGCTGTCAATGGCCTCGGCCGCCAGCGCCATCCCCTCGCCCCAGTCCTCGCACCTTCCCGCCGCCCGCAGCGCCGCCGCCGTGTTGAGCAGCACCATGTCGCGCCGGGGCCCACCTTCACCGGCCAGCAGCCCCCGCACCAGATCAGCGCTCGGCCCGGGCGGGCCGCCCTCCAACTCCTGCAGGCCGGCAGGGGCCAGGCCCAGTCGCGCCGGGTCCAGCAGGTAGGGGTGCATGGAGCCGTCACGGACTTCCACCACACGCGCGGGAGCCGAGATGCTCAACTCATCCAGACCGTCCTGAGAGGAAAACACCAGCGCGCGCTCTGCTCCCAGTTTCAGCAGGACCTCGCTCAGCAAGGGAACCAGCGCCTGGTCGGGGACCCCGAGAATCCGGTAACGGGCCCAAGCCGGGCTGCACAACGGCCCCAGCAGATTGAACACCGTCCGCACGCCCAGCTCCTTGATCGGGTCCATCGCGTGCCGGAACGCCGGGTGGAACACCGTGGCCGACAAGAACACGATGCCGACCAACTCCAAGCACCGCGCCGCCTGCGCCGGTCGCAGGTCCGTGCGCACCCCGAGCGCCTCCAGCACATCAGCGCTGCCACACTGGGAGGACACGCTGCGGCTACCGTGCTTGGCGACCCGCTGCCCGCACGCCGCAGCCACGATCGCCACCACCGTGGAGACATTGAAGGTGTTGTGCCCGTCGCCGCCGGTGCCGCACGTATCCAACACCTGGGAACTCCCCGAGAACGGCGCCGAAAACTCCATGACCGCCCGGGCCATGCACACGACCTCCGCCGGCGAGACCCCCTTAGCGGCCAGCCCCATCACCAGCCCACCGATCTGCACCGGTGACGCCTCACCGCGCATAATCGTGCACAGCGCGGCCGACGCCTCCTCCTCCGTCAACTCCTCACCGAGCGACAACCGGCTCAACGCCGCCTGCATCACAAAGTCCGCGTCACGTCGACCACCCTTCGGGAAGGGACGGCATCACCAGCCCCAGGCTAAACAGCCCACCCCACGACGCGATGCCGCCTCACCGACAGAAGAGGATTACCCCCGCGACCGGCAAAGCCGAGTCCCTCAAGATGCAGTCGAAGGCCGAAGAGCTCCCGTGGTCTTCGTCCACCGGTGATTCCGCTGAAGGATGGTGAGCGTCGGCAACACGCCGACGGGCACTCCGGTGCCCAGGGCTTTCAGTGGCGCAGCACGCGCTGGTCACCGCAACACGGACCGCCCCCGCCAAAAGCGATCGGTGTTCCCGCCGACCACCTCATCGAGACCGTCACCCTGGAACCAGTCACCGCCGTCGCCCTCGGCAAGTCTTCGACCAGCGTCACGACACGCTCCCGCTGCTGGGCCAATCCACACCGCCTGGTGGTTTACGCCATTGGCATGAGCATCAGCGGGATGAGTCGCGACGATCTGCTGCGCAACATGAGCTATGGGGAGACGGATAGTTTGAGGGCGCCACACCCCAGCGCGGTACAGCGGGCTCCATCAGGGCACACTCTGATCAGTGGGTTCCGCGTAAACGGTCGAGCAAACTTGGCGACTCAGTCCTTCCCCACCCTCGGCACCAACTGGAAGGGCGCCTCAAAGGACCAAATAGACCCCAGCCCTTGTACCCATCACAGCGCTTGCCATTTCGCTGAAGACCGACTTGCCCGGCATTGGCACTGTTCAACGCTTTATTCGACATTCTACCAGCTCCGAGGAAGCACACCCCCTCACCAGCCCACCCTGCGGCCAGGGCTGCCGACCGTCAACCGGTGGCCGTTCCTAAGCTGATTGCGAAAACGTGCGTTCTTGCACCCGCCTTGGGCCCCGCAGTGGCTGACCGGCCAAACGGTTCAGCATCCACAGCCCCTGCCCGCTGTGGACCAGGGAAAGGTCCTGCTGAGGCTTGCTGTGTAAAGCCGTGCGCCGTTGGTCCCTTATTTCCGGGCAGAACGCTACCTGGCTATATCAATCCAGTCGCAAACTTCAAGATCCTGAGTTGGGCTGACTTGTGCCCTCGTCGATCGCGGCATCGTAGAAGGCGTCGGCGAGCAGCCGCTGCACGAGCCCCTGCACGAACTCCCGGACCTGGGACTCGGCGAACGACTCAGCGCCGAAGAGGTCATTCATCTTGTCGATGACGACCTGGAGCGCGACGTACTTCGGCTCCCTCTTGGTGCCGGTGCCTGCTGCGCTGATCCCCTTCAGCGCGCCGTCTCCAGTCAGCGAGATGTCGACGGCGATCTTCTTGGTGTGCTTCACCCCGACCAAGACCACGTCCGAGAGGTCGACCTCAGCGCTCCAGGGGGACTCGGCGATGACCTTCTCCAGGAGCCGGAGGAAGATTGCGAGCATCTCCATGTACGGGTCGCCGTAGTCGACGATCTGGCTCATGAAGTCATACAGCCGAACGTAGGTGGAGACGTCTTTGCGGAAGAGGTCGAGGCGTTGAGCATGACCTTGTCCTCAGCCTCGATCGCTGCCGCGTAGCGACGCCGGAAGTCGTGCTGGGCCAGGCTGATCGCCGCGGAGAGAGCGTTGTTGCCCTTGCGGGTGACCCACAGCTCGGCGACCTGGCGGACCTGCTCCTCGGTGTAGATCCGGCTCTGGGCGAGCTTGTTGGCGAGGTGGACGACGATGTACGGGTCGGTCTCGGTCTCCAGGGTGGCGTTGGTGAAGTATGGGTACTCAAAGGGCGCGCTCACGCCGACAGGGCCTGGCTCGTACGGGTGAGGGCCGGTAATATGGCGCGCTATGCTTTGCGGCAATCAAATGCCGCAAAGCGGGAGAGCGGGAGATGCGCACCGTGAGCGATAATTCGGCCGATCCGGAGCGGGGCCGTTCGTCGGAGATCGACACGACGGTGCCTCAATCTGCGCGTGTATGGAACTACTTCCTGGGCGGCAAGGACAACTTCGCCGTCGACCGCGAAGTGGGCGATCAGTATAGGAAGACTTTCCCCGGGATCATCGATATAGCGCGTACCGATCGTGCCTTTCTCGGCCGGGCGGTTCGCCATTTGGCGGGTGAGGCGGGCGTCCGGCAGTTTCTGGACATCGGCACCGGGCTGCCGACCATGGACAATACCCATGAGGTCGCCCAGCGGGTAGCCCCCGAGGCGAAGATCGTCTATGTCGACAACGACCCGCTCGTCCTGGTGCACGCGAGGGCTTTGCTGACCAGCACCCCGCAGGGGGCGTGCAAATACATCGAGGCCGACCTGCGCGAGCCGGACAAGATCCTGGAAGGGGCCGCCGAGACGTTGGACTTCGGCAAGCCGGTGGCGGTCATGCTGCTGGCGATCCTGCAATTCATCCCGGACTTCGACAGGTCGTACGAGATCGTCATGCGCTTGCTGGCGGCGATGCCGTCGGGCAGTTACTTGGCGCTGACCCACGCCACGCTCGACCTCGGCGGCCAGCCCGACATGGATGCGAACGCCGAGGCCCAGCGGACCTGGAACGAACGGGCCGCCGAGACCATCACCCCCCGCTCTCGCGACCAGATCCTTCGCTACTTTGACGGCTTGGAGCTGCTGGAGCCCGGCCTGGTGTCGCTGCCGCAATGGCGTCCCGAAGCCGTCCAGCGGGGGGAGCCCGGCGTGGTGGCCGGCTTTTGCGGGGTGGGCCGGAAGCCCTGACGCGCCGCCGAGATCACCCGTAGAAGGCCAGCGCCTCGCGGATGGCGGTGCGCGGCGTTGACGGGTTTCGGTTCTCTTGCTCCTGGTTCGCTGTCAGCCCGAACCGGTGTTGGCGTACGCGTCGTTGCGGTGCGCTGTGCTCCTACCTGGAATCTATTTGGATGTCTGCGTCGCCAACGCTGATGATCGGTCCGTACTCGCCGCGGGATCAGCGCATGCTCGTGCGGTCAGGACGCCGGGCCGGCGGCGGCGTGATCGCTGTACATGTACCCCGTCGCTCGATCACCACCCGCGGGGTCTCTACGGACCGGCGGCGGGTGGAGGCGTACTCACCGGCTGTCTGCAGCCCTGGTGGTACGGCATCCTTGCCCGACGTCGCTATGGATGCCCTGTACAGCGACCTGAGCTGGGCCTACCTGGATGGACAGCTCGGTCTCGTCGGGTCGGTGCAGCCCCATCCGCCCCGGTGTTGCCGTATCGACTATCTGCGACGATCCGCTCGGGCCCAGATCCCAGGACCCGGGTGACCGACGCTCGCGTACGGGTTACGTGGTGCGCACGCGGGGCGTGTCGATGACGGTTTTGAGCTTGTCGTGCTGCTCTTGGGTGGCTTGCGTGACCAGTTCGTGCTTGATGTGCGACGGCAGGCTCGTGATGTCCACGGTGACGCCGGCCTTGTGTGAATGGTCGATGAAGGTCAACAACGCCTTTGTGCCGGATGTGTCGATGTAGCTGACGTTGTCCAGGTTCAGCGACAGATGCGGCTGGCCGTTGCGTAGTGTGGAAAAGACATGGTCGACGGAAAGGAATGACAGCGGCCCTTGGATGCCGTAGGTGCCATTGTCCTGGACGATTGAGGCCTTGAATTGGCGTGATTGCAGGACATGGACGATGAGCGCCAATCCGACGCCGGTTGCGACCGCCACGGTGAGGTCGACCAGCACCGTGACGATCATTGTCGCGAACATCACGGCGACGTCGCCTCGGGGGGAGACGTGCGCTTTGCGGATGCTCTGCCAATCGATCATGCCGAGCGCGGTCAAAATCAGGATCCCTGACAGCACCGCGAGGGGAATGTATCGAACGACGGCTCCGAGGCCGACCACCAGGGCCAGGAGGATGACGCTGTGCGTGGCGGCCGACAGCGCGGTGCGGCCGCCGTTTCTGACATTGACCACCGACCGGACGGTCGCGCCGGCGCTTGCCAGCCCGCCGAATAGCCCGCTGGCGATGTTCCCGAGGCCCTGGCCGACCAGTTCCCTGTTGCTGCGATGCCGACCGCCGGTGATGTTGTCCATGACGACCGACGTGAGCAGTGAATCGATCGACCCCAGCAAGGCGATGCTGAGCGCGGGCAGCACCAGGGAGAGGATCAGCGATCCGCTGAGCGAGGGAAGGGTGATCGAGGGGATCGATTCAGGGATCTGGCCGATGTAGTCCACCGCTGCGTTGAGCGGGACGGGCCCGAGGCGCACGCCCTGGAGCAGCGAGTCGGCGAGCCGCAATGCCAAGGTGACGGCCACCAGCGCGATCAGGCTCGCGGGAATCGACCTGATCAGGCGCGCCGACACGAGCATGAGCACGATCGTGACCGCCACCACCAGGAAACTGCGCTGTACCTGATCGATCTCACCCAGGATGATGATCAGCGCGATCCCGCCCATGAATCCCGACACGACCGGATGGGGTATGTAGCGGATCAAAGATCCGATCCTGCACAGCCCGAAAAGTATCTGGAACACGCCCGCCATGATGAAAGCGACGAACGCGGCCTGGAGCCCGTGCGCGGCGATCACCCCGGTAGCGACCACGGTGATGGGGCCGGTCGGGCCTGTCACTTGGGCGGGGGTACCGCCAGCCACGGCCGCGAAGAACCCGGCGAAGATCGCGCCGTACAGGCCGACGAGCGCACCTTCGGAACTGCCGGTCGCGGTGATTCCGAAGGCGATCGCCAATGGCAAGGCCACGACGGCCACAGTCAGGCCGGAAAGAATCTCCTGCGCAATGTGTTTGAACAACGGGCGCCACCTTGGTCCACAGCTCGCATCGACCCACCATGAGCCGAACTGCCGACCAGACTTCCCGGCGCTCCTTGTTGCAAAGATGCCGCAAAGACCGCTTCGAAGCAAGGGGGGATATCGCGAGTTGAGTTGTTTGGACCGGTCCGCGGGACCCAGGGTCGTGGACGCACCGGTGATCAGCTGCGAAGATTCCGATTCACTCGACTTCTTCGGTTTTCCCGGTATCGGCCGCCGACCTTGGTCTCCCATTCGGTCCATCGGCCTTTCACCCGGCCGACCACTCTCAGGTGTGTTCGGTGCCTCCGCAACCCTCAGTCCGCGGCCGCCCGCCGCAGAACCCACGGCAGCCTGCCGACCTGACGGCCTGCCACGTAGAGTCTGCTGCTATGACCGACAACCCAGAGCTGGCGCCTCGATCGGCCTTGGAGATGCTGTTGGCCGGCAACCGGCGGTTCGTGGCCGGCACCCCGCAGCATCCCAACCAGGACGCCGCCCGCCGCACCGAGGTCACCGCGGCTCAGCGCCCCTTCGCCGTGCTGTTCGGGTGCTCCGACTCCCGGCTGGCCGCCGAGATCATCTTTGATCGCGGTCTGGGAGACCTGTTCGTCGTGCGCACGGCGGGACACGTCCTGGGACCCGAAGTGCTGGGCAGCATCGAATACGGGGTCAGCGTCCTGGACGCCCCCCTGGTGGTCGTACTGGGCCATGACTCGTGTGGTGCGGTAAGGGCCACACAAACCGCGCTGGAGCAGGGCGTACCGCCCATCGGTTACGTCCGTGACGTGATCGAACGCGTGGCCCCCAGTGTGCTCACCGCGCACGCCGCCGGGCGCCTCCAGGAGGAGGAGATCCTGAGCGAGCACATCGCGCACACCGTTGACCTCTTGCTGGACCGCTCTCGTGTTCTCGCCGAGCGGACCGCCACCGGCGGGGCCGCCGTCGTGGGCCTGCGCTACAACCTGGCCGACGGCCGCGCACAGCTCGTCGCAACCCGCGGCCCCGACGCCACTCTTGACGCCTCCCGGCCTTGAGGCGGGACAGCTTGATCATGATGTGCGGGTCGCCCGGCCTTCGGCAGTCCAGCGGTACCCGCAGGTCGGCGCAGCGCAAGCGCGGATGGTGCGGCTCGTCGGCTTACGCCAATGGGCACTGGCTCCAGGTCAACGGGGAACCTGCGTGGCAATCGTGCCGCCGCGATAGGCGGTAGCGTCTTACCGCGACGCTGGATGCGCCGGTGAAGACCACTCCGTTGTGCGCGAAGCTTGCCGCTTGCCGGCCTTGCCCTCGTCGGTTCGCGGACGGTTATCAACGACCTCGACTCGCTCGGGGGTCGGCTCATTCCAAGAACGGTGCGTCGGACACCGGAGCGAAGCGCGCCTGGAAGAACCGCAGGGTGTCGGGTTCGTGGACGAACCGAAGGCCGCGGGTGATCGGGTCGCGTTGGCGCAACACGTGGATCAGGCTGTCGGCGACGAGGTCCATGTGGCTTTGGGTGTATGTGCGGCGTGGCACGGTGAGGCGGGCCAGTTCGAGCGGCGGGAAACGATCGAGACCGGTGGCGGGATCGCGACCGGTGGAGGCTGCGCCGCGTTCGGTGGAGCGAACTCCGGAGTCGAGGTAGAGCACGGCGGCGAGCGTCTGGGCCGGGAACTGTTCGTGAGGCAGGGTGAGGAAGGAACGCGGCGGCGGCGAGGCAGGCGGCGTGGCCGCCCACTGGGGGGACGATCGGGATGTCGGCGGCGGTCAACCGTTGTCCGAGATAGGCGACCTGCTCGACACGCGTACGGATGGTGTCTTCCTGGACTGATTCGGCGATGCCCTGGGCGACCGCCTCCATGTCGCGTCCGGACATGCCGCCGTAGTTGTGTAGCCCCTCGTAGAGAACGGCGAGGTTCCGTGCCCACTCGGCCGGGCCGGTGCACGGAAGGCGAGCCAGCCGCCGATGTTGGCGTAACTGAGCGGTTCTTCGGGCGGGATCACCTGGTGACCGAGTTGCTGACCCAGCTGCGCGAGAGCCGGTTGCTGGTGTTGGTCGGCCCGGGCCCGTTCCACCTCACCAGCACGAACTCCTCGGCGCTCGATGAGCTGGGCCGTGGCAAATACCGGGCGCGGCAGGTGCCGCAACAGCAGCCGGTACCCGTAGCGGGAGGCCTCCAGACCCTTGACCTCCCGGAGCAGAAGCCCGTATCGGAGTGTCGTCCTGTGTAGGCCCAGCCTGCCGAAGAACTCCTGCAACGCTGCGGTGTTAGCGGCCGACGTCTCGGAGCGATAAGGCGGAGCCACATGCAACACCTCCGTGAGCGACCGCCGGTTGACCTGGACGTCCCTGGCCGCGCTGGTCAGGCGGTCGTGGCACGTCCACCAGGTGCGCCCCCATGACGGCGTCCACCGATTCAGGCTTGCCTCCTCCCGCAACAGGTGGAGAAGCCCCAGCAGGGTCACTGTTCCTGGCGACGCCCCTGCTGATCGGTGGGTTCCTGCGGAGGGCTCATGCTGACCACTGTCGGCGCGGACCATCAGAGCAGACTTCAGCCGGATCCGGCTTCCCTCCTCGTCCTCGGCAACGGCCGTGGTGCTGTAGTGCGACCGTCCCGACTCGGCGGTCTTGAAGAACTCAGAGGGTTGTTCGTTAGGTATTGCTCCGTTTATTGGCGAAAAGCCCCTATTGGGGTTCGGTGGCCAGGTCCCGGCCGACGAGGCGTTTGAGTTTGGCGCGAATGCCCTCGACGGTGTTCGAGGTGGTGATGGTGTTTGGCCGCCGCGACACCGCGACACGGCCGCCCGGCGCCGGGCTCGTCAGCTCCGACGGCCGCACCACCCTGGTCCCGGTCCACCTCCACGCTGGCGGCGACGCCCAGCTGCCCGAAGCGGCGGCGGACCTGAGCGATGCCGCGACCGGGTCAGGCTTCCCGCAGGCGCCTCCGCGGACGTGACAGGGGAGTGGCCGGTCTGGGCGGACGAGCCCGAGTGGAGGGATCCCTTGTCGGATCTGCGCCAACGGAAAGCGACCCCCATCGTGGTCTTCGTTGTCTCCGAGCCGTCAAAGTTCACGACTCGACAGCGCGTGCAGGTCGACGGCGATCCGCTTGTCGTTCTTGGTCCAGCCGCACATCGCCGACCCCACCACTCACTGCCTCCGACACTCGATGTGGTAGACGCCCCTCACGAAGGCGAGGGGCCACCGCAGCGGGTTGCTGCCGTGGACGCCGCTCGTGCCAGGCAGCCCCGCCGGCCTGGCCGCCAACGTCGCCGACCATCGGTGGTTGGCCGCCTCACCGCCCATGAAGTACTGATGCGGCAAATCAGGCACATTTCTGCGGGGAAGTCCGAGCGCGGCAATGCCCTAGCGAACGGTGGAGCGCGAAGGCGGGAGCGCCCCACCGAGTGGGGCTTAGATGGTTTCGACTCTGGTATCTGGCTGGGTGGCGGTGGCTTTGCGTGTCGATGGGACGGCGAGTGCGACCAGGGCCCCGGCCACGGACAGGGCCGGTGCGACGATGACCGCCATCTGCATCCCGTTGACGACGGCGACGGCGGTGTCCGTGTTTCCGGGTGCTGCGATGGCCACTAGCATGCGAGCCCGACCGCGCTGCCGATCTGCTGCGAGGTCGGTAAGCCACCAGGACGTCGGCGCAGCGGTCCACGGCCACCCCGACGATCGGTTTCCAGGCTTGGCCCTGACCCTGACGTAGGGGACATTGACCGGTGCACCGCCGGCGTCGGTGGTGTTGCGCCACATCAGGCCGCTGTTGGCCGTCTGGCCCGGTTCCAGGACCACCGGCCGGGCCGGGGCATCGAAGTCGGACATGGTGGCGATGCCGCCGCTGCCCTTGAGGATCTTGACGGTGGGTTCGGGTTTTCTGTCCTCGTCGAG
Organism: Actinomadura sp. KC216; assembly: GCF_004348535.1. GTDB lineage: Bacteria > Actinomycetota > Actinomycetes > Streptosporangiales > Streptosporangiaceae > Spirillospora. Next base: position 52,439 of record NZ_SMJX01000015.1, read on the forward strand.
AAGTTGGAGGAGCGGGAAGCCGTTGAGGTGGTAGGCGCGGCTTCCGCAGTTGGTCAGACGTAGTCCTATTACGCGTAGCCCATGGCGGCGTTTCCGGCGTCGGTCGTCAGTCGCATTCCGGAAGACGGGCAAGGGCCGGTCTCTGCTGGAGCCTCGGCGGTGGGGACGCGCCGGACTTTGGCGATGCGAACACGCCCCTTGTCGCCGCGCAGGTCTGGGGAGGAGCCGTTCAGGCGGACGGTGCGCCTGACGGTCTGGCCGGGTCCCACGGCGGGCGTCGTCTGCTTGGTGTTCTCCAGCACCGCGCCAGAGGTGGAAAGGGCGTCAAAGGTGATGGTGTAGGTGAAGGGTTCGCTCTCGTGGTTGGTGACCTCGAACTCGGCGGAGATCGCCGGGGGTGTCTTCTGGTGGGACCAGCCGGTCATGCTGGTGATCTTCACCCCGTCCTGCGCCAGAGCATCAAGGGCACCGGGAAGAGTCGGGCTGCCGGATGCGGCTGCGTTCACGCCGTCGGCCGCTGAATCGCCCTGCGTGCCGCACGCCGTGATGGACACGGCACAGGCGAGGACAGTGGACAGTGCGGGGAGCATCCGGCCATCCCACCATAAGCGCGAGGATGTGAGCGCAGCGGCGTCTGGATGCGCACGCTGCGCGGGCACGGCTTCACCCAGACCGAATGTGACACCGTGCACGCCCAGTGCGGGCGTCGACTGGATCGAGACCGGCCGCCAGCGCGGCGCGTCCCCACGCCGACCACACGCCCGATTCTCCCCGCTCGGCACATGGCTGTCTGGAGTGAAGATCACCAAATATGGAATGGCTCGAAGCTGGCTTGACGAGCATCTGCTTGATCGTCTGTGCTCCTCAGCGCCGTAGCCAAGCTACGGACGCGGTGCGATCCCGCAACGCCGCGAAGGCAGGATGCCGTCCTTCCCCGCCATCCTCGGGCCGCCCGAGGCCCCCCGCGGGTCCTTGGTAGGCACCGGGATGTGACCTGCCAGGTCATTCCAGGTCTAGGTCCCTGGGCACGGCCATCGGATGTAAGTCGGCGCGGATGTCTTCCAGGCGGGCCAGATGGCGCCAGCGTCCGTGGCTGGTGGCAACGTCGACCGAGACCTGGACTACGAGGGTGGGTTGGACGCGGTGGTAGCGGGTGGGGGCCGCGGTGGTTGGGAGCCCGCTGGCCCATCCGGCCGGAAGTTCGGCCGGCCATGGGTGCTCGGCATCGCCCGGGTGCCGGGGGGCCAGATGCGCGGTCAGCTCGTCACGGAGCCGCGCGGGCGGCGGACCGGTCCGGCCGACCACGCGCAGTCTCCCACTGCCGCTGGGATAGCGGCCCAGCAGCAGACTGGTCACCGCGGTGGGAGTACCTGTGTAGCCGCCCACGATCGCGAGTGTCTCGTCGCGGTGCTTGAGCTTGTACCAGCCGCGCACCCCGGCCCGGTACAGCCCACCCGAGGCCTTGATCACGACACCCTCGACCGCCTGGGCTGTCAGTAGCTCCAACCAGAGCCGGGCTCGGCCTTGGGAGGTCTCCTGCGGGCACAACAACACCAGGCCAGCGGCCGGTGTGTCGCGCAGGAGGCATTCCAGTACCGTCCGCCGTTCTCTCAGTGGCCGGCTACGCAGGTCGCCTTGCTCGGCTGTCTCCAGGCAGTCGAACACCACGTAGGTGATCGGCGTGTGGCGGGCGAGCCGAAGGGCTCGGCGGCGGCCGGAACCGAGACGCTGCTCCAGCGCCTCGAAGTCCAGCTTGCCGGTCGTGGGCGACCAGTGGACCAGTTCGCCGTCCAGGACGGTCCCCGCCGGTAGTTGCGCGGTGATCGCTGCCGCGGTCTCAGGGAAGGAGTCGGTGAGCCGGGTGAGGGAGCGCGAGTAGAGCTCTGTCCGGCCGTCGTCGCGGATGTGGGCTTGGCAGCGGAAGCCGTCGAACTTCGGCTCGTACACCCAGTCGTTGCCAGGGGGAAAGTCGTCGACGGGCTTGGCGAGCATGGGCGCGACAGGGTCGTGGATGTGCATGACGGCTCGCGCACCCCCGAACGTTTGCCTCGCCCGTCCCCTTCCTTCTGCCTGTGCTACCCCTGTGAGCTGGCCAAACAATCACGTCGCTCTAGGGCGCGGGGATGACGGGTGGGTGATAAAGCGGGCGGCGTCCAGCTCGACGCGGCATCGGGCGTAATGGATGCTGAGCCGCTGAATGGCGGCGATCGCCGGTTCGAATCGCCGGGTCAGGTCGCGGTCGGCGGCGCGCAACCGGGCGTTGGTCTGCCGGAGCGCGCGGTAGGAGTCACCGGCGCCGCTGATGGCGTTGTCGATGTCGGCGTCGGAGGGATCGGAGGAGCGTCTGGCCAGCTCGGCGCAGATCGCGGGATAGTGCCGTCGGAACGTGGTGTTGGGTAGTCCGAACTGGTGGGCCAGCGCCAGGACGCTGGGCGGCCGGTCTGCTGGTGGCGGCGTCGATGGCGGCTCGGACCTGGTCGGTGCTCGGCGGCGGCCGGTGACTGGTCATGGCTACTGGCACCCCTTGTGCTTCCAATCGCTCCCGAGCCGCCTCTACCCGGGGCCGCACCCGCGACCCCGATAGCGATCACGTCGCCATTACTGGGCGCCGGGTGGCCGGTCACCCCATTACCGCGTGGCCGGCGGCACCCACACCGACGGGCTGGACGCCGCATTCCCCGCCCTCGTCCGGCCATTGGAACCCGACTTTCCTGATCGCCTTCGGCCAGCCGGCGTGTCCTGGACGCAGCGCGGCCTCCGACTGGAGTGACCGGCCCGAACCTCCGCTCGGGCCTCCCTGCCCGGGGGCGGCCTGGGCGGTGTCGGTAAGGTTTGTGGTGGCATGAACTGATGCGAGGTGCCCCCATGCGGGGGAGAATCGGGAAGCCGGTGGAATTCCGGCACGGGCCCGCCGCGGTAACCGGGTAGTCGCCGTCCACGCGCGTTTCG
>NZ_SMJX01000160.1 GCF_004348535.1 Actinomadura sp. KC216
GGCGGGATGGTGCCCCGGCCGCCCGCGGGGAGGAGTGGAGAGCACACGGGCGGCCGGGGAAGTGCGGGCGAGCCCATTCACTCGGCCTTCGGAATGAGCGCCGATTGAAGGGTGGCATTTCGCGCAGGCATATGGGGCCTGCTAATTCTGCATAGCTTCAAAGCTATACCCCCGCGACGGGCGGACCGGGACGCGCGGAGCGCGCGGTGTCAGGCGGCGGGAACGTCGATGATCTGGGGCCGGGCGTCGGGATTGTCGGCGAGCCAGCGCAGCGTGGCGATGTTGCGCTGGACGATCGGCCGGTACAGATCGTGGTACGTCCGGTGCAGGATGTCGATCTCGCCGGCCGGGACGGCGGCGGTGCGCCAGCGCAGCACCCGGTAGGCGTCGGTGATGTGGTCGGAGAGCGCGACGACGGTGATCCCCTCGGGCGCCGGCCAGGTCGGCGAGGCCAGCGCGATGGCGAACCCGGCCGCGACGAACCCGACCATGACGTTGCTGTCCGCCCCCGCGTACCGGAACCGCGGCGTGAACCCGGCGGCCTCGCAGGCGGCGCGCAGGAGGGCGGTGCCGCCGTCGTCCCCGCCCAGCGGCGGGATCCACGTCTCCCCGGCGAGATCGGCCAGGCCGACCCGGCCGCGCGCCGCGAGCGGATGGCTGGAGGCGATCGCGATGCCGCACGGCTCGATGATGATGATCCGCTCGGTGATCCCCGGCGGGCACGGCGGCGCGTGGTGGTCGGCGACGCGGCCCATGAGGACGACGTCGGCCTGGTCGTTGGCGAGCAGGCGGGTCAGGACGGCGCCGGAATAGTCGAGGTTGGTGCTGATGGTGCGGTGCGGCATCTCGGTTTCGAGCCTGCGCAGCCATTCGCCCAGCAGGATGTGCGGGTGCGTGCCGAGCCGGATGCCGCTGCGCGACCCGTCGCCAGGGACGGTGGCGAGGAGATCGTCCATGTCGGCCAGCACGCCGCGGGCGCGCGCCAGGACGTGCCGCCCCAGCGCCGTGGGCGTGATGCCCTGCGGGCCGCGGACGAACAGGGGCCCGCCGAACGCGTTCTCGATGCGGCGGAGCTGGTTGCTGAGCGTCGGCTGGGAAACGCCCAGACTCGCCGCGGCGCGCGTGATGCTGCCCGTTTCGGCGACCTGGCACAGCACCCGCAAATGGCGCAGTTCCACCTGCATAGCCGCGAAGCTATGCCGGAATGGACGGCCCCCGCAAGCATGACGCGAATTTCACATTTCATTCTATAAAGACTGAATGCCGGGACCGGCGCCCTTCCATTCCCGAACGCGCGGCGTCCGCGGTGGTCAGATGACGCCGGCTTCGGCGAGCCAGCGCCAGAGCTGTTCCTGGCCGACGACGGTGACCCCGAGCTTTTCGGCCTTGCCCGTCTTCGAGGCGCCGACGTTGTCGCCGGCGAGCAGGTAGTCGGTGGTGGCCGAGACCGACGAGGCGGTCGTCGCCGCCGCCTGCTCGACCAGCCGCGTGATGTCCGGACGGCTGATCTTCGCGCCCGAGCGCGGGTCGGTGAACGCGCCCGTGATCACGACCGCCTTGCCCTTGAGCGGGGAGTCGCCCGCGGCCGCCTTGTCGACCGGGCGGTCCTCGTCCAGGACGTCGAGGTTCACGCCGCGCTCGCGCAGCGCCGCGATCTCCTCCCGGACCTCGGGGCGGGCGAAGAAGGCCACGACGCTCTCGGCGACCTTCGGCCCAATGTCGCGGATCGCCACGAGGTCCTCGACCGTCGCCGCCGCGACGTCCTCGATGCGCTCGTAGCCGGCCAGGCACAGCCGCTTGGCGGTGCCCTCGGACGCCATCGGGATCGCCAGCCCGATCAGCGCGCGCCGCAGCCCCATCCCCTTGGACGACGCGATCGAGCCGACCATGTTCTTGGCGCTGACCTCGCCCATCCGCTCGTAGCCGAGCAGCTGCTCGGCGGTCAGGTCGTAGAAGTCGCTGCGCCGCCTGAGCACGCCCTCCTCGGCGAGCTTCTCGATCCACGTGTCGCCGACGCCCTCCATGTCGGCGGCCGGGCGCGAGGCCCAGTGCATCAGCCGCCGCGTCGCCTGCGCCGGGCACTGCAGGTTCAGGCACCAGCGCTCCTCGCCGGTGCCGCGGACCTCCAGCTCCGACCCGCACGACGGGCAGCGCTCCGGCGGGACGATCTCGACCTCGCTCCCGTCGCGCCGCTCCGGCAGCGAGCGGCCCGCGAACGGGATCACGTCGCCGCGCCGGACGACCGCGACCGTGTCGCCGATCCGCAGGTCGCGCTCGCGGATCAGGCGCGGGTTGTGCAGGGTGATGTTCTCCACCGTCACGCCGCCGACGAACACCGGCGCGACCTTCGCCCGCGGCGGGACGCGGCCGATCTTGCCGACCGGCCACTCGACCGACAGCAGCGTCGTCAGCTTCTCCTCCGGCGGGTACTTGAACGCGATCGCGCCGCGCGGCTCGGCGCTGTTGAAGCCCGCCGCGTCGAACGCCGCCGGCTCGTGCAGCCGCACGACCGCGCCGTCGATCTCGTAGTCGAGCCCGTCGCGGCGGGAGCCGATCTCGTGGATCGCGTCCATGACCTCCTCGACGGTCGTGCACACGTACTGGGCGACGGACTCGAAGCCCGCCGGGTCGTCGATCGCGACGCCGTCGCGGTCGGTGCCGAACGCGAAGAACCGCAGCAGCCGCTTGGCCTGCGCCGCCGCCTCCGGGTCCTTCAGCACGAGCGTTCCGGCGGCGCCCGAGCGCGGGTTGGTCAGCGTCCGCTCCGGGTGCGCCTCGTTGTAGGCCGCCCACACCGAGCGCAGCATCACCGCCTCGCCGCGGACCTCGACGCGTCCGGGCGCGTCGATCGCGGCGGGCAGGCCCGGGATCACGTGCCGCACCTTCGCGGTCACGAGCTCGCCGACGGTGCCGGTGCCGCGCGTCGCGACGTAGTCGAGCTTCCCGTCCACGTAGACGGCGCTGAGCGAGAGCCCGTCGAGCTTCTCCGACACCCGGAACACCTGGCCGCTGAACCGCTCGCAGAACGTGCGGATCTGGTCCTCGCCGGTGGCCTTCGCCAGCGACAGCATCGGCCGCGCGTGCCGGACGGTCGGGCCGGTCAGCTCCGCCGGCGCGTTGACCTTGCCGAGCGGGCTGTCGGGCGGCTCCAGCTCCGGGTGCTCGGCGACGAGCGCCGCGAGCTCGTCCTTCAGCGCGTCGTAGTCGGCGTCCGGCACGGGGCTGTCGCCGGCGCCGTAGTACAGGTCGTTCAGCCGCTTGACCTCGGCGGTCAGCTCCGCGATGCGTTCTCCAACGTCCACCCCTCGATTAAACGCGATGCCACCGACACTGGTGATCGTCCGTGGTATTGGAGGTGGCGCCGGGCGGTCAGCGGAAGGAGCGGCGGTAGGCGGCCGGGGTGGTGTGCAGGGCGGCGTGGAAGCGGCGGCGGAGGTTGACCGCCGAGGAGAGGCCGACGCGGGCCGCGATGGTCTCGACGGGCAGGTCGGTGTCCTCCAGCAGGGCGCGAGTGGCGGCGAGGCGGCGCTCCAGCAGCCAGCGCGCGGGCGGGACGCCGAGCCGGCCGGTGAACCGGCGGGTGAGCGTGCGCGGGGAGACGCCCGAGAAGGCGGCCATGTCCTCGACGGTGATCTGCTCGTCCAGGCGCGAGAGGAGCCATTCGAGCAGGGGCGCCAGCGAGTCCGGCATGGGGCCGGTGGTGGGCAGCGGAGGGTACTGGCGCTGGCGGCCCTCGCGGTGCGGACCTGCGGCGAGCTGGCGGCCGATGCGCATCGCGTGGGCCGCGCCGTGCTCCTGGAGGACCTGGTGCAGGCACAGGTCGAGGGTGGCGGCCGAGGCCCCGGCGGTGGCGATGTCGCCGTGGTCGAGGTAGATGACGGTGCCGTCCGGGATGACGCGGGGGTGGCGGGCGGCGAGCTCGGCGGAGAGCTCCCAGTGGACGGACGCGCGGCGCCCGTCCAGCAGGCCCAGGGCGGCGGGGATGAAGATCCCGGCGGCTACCGCGACGATGCGGGCGCCGCGGGCATGGGCCCGGGACACCGCGTCGAGGACGGCGGGCGACGCGACGAACGTCCAGCCCGCGATGACGACGGTGTCCGCCTCGTCCATGGCGTCGAGCCCGCGCTCCACCTGGATGGGAACGCCGAGCGTGGTGCCCAGCGAGCCGGGATTCTCGGCGCACAGACCGAAGCTGTAGTGCTGCGGGATGTCAGGGCCGTGGTAGCCGAAGACGGCCGAGGCGGACGTGACCGGATAGAGCTCCTGATTAGGCGCGACCAGGGCGACCACGCGATGCGGCCCGGGCGGCCCCGGTTCCGGGCACTCCATGGGCATGGCGCAAATGTACCTAATGATGTCATCTCGGACACCAGTGGCCTGACCTGGAAAGACCCAGGATCGGGGATCATGTGGACGAGGAACTTCACCCTCTACTTCGGCGCCCGCACGATCTCCCTGCTCGGCGACGCGATGATGCCCGTCGCCTCGGCGCTGGCGATCGGCGAGGTCTACGGGATCGCGGGCGTCGGCTACGTGCTCGGGCTCTGGACCGCGTCCGCCGTGCTGGTCATGCTGTTCGGCGGGGTCGTCGCCGACCGGATCGGCGCCCGCCGCGTGATGATCGGCGCGGACGCGGTCAGGGTCGTCACCCAGGGCCTGGTGGCCGTCGCCTTCCTGGACGGCGCCCCGCCGTACGCCCTGCTGCTGGCGACGGCGTTCCTGTCCGGCACGGCCGCCGGGATGTTCGAGCCGGGCGTCGGCGGCATGGTCCCCCTGGTCGCGCGGGATCCCCAGCGCGCCAACGCGACGCTGAAGATCGCCGAGGCGATCACCCACCTGACCGGCCCCGCGCTGGCGGGCGTGCTCATCGTCGCCGCCGGACCGGTCGTCGTCTACACGGTGGACGCCGCGACGTTCCTCGTCAGCGGCGTGTTCCTCCTGCTGACCAGGGTCAGCGTGGCGAAGCCCGCGCCGTCCAACGTGCTCGGCGACCTGCGCAGGGGCTGGGACGAGTTCAGGGCCAGGAGCTGGATGTGGTCGGTCATCCTGGTCTGGGTGTTCTGGGGCGTCCTGGTGATCGGCCCGTCCGTGCCGCTGGCGTCGCAGGTCATCGGGGACGACTACGGCTGGGTGATGGCCGCGCTCGGCCTCGGCACCATCCTGGGCGGGCTGGTGGCGATCAGGCTCAGACCCCGCAGGCCACTGGCCGCCGGGGCGGTGGCGGTGAGCGCCTACGTGCCGGTCCCCCTGACGGTCGCGCTCGGGCTGCCGCTCCCGCTCCTGATGGCCGGGCACCTGCTCGGCGGCTGCGCGCTGGCGTTCTGGTCGGTGATGTGGTCGACCAGCGTCCAGACGCGGGTCGCGCCGGACGTCCTGAACCGTGTCAACGCCTACCAGATCGCCGGTTCGGTCGCGGGCATGGCGGCCGGGCAGGCCCTCGCCGGCCCGGCCACCGCACTGATCGCCCCGCGCACCTTCATGCTGCTCTCGACCCTGACGACCATCGCCGTAGTGGCGGCCCTACTCCTCATCAAACCGGTAAGAAACCTGGGCCGAGACCCCGAACCGGCCTGGGCGTCAGTCGAGGAAGGCCGCCGGGGGACGGCGCCGGCGATCAACCTGTAGGTGGAGGACGTCCCCCCGGCCGTAATGGCCGGCGGGGTCGAAGTTGTGGCGTTCGGCGCGGACGACGGCGGGGTCGATGTCGGCGACGACGAGGCGTTCCTCCCCCGACACCGGAGGGACGATCCATTGGCCGTCGGGCCCGGCGATGGCCGAGCCGCCGTCATAGCGGGAGGCGCATTCCGCGAGCTGGTCGTGGAAAGGGAAATCAGTAGGGATGTCGCCATAGGAGAACAGGGCTCCGGCGGCCAGCGAGTAGACGCGGCCTTCCCGGGCGATGAAGCGCGTGATGTCGCCCGTGAGCCCGGACGACCCGGGCCAGACCGAGACGTGCAGGCTCTCGCCCTGGGCGTAGAGGGCGTGGCGGGCCAGCGGCATCCAGTTCTCCCAGCAGATCAGGCCGCCGACCGCGAAGCCGCCGACCTGGTGAGTCCGCAGGCCGTGACCGTCGCCGATGCCCCAGACCAGCCGCTCCTCATGCGTGGGCATCAGCTTGCGATGGGCGCCGACGATCCCCTCATCAGGAGAAATCGCCACGAGCGAGCAGTAGACGGTGCCGCGAACGCGCTCGGTGATACCCAGATAGGTGAAGACCTTCAGGTCGCGGACGGCCTCGGTGATAACGCGCAGCTCGGGGCCGTCGAGCTCGACGGCCGCGTCCAGATAGGCGGCATAGGCGCGTTTCTGGTCCGGGTCGTCGAACCGGGCTCCGCCGGTCCGCTCGACCCAGAACGGATAGCCCGACAGGAACGTCTCGGGAAACGCCAGCAGCTCGACGTGGTCGGCGGCGCCCCGTTCAAGGAACTCCACCACCTTGGCGACCCCGCCAGCGGAATCGAGCCAGGAACAACGGGCCTGAGCCGCACCGACGCGCATACCAATGATCTTCCCAGAGATCGGGTTGACCTCAAGCCTTGTTGAGGTGGCAACGTGCTGGACATGAGCGAAGACAGAGTGATCATCTACGAAGAGGCGGGCGCCGACCCCGCGATCGATGTCATGACCGTCCAGAACGGCAGCGGACGCACGCGCGTGCGGGCCGTCGGCAAGCAGGAGGAAATGGTCGAGCTGGTGTCCCGGCTGGTCGGCGAAGGGGTGACCCGGGTCGAGATCTGCGGCGCGTTCGGTGCCGTGTGGCACGCCGCCGCCGGACGGGCGGCCGAGGGGAAGGTGCCCGTGGGCGCCATCTACTACGGCTTCGAGTCGCTCACCGGCGTCGCCTCGTACAAGGCGCGTTTCGAGGACGGGGACGTGCTGTCGGAGGCGTTCATCATCGTCCACGAAGGCGCCGACCCGTCGCGCGACGTGATCGTCCACGAGCGGGGCGACGGCGGGAGGACGACCCTCGTCGCGGTCCCGGACGAGGCCGCCGCCGGCGACGTGGCCGAGGCGATGGCCAACGACCTCCAACTGATCGAGCTGTACGGCGCTTCCGGCCCGGAGGGCGCCGAGCCGGTCATCCGCGCAGTGGACGGCAAGGTCCCGGTCGGCGTCAGCGCCTACCGCCGCTAGAACGAGGCCGAGGCGGTCCGGCTCAGGGGAGTGCGCCGCTGGCCGGGGTCGGGTCCTGGCGACCCGGTGACGCCGTTCGTGTCCCTCGATACGGTGATTGGGGCCGAACGGGTGAGCGGGAAGCGAGCGGCGGGGTCATGGGTCATGGCGAGTTCTACACCACCATCGCTCAGGTCTTTCCCGTGCTGCTGCTGGCCTTACTCTGGGACTCCCAGTACTTGGAGAACCTGCGCGTCCGGCCTCGGCCGTCCCGGCGGGAGGACCCGGTCAACGGGGTGTGGTTCTGGACGAAGAGCCGCGTTCGCGTCTACGTCATCACGGTCTCGATAGTGATCGTCGCGGGGCTCGGCGCCGCGGTGTCGGCCCTGGCCGGGATACTGCCCGATAGTGCGGTCCTCCGATTCCTGCTTCTAGGTGCTTTGCTGTTGACCCTGGTCACGCTCGTGGTCCGCATCTGGGCGGAGGTCACCCACGCGTCTCGGCCACCGGCCTGACCAAGGTCGTGGACGGGCTCGAACGCCCCGGCGACACCGAGGCCCTGGCGAGGGAAGGTCCCGATGCACACCGCCGCTCCCGTCGTCTTCGACAGCCGGGCGCTGAGGCCATCGCTCCGGGCGCGCATGTCGCAGATGTGGAGGGCGCCGGTCGACGGGCTGCTCGAAGGCCTGATGACCACGATCATGCTCGGCGCGGCCTTCTGGACCGGCGTCGCCATGAGAATGGTGGAGGACGGGGCGCCGCGCATCGACGCGAAGGTGTCGGCGGCGGCATCGCACCGGCTGGTCGAGATGGCCCCGGTCGTCGTGGCGATGGGCCTGCTGCTGTCGCTCCTTTCGCTGGGCGCCGCCCGGTACGTCATATACGGCCTCGCCGGGATCGGCTGGCTGGGATTCGTCCTGTCCGACCTGCCCGCCCCGCCGGAGGCGCTCACCCTTCCGGCGTCCGCGCGAGACGACCTGTTCGCCGTCATCGGCTGGACCGGCGTGTTCGCCATGCTGAAGTCCGTGGCGCTGATGCTGTTCGTGCTCTTCGTGGCCCGGCGGGCGACCGTCGATACGCGCTGGCGGTTCGTCTCGTACACCGCCACGACCTCCAGAGCGCCGCGGCTCGGACGGCTCTTCAGCGACCCCTTCCGGTGGAGGACCCCGCTGTGGGCGGCGCACGCGGCCCCGCTGGCGCTGCTGGTCGAGGCGGGCCTGCTGTGGTCGCTGCTCATCGTCCGGTCCGGGCTGGACGGCTCGGGGACGATCGATCGGCACAGCATGGACCTCGTGGCGGCGGGCTTCACCGCCGCCTGGCCCGTCGTGCTCCTGTTCATCGCCCTTCCCTTCGGCCGGCCGGAGTGGAACCTCCCGGGCCTTTTCGGCTTCACCCTGGGGGTGATCGCGATCATCGGCGTGTTCGTGCCCGCGCCGGACGGGACGCCATGGGCCGGGCCGCCGTGGCTCGGCGACCTGGCCCGCGACGCCACCTCGCATCTGGTGGGCGTGTCCTGCTGGGTCGGGGTGATCGGTGTCGCGGCGTCCTTCGCCGCGATCCAGGTGACGCGCTGGGCGTACGGCTGGCGCTAGCCCGACGCCGGGTCGGGTTCCAGCGCGGGCCGCAGGGGGAGCCGCAGGCAGGAGATGCCGTGCGCCGTGCCGACCACCAGCAGCCCGTCCGGTTCGATCTCGACGCTGTGCAGGGGCACCTCCAGGTCGATCCACGCCGCCAGGTCGAGCAGCACGGCGGGCCGGCGGCGGATCCGCCCGGTACCGATGGGGACGATCCGCCCGGTGCCGAGGTCTATGATCCGCACGCGGCCGTCCTGGAGCAGCACGGCCGCCATCTGGGCGGGGTGGGCGCCGGGCAGGAGGCGGACGGCGAGCACGCGAAGGGACATCCGGTCGGGGAGGGAGCGCCACCGGCGGAACGAGCGCAGCCTCCGGCGGCGCCGGAGGGTGGCGAGGTTCCACACGCAGACGCGGCCGTCCGTTCCGGCGGTCACGGCGATGGGCCGTCCGCGGTGGTCCCGGCCGCAGTCCACGTCGGCGGCCCAGCCCGCGTGCCCGTGCAGCTTCTTGCGGAACGACCATTCCGGCAGGTCCCACGCGAGCGAGAAGTCACCGTGGCCCGAGGTCACCAGCGCGACCGTCCCGTCGTCGCGCTTCAGGGCGGCCGCCCTGGTGGTCCAGCCGAGGGGATGGATGCCCACGGCGCCTTTCGGTTCGCAGGTCTCGGCGTCCCAGACGCTCGCCACCCCGTCCGCTCCGAAGGCGACGGCGGCGAGGCGGCCGGACCCGTCGTCCACCAGCGTGACGGCGGACGACCCCGACGCCTCGGGACCCGCGAGCTCGGCCCGGACGGTCCCGCGCCCGGCGTCCCAGAGGACGACGCCCGCCGCGCCCAGCGAGAGCAGGACGCGATCACCGCAGGGCAGGGTGCCGGCCGCGACCCGGTAGACGGGCGACGACCGGCCGGGCCGTTCACCCGGCGCGAAGCGCGCGATGGCGTCCAGGTCCCACAGGCGGGCCGAGCCGTCGCCGCTCACCGTCACCATCACGGTGCCGTCGTGGACGGTGGCCGCGGCGACCTCCGTGATCCGGGACGTGTGCCCGGAAAGGGTGATCTCCGGCCCCGTATCGTCCGCGGTCGGGCCGATCCGCAGAGCCTGGCCGTCGTCGGTGTAGACGCCGTTGACGGCGCTCGGCCGGGCCGCCCCGCCGGCGACGAGGTCGATGACCACCTCCTCAGCGCGCTCGGACTCTCCCACCAGGGGTCTCGCGTCCGGGTAGAGGCGGGCGACGATCTCCTGGACGCGTTTCGTGACCGCCCGCACCTCCGGAGCGCCGGCCCTGCTGGACAGCCCCTGCGCGCTGTATATCTCGACGTTGCGGACCAGATCCCGGCACCGCACCCGGCTTCCGAAGGTGATCGCCGCGACCGGTCTGTGCGCCGCGTCCCGGAAGTAGACGGCGTCGGCGACATGGAACGTCGCCTTGCCGGAGGGACGCCTGGTCACGGGGACGAGCGGCTGCCCGGTCGCCACGTCCCAGTACTGGAAGACGGTCTGCGTTCCCCTCGCACGCCGCATCAGCAGGACGGGGCGCCGGTCGCGCAGCTCCCCGAAGGCGACGGGCTTCCAGAACGGACCCGTGTCGCGGAGCACGCTCAGCCGCTCTCCCGAGCGCAGGTCCCAGATCGCCGCGGGGCATCCCTTTCCACCGACGAACGCGGCGAGGCGGCCGTCCGCCAGGCGCCCGCACAGCAGCACCGGGTCGGGTTCGGCCAGCCGGGCCACGGCGCGCCGCGCCAACGGCGCCGGGCGGATGGGCTCGTGCGGCGTCCACGTGCCGAGGTCCAGGCGGTGCAGCGTGAGGTCGGCGCCGAGGACGGCCACCAGGCCGGGCCCGTCGGGCGAGGCGACGGCGCGGACCGACAGCAGCGGCGCGCCGCCGAGGTCGCGGAGGGCCAGCGGCTCGGCGGTCTGCAGATCCCAGACGTAGAGGGAGCCGTCCCTTCCCGCGGTGATCGCGGTGGGCGGTTCCATGGCCGGGACCGTGACCGAGGAGATCGGGGCGCCGTTCCCCGGCAGGACCCGGTGCGGATGCTCCAGCGGCCACTGCACCCAGTCCGTGCTCCAGGGGCGGGCGATGGGGCAGGCGCGGATGTGCGCGACCAGCGTCCCGGCGCCGAGCCGGTGCCCCCACAGCTCCAGGTAGGAGAGCCGTTCGGGGACGGCGGCGTCCCGCAGGAGATGGAGTGTCCGCTGGTAGGCGGCGGCCGCCGCGGTCTCCGCCGCGCCGGTGAGCGCGGGGAGCGCCGCGATCACGGCGGCGGGCGCGGCCATCGCGAGGTAGAGGCCGTCGGTGACGAACCGGCCGAACGTCCCGGCCGCCCGGGCGTGCGTCGCGAGGTGCGCCCGCGCGTAGGCGGGGGCGCGGGTCCAGTCGCGGTGTCCGGGCGCGAGCTCGGGGACCCTGCTCTCCAGGAACGTGACGAAGGCGGCGTGGACGTCGCCGCCGGCCTGGCCCGTCCGCAGGTACTCGGCCAGCGCGAGATGGTAGAGGCGGTAGACCGACGAGCCCTCTTCCAGCGCCTCGATGACGTACGCGCCGGCGTTCTTCATCAGCCAGACGATGTCCTCGTCCGTGTGCATCCGGCCGCTGAGCTCCGAGGCCAGCGGCGCCCACATGCCCGCCCAGGGCAGGCCCGCCCCGTGCGCGTAGGCGAGGGGACGCAGCAGCTCCCGCGCCCGCTCCGCGTCCGGGCCGAGCCGGGTCTCCAGATCCTGGTGCATGGCGTCCGCGGCGGTCCCCGGCAGCGACGCCCGCCAGGCGGGGTCGGCCGCGTCGGGGATCCCGTCACCGGCGGCGAGCGTGCGGGAGACGATGAGCGCGACGAGGAAGGAGCGGCCGGCCGCCGCCGCCACGGCCGCCGCGACCGGCTCCACCACCTCGTCGGGGACGTCGCGGAACGGGGAGTCCGCGGTGCTCTCGCGCAGGCACCGGATCGCGTACCGGCGCAGGCTCGGCCCGTCGGCGTACTCGGGCGCGTCCAGATCGAGCGTCCGCTCCGGCTTCCCGAGCCGGTGGACGAGATGCTTGCGCGTGCCGAGGACGAGCCGGAGCCCGCCCGGCTCCGCGCCGCGGATCAGCGGCCGGAGCAGCCAGGTGACGACATGGTCGGGCTCGACGGTCTCGTCCACCGCGTCGACGATGGCGACCAGGCCGCCGCGCTGCCGGACGGCCCGGAGCAGCTCGCCGGGCGTGGTGGCGTGCGCTTCGGCCGCCGCCGCCAGCGCGGCCAGGATCTGGCCTGCGGTCTTGCCGCGGGCGTGGACGGCCACGTCGATCGACCCGGCGGCGGGGACGGTCTCCGGCGGAACCCCGTCGAGCGGGACCGTGGACCGCCACTCCGGGTCGCTGAGCACCGCCAGCCGGGCGAGCACCGCGGACTTGCCCGAGCCGGGCCCGCCGGTCACGACCCGCAGCGTCCCCGCGGCCGCGTCCGACAGCCACCGGGTCAGCTCGCCCAGCGCCGCGTGCCGCCCGACGAAACGCCAGGCGACCTCGGTCGGGACGTCCACGCCGCGCGCCCGGGGCAGGAAGTGGCTGCGCAGGTCCTCCTCGCGCGCCGCCCGCTCCGCCATGATGAGCTGGGACAGGACGTCGAACCCGTGCAGCCGCGGGTCGTAGCGCGGGTTGACGAAGAAGCGCTGGTTCTCCGCCGAACCGAAAAGCGTGCTGCAGGAGATGGTCTGCCACGTTTTCCTGTTCGGGCTGGACTTCATGTATTCGGAGAGCGCCTCGGGAGCGAGGTAGCGCGGTTCATGCCCGGCGGTCGCCTGATGGTGGACGGCCTCTTTGAACAACGCCGCGAAGTCGCCGGGGCGTATCTGTTCGAGAGGATGGGCCGCTGCCAGCACCATCAGCGTCTTGTCGGTGGAATGGACGCTCGCCTCCATCCCCGTCGCGAGGGACTGGGCGCCTCCGCGTCCGGCGAAGCACGTGTCGATGATGAGCAGCAGGCTTTTCAGCTCCGTGTCCAGCAGCGCCGCCTCGACCAGGTCGGCCGTCGGGAGCGTGCCGAGGAGCCTGTCCCCGGTCGCGTCGCCCATCCAGAGCCGGTGGCGGCCGCTCACGAGGTCACCGTGCCCGGTGTGGTAGATGACCAGCAGGTCGTCCGGCGTGCAGCGCCCGCAGAACTCCCGGACGCCCTTCTCCATCTCCTCCCTGGTCGGGTCGATCCCGAGCCCCGGAACCCGCGCGTAGCCGAATTCCCCGACCAGCAGGTCGGTCATGAGCGCGACGGATTCCACGATGCGGTCGCCGCTCTCTTCCAGCCCGGCGGTCACGCCCGTCGCGATCAGATGCCTCCGGACCTCCCGCCCCGGCTCATCCACCCAGGCCCTCCGCGATCGCCCTCCCGGTGGCCGCATCGGTGAGATAGGCGCGCATGTCATGGGCGCGCGACCCGTTGTGCACCCGTATCTGCCCGACCCGGTCGCCGAAGAACGGCCGGATGTCCTCCACGACCGCGACCAGGTCGCCCGCGTCGGCGATGTTCGTCCAGCTCCCGACTCCGCCGGGCCAGTGCGCCCGCACGGCTCCGTCCTCGTCCTTCGGGGCGGGACGCAGCCGGTCGAGCACCAGGTGCCGCAGCCCGAGCGGCGACCCCAGCGTGACCAGCGTCGTCACCGGCCAATCAGGGTTGGCGCACAGGGCCTCGTAGGCGACGACGGACCCGAGCGAGTGCGCGACGATGACGCGCGTCCGGGGCGTCACGGCCGCCGCGACCTCCGCCTGCGCCGCGGCGCGGACGGCATCGTCGGTGAAGTACCGGCGGACCTGTTTCAGATCGCCGATGAAGGCACGCTCGCCGACGCCGCTCCAGAACCGCGACATGGTCAACGCGTACAGCGCCTTCTGCACCCATGCCGGGCTCCGGAAAAGCGTCTCCTCACCGGGCGGCACGACACGATCGTCGACCTCGCCCGCGCGTTCCCACAGGACCGAAAGGAGTTCCTGCTCGTAGCCCTCCTCGACGTCGTTGGCGTCGAAATAGGCCTCGGGCCCGAGAACCTCCGCCTCCGGACGGAACAACCGGCCGTAACTGGCGACCGTGACGTCGTCCGGAGCGACGTCCCGTCCCGCGAACTGGAGGCCCTGCCTCAGCGCGGGGAACAGCCGCGAGTGCAGGGTGACGGAACCGTCCAGTTGCTTGCCGATTCCGTGCACCAGAACGATCGACATCAGATCACCTAGAGAAGAAAGAGGGCCCACCCGCTGCGTCTGAAGGACCACCCTGGCCCCGGCGATCACCTTTCTTCAAGGGACCCGGTCACAACTGGCCACTACCGGTGACCGGCCGCCGTTCCTCCGCAGCTCGTGGGCCCTCCGTCAGGCGCCCGACGCCCATTCCTTGAGCGCGTCCTTGGACTTGAAGTCGGCGACGTTCTTGTCGAGCGGCTTGGAGGTGTACTGGTGGAAGAGCCACTTGTCCTTGATGAGCGGGTCACCGGCCTCGCGGTAGTCGGCGATCCAGAGCCCGTCGGCCTTGTAGTCGCCGGTGCCCTTGCGCGTCCACAGATCGCGGTTGCAGTAGAGGATCAGCCGGTGCCGGGGGCGCAGCTTCTTCACCTCGCGCAGGAACTTGTCCTTCTGGGCGCTGGTGGCGCGGTGCCCCTTCGGGTCGGTCTCCCAGTCCAGGGCCAGGAAGTCACCGTCCGCGGCGCCGCAGTTCTCGACGAAGTACCGGGCCTGCGCCTTGATCCGGGCCGGCTTCAGGCCGCGCCGGCCGAGCAGGAAGTGGTAGAAGCCCACCACGCAGCCGTCCCGGCGGGCCTGCTCGGCCTGGCGGGCCCGCTTGGGGTTCTCGTAGGTGCGGCCCTCGGTCGCCTTGACGATCACAAAGTCCAGCCCCTCGGACTCGAAGGAGGGGTTGTGGGACGAGACGTCGATGCCGTGCAGCATGACGGCCCCCTTTCGGCTCTCAAGCCGACCCCCTGTATCACCCGTACCTCCACCACCGCCGGCGGCTACACGCCGCCGGGCAACAAATCCGTTCATCCCGGCCACATCGCCATAGCGCGGGCCCGTACAGGGGTCAGGCGGGACGACGGCGGCCGAGGCCGGGGAGGAAGCGGCCCACCGCGGCGGCGTAGCGGTCGTAGTCCGCGCCGTGGAGGCGGCGCAGGTAGGGCTCCTCGACCGCGCGGACCTGCAGCTCGATCGCGGCGACCGTGAGGATCAGCCCGGCGATCGACACCGCGTTGGGGACCATGGCGGCCAGCCCGACGGCTGTGACGATCATGGCGGTGAAGATGAGGTTGCGGGCCACGGCGAACGCGCCGGAGGTGACCAGCGCGGTGCGCTCGTGCTCGTCGACCCCGATGCGCCAGGAGGCTCCCATCGACGTCTGCGCCGCGAGGGTGGCGGCCACGCCGAGGAGGGCGAGCACAAGCCCGGTGCCGCGCACGATCGGCCGGTCGAGGATGCCGAACGGACCCAGGCCGGCCAGCGCCGCGACGGGGCCGGCGAGGCCGACGAGCAGCGCGGCGACGAAGGCGATGCGGGCCCACCACTGCACGCTGCCGGGGGCCAGGCCGCCGCCCCGGAATCCGGTGTCCCCGGTGCGGCGCCATTGCAGCAGGCTGCGCAGCCCGAACGCCGTGGCGATCCCGACGAGATAGATGATCAGCGCTGCCAGGGCCACGACGTCCTCCAGGCGGGTCGGCAGGGGTTCGGGGGGAAGCGGGTCACCAGCCGACCTCGTCGCAGCCGACGTGGTCGGGCGGCTCCACCTGGAGGGTGGCGTGGGCGATGGCGTGCCGGTCGCGGAGCAGGTCGCGGGCACGGTCCAGGACGGCGTGGGCGTCGGCGCCGTCGGTGGTGACCAGGTGTGCGGTGGCCACGTGCATGCCGGACGTCAGCGTCCACAGGTGCAGGTCGTGGACGTCCTGGACGCCCTCGACGGCCGCGAGCTCACCCTCGACCGTCCGGGTGTCGAGCCCCTCGGGCGCGTGCTGCCCGAGCACCGCGACGACCTGCCGGCCCAGCGCCACGGCGCGGACCACCACGAACAGCCCGATGGCGAGCGCGACGAGCGTGTCGAACAGCGGCTTGCCGGTGGCGGCGACCAGGATCCCGGCCGCGATGACCCCGACCGACCCGGCGGTGTCGGCCACGACCTCCAGGTAGGCGCCCTTGACGTTCAGGCTCTCGGACGCGCCGCCGCGCAGCAGCACCAGCGCGGCGAGGTTCGCGAGCAGGCCGAGCGCTCCGACCACCAACATGGGGCCGGTGGACACCTCGACCTCCTGCCCGATCCGTCCCACGGCCTCGACGGTGATGTAGGCGGCGGTGCCCAGCATCACGAGCACCGCGAACCCGGACGCGAACACCTCGGCCCGGTACGACCCGTAGGTCCGCCGCCCGGTGCTGTCCGGACGGGTGGCGACCTTCGTCGCCACGAGCGCGGCGGCCAGCGTCACCACGTCCGCGGCCATGTGCCCGGCGTCCGAGAGCAGCGCCAGGGACCCCGAGACCAGCCCGTAGACCAGCTCGACCACGAAGAACGACCCGATCAGCGCGAAGGCCGCGCCCAGCCGCCAGCGATGCCGCCCCGCGGCGTGCCCGGCGGCCTGCGACGGGCCGGTGGCAGGACCGTGCCCGTGCCCGTGACCGGCGCCCATCACGACGCCCGTTCGGGGTGGACGGCCTCGGTGTGCTCGATGTGCGCGACGGCCAGGTCGAGCAGCATCCGCACGTGCGCGTCGGCCAGCCGGTAGTACGCCATCCGCCCCGACCGGCGCGCGGTCACCACCCGGTGCGCCCGCAGCAGCCGCAGCGCGTGCGACGCCGCCGACTCGCTCATGTCGCTGACGGCGGCGAGATCGCAGACGCACAGCTCCCCGTCCAGCAGCGCGACCAGCATCCGCAGCCGCCGGCTGTCGGCCAGCAGCCCGAACACCTCCGCGGTGTCGGCCAGATCGGCTTCGGCCGGCATCCGCTCCCGGACCGAGGCGACCCTGGGCGCGTCGACGACCCGCACCGCGCAGTCGTCCGCCACCGAGAGCTGATCATCTGAAGAACTGTTCACATATCAACCATGAGGGGCGGATGGCCGCCCTGTCAACCCATGATGTGCCTCTTGAACGGCGGATCAAAGCATGATGCGGCGGTTCCGGAGGCAGGTGAAGACGCCGAGGAACATCCGCTCCGTGTCGACGTACTCGTGGAAGCCGAAGCGGCGGGCCGTGCGGCGGTCAGGCGTCGCGAGGGCCGAATTCCTGGCTGAGGACGTCGCGGGCGACGGACGTGCCGAGCCGCTTCCCGTCGACGGTGGCGAAACGGTAGTGGACCCCTGCCCAGACCCTGGCCTGGAGCAGTTCGGCCAGAGCCTCGGACAGGCTGTCGTAGTGGCGGGTCGTGCCCGAGTCGGCGCTGGACGCGCTGAACGGGAGATCGTCGCGGCCGAAGAACGTCCGCAGGCCCGCCGTGACCGCCATGGTGTAGCAGGCATGGCCGGACGGGTACTCCGCCGACGGCGCCGTGGTCCGCAGCGGAGCCCAGGACGGGTCGGCGCGCGTGGCCGGGTTGCCGTCGGTGTCCGCCAGCGGGATCGCCGTCACCGGACGCCAGAAGCTCCAGCGCTTCTTCTCCCGGTAGCAGGCGATCATCGTGTCGGCGGCGGTGATGCCCACCATGGCGAACAGGCGGGCCGTCTCCAACACGCCGAGCCGGTGGGTCGCGGCGAGCCCGCGGACGATCGCCCACTCCACCAGGCGCGGATCGTCCCACCAGATCGCCGCCTCGGTCTGCTCGGGCGTGCGCATCCTGCTGGTGGCCGAGCCGAGGGCCTTGACCTCGTTCAGGTCGCGCGCGTAGGCGGCACCGGCCAGCGCCGGGGGACCGGGGGCGCTGTAGTCGCCGGTCCGGACGGCGAACGGCTTCACGGTGGCGAACCAGGCGCCGACCTGGAGATGGTCCGGTGGCGTCGGCCGCCACTGGCCCGGCCTGGTCCCGACGGGCCAGGTCGCGTCGGAGAACGCGCCGTCGTCGCGGCGCGCCTCGATCATGGCCGCCGCCGCGGCCGTACACCGCGCCCTTGACGATCGCGAAGCTGCGGGCGGACGTGGTCGGCGACTGGCGGGCGACCTCGAAGACGGCGGTCTGGGCGTGGACGTCCCACGCGATGACGGCATTGGACGCGGCGACCGGACGCGGCCGTGCCCGTGCCGCCGGGATCGTGGACACCAGCGGCAGGGCCAGCGCGAACGCGGTCACGACCGCCACGCCGCCGAATCTTCCTGATTCACCCGCACGGTATTTCATGGCACCCCGAGCAGTAAGGCGATCTGACCGAATTACAGCAATGGCCGCGTTCATGTTCACGATGTGCCGCGGAAATCCATGCTACGGCCGTCGATGATCAGGCCCTGCCCAGGTCAGAGTGCGCCATTCATGAAGGTTGGGTAAACCATCTTCCGGGTGCCGCGTTCAGCGGGGGTTCGCCCTCGTCAGCGTGAGCGCGGCCCCGGCGCCGTGCCGAGGCCGCGCTCGCGGCCGGTGTCAGGTGTTGAGCATGCCGAGCAGCCGGCTGGTCATGGCGCTGGTGCGTTCCATGGTGCCTTGGGCATACGTTTTGGCGGTGGGGTTGGCTCCCTTCTGCAATTCCACTTTGGACATCTCCACCGCGTTGCCCTGGTGCCCGAGGAGCAGGTTGAGGAAGGTGATGTCGAAACCGCGGCCTTCGGCCTGTTTCAGGGTCCTCATCTCCGCGGGGCCGATGGCCGGCAGCCCGCCATGGGCGGCGTGGGAGTTCGCCGGGCCCTGAAGCGTGGTCGGCTTCGACCAGGCGGTGAGCCATGACCTCATCTGCTGTATCTCGCCGGCGCTGTCCTTCTCGACGGCGGCGGCCAGCTTCTTGACCTCCGCGTCCTTGGAGCGCTCGGGGACGAGCCGGGCCATGTCGAGCGCCTGCTGCCGATGCACGATCATCATCTGCAGGTACATGACATCGTCGGCGTTGTGAGCGGCCGATGCCTTCGGCTTGGCGGCGCCCGGATCGCTCGCCTTCGACTCGCCGCCGCACGCCGTCAGCAGCATGACGAAGGCGACGAGCACTCCGGCGAGCACATGGTGCCGGGAACGGGCCGCGCTGGGCGCGGGGCGGGGG
>NZ_SMJX01000161.1 GCF_004348535.1 Actinomadura sp. KC216
GGCAGATGGGGTGGGACGACCTCCTCCGGCTGCTCGACGAAGAAGGCCCGCGCGAACTCGTCAGAAGGACCAGGGAGGCGGAGGCATCGGCTGACGGCCCCCGGGGAAAGCGCTACGACGACGCCACCGCGGTCCTGGTCCGCTTCTGACCCTTCAGTGTTTCGCGGGCGGGATGTGGGGCCACCAGTGGTCGAGGTCTTCGGGGAGGTGCGCGGCGTCGACGCGGATGGTGGCGGGCATCATCGGGAAGCGGCGTCCGGCCGGGAACGTCCGCTCGTAGGACGGCGGGTCGATCACGACGACGCGGGTGCCGTTGACGACCGGGATGTCGGCGGGCACGCCCTCGTTCCAGATCCATTCACCGTGCGCGTCGACCAGGTTCCAGGGGCTGGAGATGACGGGCGGCCCGGGCGGGACGTCGGCGTTCAGGAAGCAGGCGAGGATCTCGGGGGCGGGACGGTCCCCGGTGAGGCCGTCCGGGCGTCCGATGAGGGCGCCGGCGAGCAGGACGTGCAGCTGGAAGTTGTCGCCGATGCCGCCGATGGTGACCGTCCAGCCCTTGCGGCTCGCACGGTCGAGGACGAGGAGCTTCTCGCCATCTAGGACGCGTAGCAGCGCGTGGTAGTGGTCCATCTGCCCGAGGTACTGGACGGCCTGCCCCGCGGTGAGCGCGCGGAAGTCGCGGTCGGTCAGCCCCGCGCGGATGGACGCCGAGTTCTGCAGCACCGTGCACCCGGCCATCACGTACTGCGGAAGCGCGAACCACGCCATCATCGCGCCGACCGCGCCGTCCCCGAGCTTCGGGCCGACCGTGTCGACGGCCTGCTGGGACGGCTGCTCGTCCTGCATGTCGGGCGGTTTGCCGCCGGTGGCCTCCTCCCATGCGTTGGCGAACGCCAGCGCCCCGGAGGTGACCTCGGTGATCCGCTCGACGACGGCCCGCGCGGCGGCCGAATCGGCGTCGGCGCCGTTCTCGATCCACGCGCCGGTGAGGACGGCGAGCCAGCCGCCGAGGTTCGGCGGCGCCTCGGCGATGCCGTCGGCGAGGCGGGGCATCGCGGCGCTCATGTCGGCGGGGGAGGCGGTCTGGGACGCCTCCATGAGCTGCGGCAGGAGGTCGCCGAAGGACCTGTCCTCGACGATCGCCGCCCGGACGATCTGGTCAGCGAGCTGGTTGAGAGCCATGGATGATCACCCTGGCACAGCGAACGGGACGGTCGCACGCCGGGGCCGCGCGCTCCCGGAGCGGTACGGCGGGCTCTTCCGGACGCCCCCGACCCGGGCCCAAACCGGTTCGCGCCATCTGCTCAGGGCGTGTATGGTTTCACTGCGCGAACGACGCAGGCCCCTTTAGCTCAGTCGGCAGAGCGTCTCCATGGTAAGGAGAAGGTCTACGGTTCGATTCCGTAAAGGGGCTCACGGCATTCCGGCCGCCATCCGATCAGGACGGCGGCCTTCGTCGTTCCCGGACTTTCCCGGCCGTCGCGGCGGCCCGTCGAGACCGGCCCGGCGGCCCGACTGGCCCGGATTCGCTCCATACAGGGGGCTGTGGTACCGTCCCACCGGTTCCAGTCCGACGTTTCGCAGGTCATCGGCGCACCCGGTAACCTGGGACACGGTCCGGGGGAACCCTCGAAACCGATTCCCGATCATCAGCCGGGTTTTCGTGTTTCCGGGGTTCGGTGAGCATCCGGTATCCTTGCATTCCGGTCCACACCGACCAGCGCGGCGGGGTAGCTCAGTCAGGCAGAGCAAGCGGCTCATAATCGCTGTGTCGCCGGTTCAAGTCCGGCCCTCGCTACTACCCATGTCTCTCACCCCCGTCCCGGGGGTGAGCGGGCCTGGGTCCAACCGCCGGCCGCCCGCTCCGGGCGACCGACGTCCGAACGTTCCTTGTCCCCAGCTCAGAAAGGCACTCCATCGTGGCTGCCACCGACGTCCGGCCGAAGATCACGCTGGCCTGCCAGGAGTGCAAGCACCGCAACTACATCACGCGGAAGAACCGGCGCAACGACCCGGACCGCCTGGAGATCAAGAAGTACTGCCCCAACTGCCGGACCCACCGTCCGCACCGGGAGACCCGCTAGCCGATCTCCGGACGGAGCCGCGGCCGCCCGAGAGAGCGCACGCGCCGCGAGTCACCGTCCGCGCAGGCAGGCCCGCGAGACATCGATCTCTTCGCCCGCTTGCCATCCGGCTTTTCGCCTGCTTGCCACCTGGTTTCACCGCGCGCCCGCCATCCGGCTCGCCTGCGCGCCCGCTCGACCCGATCAGCCCGTTCCCGCCAGTGAGACCCGCGGGGGCGGGCTGAACGCTGTTCTGTTACCGTCCCGTCCGAAGCCCAGCGCGACCGGAGGGACGGCACTGCATGGCACTGAACCGTGATTTCATCGGGCGGACCTTCCCGCCGAGCGAACCGTACGAGGTGAGCCGGGTGAAGATCCGCGAGTTCGCGGACGCCATCGGCGACCACAACCCGATCTACCACGACCAGGAGGCCGCCAAGGCGGCCGGATACCCGGACGTGATCGCGCCGCCGACCTTTCCGATCGTCGTCTCCTTCGGCTCCGCCGCCCTCGCCGACCCCGACCTCGGCCTCAACTTCGCGATGGTCGTCCACGGCGAGCAGCGGTTCGAGTACACCCGCCCGCTCCGCGCCGGCGACGTGGTCACCACCACGACCACCATCACCGAGATCAAGTCGATCGGGAACAACGAGAAACTCACCGCCGTGACCGACGTCGAGACCGTCGAGGGCGAGATGATCTGCAAGTCGTACAACACGATCGTGGAGCGAGGGGCCTGATGACCGCCACCGTGAAGTACGCCGACGTCGAGGTCGGCACCGAGATCCCCGCCCGGACGTTCCCGATCGACCGCGCCGACCTCGTCATGTACGCGGGCGCGTCCCGCGACTTCAACCCGATCCACTGGCGCGAGTCCGCCGCGAAGGCCGTCGGGCTGCCGAACGTCATCGCCCACGGCATGTTCACGATGGCCCAGGGCGGCCGGTTCGTGACCGACTGGGCCGGCGACCCGGGCTCCGTGGTCGACTACGGGGTACGGTTCTCCTCGCCGGTGGTCGTCCCGGACGAGGGCGGCGCGACGCTGGAGATCAGCGGCACGGTGGAGGAGAAGCTCGACGACAACAAGGTCGTCGTGGCGCTCACCGCCAGGTCGGAAGGCCAGAAGGTCCTCACGCGCGCGAAGGCGGTCGTCAGGCTCGCCTGAGGGGCGCTGGGCACGGGGAGGGAAAGTCGACGTGGCGGTGTTCGCTGAAGAGGTGAACCTGGCCGGGTACACGACGCTGCGGCTGGGCGGTCCCGCCCGGCGCTTCGTCGAGGCGACGACCGAGGCGGAGGTCGTCGCCGCGATCCGCGACGCCGACGACGCGGGCGAGCCCGTCCTCGTGCTCGGCGGCGGCAGCAATCTGGTCGTGTCCGACGCGGGCTTCCCCGGCACCGTCGTGCACGTCGGGACCCGCGGCGCCGAGCGCGTCGCCGCCGACGGCGGCAGGGTCCTCGTCCGCGTCCAGGCGGGCGAGGACTGGGACCCGTTCGTCGCCCGCTGCGTCACCGACGGCCTCTCCGGCGTCGAGTGCCTGTCCGGCATCCCCGGACGCGTCGGCGCGACGCCGATCCAGAACGTCGGCGCCTACGGCCAGGACGTCAGCGAGACGGTCGTGGAGGTCCGCGCCTACGACCGGCACGCCCGCACCCTCGTCACCCTCGACCGCGACGCCTGCCGGTTCACCTACCGGCACAGCGCCTTCAAGGGCCACGACCGGTACGTCATCCTGGACGTGACGTACGCGCTCCACGAATCCGAGGAGTCGCAGCCGATCGCCTACGCGGAGCTGGCGAAGCGGCTCGGCGTCCAGCCGGGGGACCGGGTGACGCTGAAGGAGGCGCGCGACGCCGTCCTCGAACTGCGCCGCGGCAAGGGCATGGTCCTGGACGCCGCCGACCCCGACACCCGCAGCGCCGGATCGTTCTTCACCAACCCGATCCTGGAGCCGGACCGGCTCGCCGACCTGGAACGCCGCGTCGCCGAACGCCTCGGACCGGACGCGGCGTTCCCCCGCTACCCGGAGACCGGCGGCCGGGTCAAGACGTCCGCGGCCTGGCTCATCGACCGCGCCGGCTTCGCCAAGGGGCACGCCCTCGGACCGGCGCGGATCTCCACCAAGCACACCCTCGCCCTCACCAATCCGGGCGGCGCCAGCACCGCCGACCTGCTCGCCCTCGCCCGCGAGGTCCGCGGCGGCGTCCGCGACGCGTTCGGCGTCGAGCTGGTGAACGAGCCCGTCCTGATCGGCGTGACCCTCTGACCCACCCCCTATTCGCCCGGCTCCGGTGTGATGTTCCGAACATTGGGCCAATGGGCGGCGCTTGATACTGTCGAAAACGTCGAGGGGGAGTAGTCCCAATCGCGTGATCGACATACTGGCGCCGCCTGTGGCGCCCGGTCACGCGGGCCCGGCCCTGACAATCCGGGCGGACGAGACCCTCGGCCTGGCAGTAATGCCGGGCCGAGGTCGCTTGCTCCAGAAGCTCCCGCCCTCCGCTCGGCATCCGAGCGAGAGGGAACCGGTGACCGCCTTCCTCATCAGCCTGGCCGTGATCTTCGTCGCCGAGCTCGGCGACAAGAGCCAGCTCATGGCCATGACCTTCGCCACCCGCTTCCGGGCGCTCCCGGTGCTGATCGGCATCACCGCCGCGACCGCGCTCGTCCACCTGGCGAGCGTCGCGCTCGGCGCCGCGCTGGGCGCCGCGCTCCCGACCGGCCCGATCTCGATCCTCGCCGGTGTCGCGTTCCTCGGCTTCGCGCTGTGGACGCTTCGCGGCGACGAGCTGGACGACACCGAACGCGACAAGGCCCGTCGCGCCACCGGATCGGCGATCCTGGCCGTCGGTGGGGCGTTCTTCCTGGCCGAGCTGGGCGACAAGACGATGCTCGCCACCGTCACCCTCGCCGCCGACAACGGCGGGCTGCTCGCGCTGACCGGAGTGTGGGCCGGTTCGACGATCGGCATGGTCGCCGCCGACGGGCTCGCCATCGTGGTCGGTCAGATCCTCGGCAGGAGGCTCCCCGAGCGGGTCATCAAGTACGGCGCGGCCGCCGGGTTCGCGATCTTCGGCGTCCTCCTCCTCATCGAAGGTGCCACCGCCTGAAAGCGCCGCGGGGTCAGCTGTTGAGCCACGCGTCGACCCCGGCCAGCAGCCGATGCCGGATGTCGCCGGGCGCCGCCGAAGCCTTGATCGACTGGCGGGCCAGGTCCGCCAGCTCGCTGTCGGAGAAGCCGTGCTCCGTGCGGACGAGCTCGTACTGGCGGGCCAGCCGCGACCCGAACAGCAGCGGGTCGTCGGCGCCGAGCGCGATCGGCGCGCCCGCCTCGTACA
The DNA here is from genome assembly GCF_004348535.1 of Actinomadura sp. KC216. Lineage (GTDB taxonomy): Bacteria > Actinomycetota > Actinomycetes > Streptosporangiales > Streptosporangiaceae > Spirillospora. The sequence goes on from NZ_SMJX01000161.1 coordinate 5,403, forward strand.
GCCGCCGCACGGGGACGTCCGACGCCGTCGCCGCCACCCCGAGGCCCACGTTCGACGACGGGCAGACCTCCAGCGTCACGCCCCGCTCGGCGATCGCCGCGACCAGCGACGGGTCGGCGACCGCGCGGACGCCGTGGCCGATCCGGTCGGCGCGCAGCGTCTCCAGGCACTCCCGGACGCTCGCCGGCCCGAGCAGCTCGCCGCCGTGCGGGACCGACAGCAGCCCGCCGCGCTTCGCGATCCGGAACGCGCCCTCGAAGTCGTAGGCCCGGCCCCGCCGCTCGTCGTTGGACAGCCCGAACCCGACGACGCCCTCGCCCGCGTACCGGACGGCCAGCCGCGCGAGCGTCTTCGCGTCCAGCGGGTGCCGGGTCCGGTTCGCCGCGATCACCACGCCGATGCCGACGCCGGACGCCCGCGACGCCTCCCGCGCCGCGTCCAGCACCAGCTCGACGGTCGGGGTCAGCCCGCCGAACATCGCCGCGTAGCCGCTCGGATCGACCTGGATCTCCAGCCAGCCCGAGCCCTCGGCCGCCTCGTCCTCGGCGGTCTCGCGGAGCAGGCGGCGCAGGTCGTCCGGCGTCCGCAGCACCGACCGCGCGATGTCGTACAGGCGCTGGAACCGGAACCAGCCGCGCTCGTCGGTCGCGTGCAGCCGGGGCGGCCAGTCCTCGACGAGCGCGTCCGGCAGGTGGACGCCGTGCACGCCGGCGAGCTCCACCAGCGTCGCGTGCCGCATCGAGCCCGTGAAGTGCAGGTGCAGGTGCGCCTTCGGGAGCAGGGCCACGTCCGGACGGGGGGAGCCGCACGCGACGCGTGGATGCTCCGAGCGGGGTGAAACGGTACGGGCCTCCATGAGCCAATGTTGCCGGATCTTCGTCCCCGCCGAACCCCCGGCCCGCAGAGATCACCACACCGGACTACCTCGCATGACACGCCGCGGCCATCCCGCCCATGGGCACCGCGAAAAAACTTTGGAATCACGTGCAACCCCGTCCGGGCACCGTGCGTATACGAGGGGCGCCAGAGAGAAACAGGCATACCCCCGCAAGGAAGACGGGCAGAAAGGATACACGATGATCACGCTGAAGGCCGCTCTGATCGCGGCGTCCGCCATCGGCACCGTGGCCGTGGGCGGCGGCGCGACGTGGGCGATGACCGGCGCCTCCGACCCCGCGACCACGCTGCCCGCGGGCGCCAAGGCGCCCGCGGCCGAGCGCCAGGTCAAGGCGCCCGCCGCGCCCCCGACCTGCCTGCCGGCCAAGCCCGGCCTGCCCGGCGCCAAGCTCCCGGACGGCAAGCTCCCCGACGCCGCCGCCAAGAAGGAGATCGAGAAGCACCTCAAGCAGAACCCGGCCGGCAAGGACCTCCCGCAGGGCCAGCTGCCGAAGCCCGCCGTTCCCGGTGCCCCCGCGGTTCCCGCCGTCCCCGGTGCGCCGAACCCGGGCGTCCCCGGCAACCTGCCGAAGGCGGACCTGCCGAAGACCGACGTCCCCGGCGTCAAGGCCCCGGACGCCAAGACGCTCCCCAAGAACCTGCCGTCCTGCGCGCCGTCCACCGACGACCTCGGCAAGAACCTCCCGGCGCCCGCGCCGGAGAACGGCCGCGTCCCCGGCAAGCCCGGCCTGCCGTCCGCTCCCAAGCTCGACTGCAGCACGCTGCAGCCGGCGGTGAAGGTCGGCAGCCCGGTCGAGAAGGCCGTCATGCTGACCAAGGGCCTGCGCTACGCGTCGGCCGTCCCGGGCTCCGCTGAGCTGCGCAAGCACAACGTCTGCGCCGTCACGCAGAAGTGGACCGGCACCGGCGGCCGGTGGATCACCGTCGAAACGCTGAAGACCCCGGCCGGAATGTCGCAGAATCAGCTCCGGCAGGCGCTGAACCTGCCGCAGGGCGGCACCCCGATCACCGTGTACGGGGCGGCCGGCTGGATGGGCCCGGGCGGCAGCGGCGTGCTGCTGTTCGACCCGAACGGCTACTCGATGTTCGTCAACGGCAGCCCGGTTCTCGCGGGCGGTCTCAAGGACGTGACCACCGCCCTGCGCCAGGCCCAGTAGAAGACCAGGCCAGTAGAAGAAGGGACGCGGGCGGCCTGAGGGACGCAGGCCGCCCGCGTCAAGCCCGCGAGCGTACCGGCCGCACATCGCGCAGGGGAGCCGGTACGCGGGGCGCGAAAGAGAAGGACGCGGGCGGGCGGCCCGGCGCGGAGGCCGCCCGCTCTCGGTAACACGCCGAATCCGCTCTAGCCGGGACGGAGCACAGGTGGGGCGTCGAGAAGACAGGTCGTTCGTGGAGTTCGTGACGGAACGCGGCGATGCCCTGCTGCGCACCGCGGCACTCATGTGCGGGGCCAGGCAGGACGCCGAGGACATCCTGCAGACCGCGCTGGAAAAGGCCTACCGGCATTGGGGCCGGCTGGAGGCGGGCAGCGATCCGGAACCCTACGTCCGCCGGATCCTGGTCAACCTCGTGATCAGCCGGTCCCGGCGCTGGAAGGTGCTACGGGAGATCCACATGGCGAGGCTTCCGGAGACGCCGGACGTCTCGCCCAACCACGCCGTCGAGCTGAGGGGGACGCTCATGGACGAGCTGCGCAAGCTCGGTCCGCGGCAGCGGGCCGTCCTGGTCCTGCGCTTCTGGGAGGACCTGTCGGAGGTGGAGACGGCGCAGGCCCTCGGCTGTTCGGTCGGAACGGTCAAGAGCCAGGCGTCCCGGGGACTGGCCAGGCTCCGGGAACGCCTCGACAAGAACCTGGCGCCACTGGGGAGATGAGCGATGGATCTGGAGAACGAACTGCGGAAGGCCATGGCCGAGCAGGTGGCCGACGCGTCCGCGTCGCCGTCGCTCGTCGCGGACGTCAAGCGCCGCCACCGGCGCCGGAAGACCCGGATCCACGCGGCCGCCGGAGCGGTCGCCGCGTCGGTCACCGCGCTCGCCCTGGTGCCCACCTATCAGTCGTTCCGGGCCACACCTGCCGGGAACTCCGAGACGACACGTCCGACGAGCACTGTCTCGGCGTTCCCGCAGCCGGAACGGCCGCCCGCCCCGGGCCAATCCCGGCCCCCGTCAGCAAAGGAACGGCCCGGGGCGGGTGCGACGAGGCATCCGGGGGGCCACCCTCCGGGCGCCCCCGGCGGGCCGGGCAGGCCCGGCGTCGGCGGGCTGCCCGACCTGCCGAGCTGGGTCACCTACCTCCCGGACGGCCTCACCGCCGCCGCGCCGTGCGCCGTGACGGGCACCGCCAAGCGCAAGACGACGACCTGCAAATGGCAGGGGGACGCCGGCTGGGTGGAGATCGTCCTGGTGAAGGGCGCGCTCGCCGGGCCGCAGGAGCTCATGAAGTCGACGGGCATCCCCGGCCGCACGTCCGTGCGCGGGACGCCCGCGCTCACCGGCGACCTCCCCGGCTCCGGACGCCAGGTCTCCTGGCTGGCCGGGCCGAACGTCGGCGTCACCGTGTCCGCCGGCGGGCCGGTCAGCCGCCACCTCATGCGCATCGCCGAGGGCGTCCGCCCGTGAGCCGAGGGCGTCCGCCCGTGCGCCTTGCGGCGACCGGCCGCGCAGCGGCCAGATGACCCCGTTCCGGCGGGACGTTCCGTAGCGGAGAGGGGCCGCGCGGAACGTCCCGCCGGACATCCGGGAACGGGATCAGGAGGCGGGCCCGTTCCACACGAGACCGGCCCCGGGCAAATTGTGTGCGCCCGGGGCCGGCTCGTGAGGAGAGATCGGTACGGCGGGTCAGCCCGCTTCGGAGAGCAGCTTCGCGACGCGCGACACGCCCTCGGCGAGGTCGTCGTCGCCGAGCGCGTACGACAGGCGGAAGTACCCGGGCGTGCCGAACGCCTCGCCCGGCACCAGCGCGACCTCCGCCTCCTCCAGGATCAGCGACGCCAGCTCCACCGACGTCTCCGGGCGCTTCCCGCGGATCTCCCTGCCCAGCAGCTCCTTGACCGACGGGTAGGCGTAGAACGCGCCCTCCGGCTCGGGGCACACCACGCCCGGGATCTCGTTCAGCATCTTCACGATCGTCTTGCGGCGCCGGTCGAACGCCTTGCGCATCTCCGCCACCGCCGACAGGTCCCCGGTCACCGCGGCGAGCGCCGCCGCCTGCGACACGTTCGCCACGTTGGACGTCGCGTGCGACTGGAGGTTCTGCGCGGCCTTCACCACGTCCGCGGGGCCGACCATCCAGCCGACCCGCCAGCCCGTCATCGCGTACGTCTTCGCGACGCCGTTCAGGACGAGCGTCCGGTCGGCCAGCTCCGGCACCACCACGGGCATCGAGTGGAACTCGGCGTCGCCGTACACGAGGTGCTCGTAGATCTCGTCGGTGATGACCCACAGGCCGTGCCCGTCCGCCCAGCGGCCGACCGCCTCGACCTCGTCGCGCGAGTACACCGCGCCGGTCGGGTTGGACGGCGACACGAACAGCAGCACCTTCGTCCGGTCGGTGCGGGCCGCCTCCAGTTGCTCGACGCTCACCTTGTAACCGGTGGTCTCGTCGGCGACGACGTCCACGGGCACCCCGCCCGCCAGCTTGATCGACTCGGGGTAGGTCGTCCAGTACGGCGTCGGGACGAGCACCTCGTCGCCCGGGTCGAGCAGCGCCGCGAACGCCTCGTACACCGCCTGCTTGCCGCCGTTGGTGATCAGGACCTGGGAGGCGTCCACCCGGTACCCGGAGTCGCGCTCGGTCTTCTCGGCGACGGCGGCGCGCAGCTCGGGCAGCCCGCCCGCCGGCGTGTACTTGTGGAAGCGGGGCACCCTGCAGGCGGTCACCGCCGCCTCGACGATGTAGCCGGGGGTCGGGAAGTCGGGCTCGCCCGCGCCGAACCCGATGACCGGGCGGCCCGCCGCCTTCAGCGCCTTGGCCTTGGCGTCGACGGCCAGCGTGGCGGATTCGGATATCGCGGCGATGCGCTTGGAGATGCGAGGACGGTCGATGCTCATACCTCTATCGTTACAGACGCCGTCCGGGTACCCGAGCCATATATCGGCGCCGGTGGGACGGCACGCCCCCGGCGCGCGCCGGCGGCGCGCCGCGCCCGCGCGAGGATCTCCGGCGCATCTGGTTCGACGCGGGGGCCTTGTGGCCGTAGACTCACCGTCCTAGTGACGCGTCCCCGCCATATGCGCCTGTCCGCACACCGATGCCGGGCAAGGTCGTAAGCTGGGACGCGACACCATCCCGGCCCCATGGTCGGGTTCTCCTCACCAGGAGAAATGAAGGGCAGTGGCTCAATTGGTAGAGCTCCGGTCTCCAAAACCGGCGGTTGGGGGTTCGAGTCCCTCCTGCCCTGCGAGGTGCGGTGCGCGCACCCGTGCCCGCTACCCGTGGCACCCCACGGCGCGGGACCGCGCGGCAACCACATGGTGGTTGGATCACGACCGATGAGGTGAACGGCGGCAATGGCTACCGAGACTGACGAGCGCGACGAGCCCGAGGCCAAGGACGAAGGCAAGGGCAAAAAGGAGAGGTCTTCCAGGCGGACGTCTCCGGCGCTGTTCGTGCGCCAGATCGTCGCCGAGCTGCGCAAGGTCATCTGGCCGACGCGGCGGGAGCTCATCACCTACACGACGGTGTCCCTCGTCTTCGTGCTGATCATGGTCGCGATCGTTTCCGCCGTGGACTACGGGCTGCAGGAGGGCGTCTACGCCGTCTTCGGCTGACGCCCGGGCCCGAGCCGCCACCCGGCGACCGCCCGCACCATCGCAAGTCCATCACCGAAGCACCGAGAGAAAGAGTCATCGTGTCCGAGCCCTCACAGCCCTACGACGAGGCCGTTGACGAGGCCCAGTCCGCTGCGGCTGCTGCGGCGGACCAGGCGGCGCAGCCCACCGAGGAGACGGCCGAAGCGGTCGTCTCCGCCGGCGACGCCGAGCCCGCGGACACGAAACTGGAGGGCGAGGGCCCCGAGGAGCCGGGTACCGCCGAGGACGCCGGCGATCTCGCCGCCGCCGTCACGGGCGAGCAGGACGAGGCCGACGAGAAGGCGGACGAGGAGTCCGAGGCTCCCGCCGAGCCGCCCGTCGACCCGTACGCCGACTTCAAGCTGCAGCTCCGCCTCCAGCCGGGCGACTGGTACGTCGTGCACTCCTACGCGGGGTACGAGAACCGGGTCAAGACCAACATCGAGACCCGCACCCAGACCCTCAACATGGAGGACTACATCTTCCAGATCGAGGTCCCGCAGCACGAGGTCACCGAGATCAAGGGCGGCAAGCGGCAGAAGGTCAACGAGAAGGTCCTGCCGGGCTACATCCTGGTCCGCATGGAGCTCACCGACGAGTCGTGGGCCGCGGTCCGCAACACGCCCGGCGTGACCGGGTTCGTCGGGCTGCTGAACAAGCCGTCCCCGCTGAGCCTGGACGAGGTCGCCAACCTGCTGGCCCCCGAGCCGGAGGAGGGCACCGCGCCCGCCAAGGAGCAGGCGAAGGCCGCCGCCGCGACCGTCGACTACGAGGTCGGCGAGTCCGTCACCGTCATGGACGGCCCGTTCGCCACCCTCCCCGCCACCGTCAACGAGATCAACGCCGAACAGCAGAAGCTCAAGGTCTTGGTTTCGATCTTCGGCCGTGAAACCCCGGTGGAACTGAGCTTCAACCAGGTCTCCAAAATCTGAGGGCAGATCAGCCCACGTCCGGGCCGTCCCGCCAACGCGGGCGGCCCGTTCGCTTGTACGACGTGCCGCCAGGTCAATCCACTCCGCCAAGGCCGTATCCTGGACGGGTTGTCTCGCGCACGCGGCTGATCTGCGGCTGGTTTCAGCAGATTGATAGCAGAGTGAGAGTGGCGGCCGGTGAAGCGGTCGCCTTCGTGCCTGCGGAGATGCCGAGATTCATAGCGGTTCCTACACGGTGGATGCGTCCCACCGCCGTGTTGCCCGGGGTAGCCGGGAGTCGGAACCACCGATAAATGGGACAAAGGGGTTCACATGCCTCCGAAGAAGAAGATCGCCGCGCTCGTCAAGGTCCAGTTGCAGGCGGGCCAGGCGACTCCGGCGCCGCCGGTCGGTACCGCGCTCGGTCCGCACGGCGTCAACATCATGGACTTCTGCAAGCAGTACAACGCTGCCACGGACTCCCAGCGCGGCAACGTCATCCCCGTAGAGATCACCATCTACGAGGACCGGTCGTTCAGCTTCGTCACCAAGACCCCGCCGGCCGCGCAGCTCATCCTGAAGGCCGCGGGCGTGGAGAAGGGCAGCGGCGAGCCGCACAAGACCAAGGTCGGGTCGGTCACCCGCGACCAGGTCCGCGAGATCGCCACGACCAAGATGCCCGACCTCAACGCCAAGGACCTCGACGCCGCCGAGAAGATCGTCGCCGGCACCGCGCGGTCGATGGGCATCGAGGTCAAGTAAGTCACCCGGTGGCAGGGCCGGCGCTGGCCCGTACCACGAGTTCCAGTGGAGGAACGCACATGAAGCGCAGCAAGGGCTACCGTCAGGCGGCCGAGAAGATCGACCGGGAGCGGCTGTACAGCCCGGTGGAGGCCGTGAAGCTGGCCAAGGAGACGGCGGTCGTCAAGTTCGACCCGACCGTCGAGGTCGCGCTGCGGCTCGGCGTCGACCCGCGCAAGGCCGACCAGATGGTGCGCGGCACCGTGAACCTGCCACACGGCACCGGTAAGACCGCCCGCGTGCTGGTGTTCGCGGTCGGCGCGAAGGCGCAGGAGGCGGAGTCCGCGGGCGCCGACCTGGTCGGCTCGGACGACCTGATCGAGCGGATCCAGGGCGGCTTCCTGGACTTCGACGCGGTCGTGGCGACGCCCGACCAGATGGGCAAGGTCGGACGCCTCGGCCGGGTGCTCGGCCCGCGCGGCCTGATGCCGAACCCGAAGACGGGCACGGTCACCATGGACGTGGCGAAGGCCGTCACCGACATCAAGGGCGGCAAGATCGAGTTCCGGGTCGACCGGCACGCGAACCTGCACTTCATCATCGGCAAGGCGTCCTTCAACGAGCGCCAGCTGGTGGAGAACTACGCCGCCGCCATCGACGAGATCCAGCGGCTCAAGCCGTCCGCCGCCAAGGGCCGGTACGTCAAGAAGGCGGTCCTGACCACGTCGATGGGCCCGAGCATCCCGGTGGACCCGAACGCGATCCGCAACCTGACCGCGGAGCTCGAAGAGGTCTGACCGAGCGTCATCGAACAGGGCGTCCCCGCTGTCGGCGGGGGCGCCCTGTCGCGTTACGCGACCTCCCTTGCCGACCGGCCGTTTGGTAGATTCGTCGGCGCGGCGAGCGAGGGGAGCGGTCGATGGGCGGAGCGCGGCGAACGCGGCTCTACGACGTGCTCGACGCCGCCGCGCGGGACGCGCCCGACGCCCCGGCGCTGTCCGTGGACGGCACCACATGGACGTTCCGCGAGCTCCGCCGCCGCACGGACGCGCTCAGCGCCCACCTCGCCGCGCGCTGCTCGTCCGGGGCGCGGGTGGCGCTGCTGGCGCACAACCGCCCGGAGTACGTGGCCGCCTACTACGGGGTTCCGCTGGACGGCCGGATCCTCGTGCCGCTCAACCAACGGCTGCATCCGCGCGAATGGGCCGACCAGATCGTCCGGAGCGGCGCCGAGCTCGCCATCGGCGAATCCGACCTCCTCGACCGGCTGGCCGCCGAGGGAGAGTTCCCCGCGGGCCGTCCTCCGCTGGCCGCCGTCGAAGACATCCCCTGGGACGCGCCAGCCACCCCCCACCGCGAGACCGCGACGGACTCCGGCGTCGCCTGGCTGATGTTCACCAGCGGGACGACCGGCCGTCCCAAGGGGGTACGGCTCACGCACAAGAGCCTGCTGGCGGGCATCGACGTGTCGGCGTCGGGCAGGCCCGTCCGGCCCGGCGACGTGTTCCTCACCCCGTTCCCGCTCTGCCATGTCGCCGGCTACCAGGTCATGCTGCACCACCTGTACCGGCGGCACGCCGTCGTGCTGCGCCGGTTCGACGCGGCCGCCCTCGTGGAGGCGACGCGCCGGCACGGGGTGACGAGCCTGTCCCTCGCCCCGACGATGCTGGAGGACCTGCTCGCGCACGTGGAAGCCGACCCGGCGGCCCGCGAAGCCCTGCGAAGCAGCCTGCGAGTTATCTCCTACGGGTCGGCGCCGATGCCGGTCCCGCTGCTGCGCCGCGTCGGCGACGTGCTGGGCTGCGACCTCAACCAGGGGTTCGGCATGACCGAGCTGTCCGGCAACGCCACGTTCCTGTCGCCCGCCGACCACCGCACCGCCATCGCGTCCAGGCCGGAGCTGGCGGCGTCCGCGGGACGTCCGGGCGACGGCGTCGAGATCGCGGTGATCGGCGCGGACGGGACGACGCCGCTCCCACCCGGCACGCTAGGCGAAGTCGTCGTCAAGGGCGCGCAGGTCACCCCGGGCTACTGGGACGACCCGGACGCGACCGCGGAGGCGTTCACGGCCGGAGGCTGGTTCCGCACCGGCGACGTCGGCCGCATCGACGCGGACGGCTACCTCTACCTGGTCGACCGCCTCAAGGACGTGATCATCACCGGGGGCGAGAACGTCTCGTCGCGCGAGGTCGAGGACGTGCTGCGCGCGGTCCCCGGCGTCGCCGAGGTCGCCGTGATCGGGCTGCCCGATCCGCGCTGGGGCCAGTCGGTGTGCGCGGTGATCGTGCCCGACGGCGCCCCGCCGGACGGTGCCGAGCTGATCGCCGCGTGCCGGGCCAGGCTCGCCGGGTTCAAGGCGCCGCGCCGCATCGAGTTCGCCGACGCGCTGCCGCGCACCGGCACCGGCAAGATCCGCAAGTCCGCCCTCCGCGCCCAACTGAGCGAAGGCCGTCCCGAAGGCCGTCCCGAAGGCCGTCCCGAAGGCCGTCCCACCTGAGCGAACACCGCGAAGCGCCGCCCTGGCGCCGTTTGGGCACCGGCCGTTCGGCTCCCTCGCGGCTACGCCGAGGGTCGTACCGCCGTCGCGGGCATTCGTACCATCGGGGGATGTAGCGCCGTTACCGCCTCGGGACACTGGGAACACCAGCAGGGCGATCAAGGGAGGCTCAACCCTTATGAACCGACGACTCATGGTGGCGGCCGGTGGCACCGCCGTGGGTGCCGCGCTCCTCCTGTCCGGATGCGGCGGGGACGGGACGACGAGCACCGAGAACATGAAACTCAGCGCCGGTCAGGCGTTGCTGAAGGCGTCCCAGAAGACCGGCCAGACCGACACGTTCAAGGCCGACCTCACGGTGACGGGCACCGGCGAGCACGGCGGCAAGGTCCATGCCAACGGCCAGTTCCAGCTGCGCCCGACGCTGAAGTTCAGCGCGAAGCTCGACGAGTTCAGCACTAATGGGCGGACCGTCCCGGGTGCCAAGGGCCAGGCGCTGTTCACCGACAACGTCCTGTACGCCAAGGTCCCGCAGCTCGCCCAGTTCGTCAGCGGCGGCAAGCCGTGGCTGAAGATCGACGTCAACCAGATGGCGCAGCGGACCGGGTTCGACGTCCAGAGCCTGCTCCAGCAGGTCCAGCAGGTCGACCCGGCCGAGCAGACGAAGATGTTCACCGGTTCCAAGGACGCCCGCCGGGTCGGCACCGAGACGGTCGACGGCGTCAAGACGACGCACTACGCCGGGACGGTCACCGTCCAGGACGCGCTGAACCAGCTCGACGCGCAGTCCCGCGAGAAGGTCGGCAAGTGGCTGCCGAAGGACCGCGCGAACAGCAAGATCAACTTCGATCTGTGGACGGACGGCGACAACCTGCCCCGCAAGCTCGTCTCCAAGGCGGCGGGCCCGCAGGGTGAGAAGGCCACCGTCACCGTCCTGTACAGCGACTACGGCGAGTCGTTCAGCGTGAACGCGCCGCCGTCCGACCAGGTGGGGCAGCTGTCGCTCGGCGGGGTGCTCGGCGGGAACTGAGCACTCGTCAGGCCCCATTTTCGGACTTATGTGAACTTGCGGGGTCTCCTCAGCGTCTGATCCAGCATTCGGCTCTGACGGAAAGCGGTTCGCCGGCAGCGGCCCTGAGCTGGCAAGATCGGATCCGTTTGCAGAACAGACCAAGGAGACCCCCCACATGATCCGTCGTTTCGCCGCGAGCGCGGCGCTGGCGACCGGCCTCGTCCTCTCGATGACCGGCTGTCTCGGGGACGCCGGGAACAAGGTGGACGAGGCAGGCAAGAACCTGAAGCTGTCGGCCGCGCAGGTGCTGGGCAAGGCCGCGGAGAAGACCGGCAGCGTCGACTCGTTCAAGGCCGACCTCTCGATGCAGATGACCGGGGGGAGCGAGGGCGACGTCAACGCGACCGGCCAGATGCAGTACCGGACGAAGCCCGACGTCGCCTACAGCATGAGCTTCGACCAGATGTCGGTGGGCAGCCAGTCCATGGGCGGCATGGAGTACGTCCTGGTCGACCGGACCATGTACATGAAGATCCCGATGCTGTCGCAGCTCGGCGGCGGGTCCGCGGCCAAGCCGTGGCTGAAGATCTCGCTGGACGAGCTGGGCCGCAAGTCCGGGATGAACATCGAGCAGCTGCTCCAGCAGTCGCAGCAGATGGACCCCGTCCAGAACACGAAGATGCTCACGGCGTCCAAGGACGTGCGCGAGGTCGGCAAGGAGACGGTGAACGGCGTCGAGACGACGCACTACACCGGCACCTACCGGTTGGAGGACGCGATCGCCAAGCTGCCCGCCGAGTCCCAGGAGGCGATCCGCAAGAGCTACGCGGACATGGGCATGCAGAACATGACCTTCGACCTGTGGGTGGACGGCGAGCAGCTCCCCCGCAAGCTGGCGATGAAGTCGGGGCAGACGACCGCCGGCGTCATGAACATCACGATGACCTACCGCGACTACGGCAAGGCGGTGCAGATCACCGCGCCGCCCGCGAGCGAGACCACCGACTTCAGCCAGCTGCTGAACGGCCTCGGTGGCGGCGGCGGCCTCCCGGGCACCTGACGCCCGCCGGGACCTCCCGAACACCTCGCAGGGCCGCGCCGGACCACCACCGGCGCGGCCCTCGCCGTTTCCGATTTGGTCTACCCGGGAGACGCACGTATTCTGTTATCTGCCGAAGACCGCCGGTCGTCACCTCGCATGGGGTGACCGAAGGACCCGAACTCGTTCGGGCGGCCTGCGCAGGTGAGACGAGAGCTTCCCGCATGGCCTCCCGTGCCGTGCCTGGACGCCCCGCGCGCCTGCGCCGGGGCGTTTTTTGGTCGATCCGCACTCCTCCCGGACTCATCCCGGGGTGGACGAAGGTCGTGACCACCCAGGTAATCGGAAGGAGGCCGCATGGCCAAGGCCGATAAGGACGCGGCGATCGCCGAGCTCAAGAACGAGTTCGAGAGCTCCAACGGCGCCGTGCTGACCGAGTACCGCGGGCTTACCGTCGCGCAGGTGCAGGAGCTGCGCGGCAACCTCGGCGAGACCGCACGGTTTCGCGTGGTGAAGAACACGCTGACCAAGCGCGCGGCGAACGAGGCCGGTGTCGACGAGCGGTTCCGGGAGCTGCTCGAAGGCCCGTCGGCCATCGCGTTCGTCCGCGGTGACGTGGTCGAGGCCGCCAAGGGCCTGCGCGACTTCGCCAAGGCCAACCCGATGCTGGTGATCAAGGGCGGCTTCATCGACGGTCAGTCGATGGACGCCAAGCAGATCACCCAGCTGGCGGACCTGGAGTCTCGCGAGGTCCTCCTCGCGAAGCTCGCCGGCGCGATGAAGGGCTCCATGGCGAATGCCGCCGCGCTCTTCAACGCCCTGCCGACGCAGGCGGCCCAGCTCGCCGAGGCGCTGCGCGCCAAGCGCGCGGAGGCCGGCGAGACCGCCGAGGCCCCCGCCGCCGACGCGCCCGCCGCCGACGCGCCCGCCGCCGAGGCGTCCGCCGAATAGGCACCCGCGGTTCGTAATCCCCAGTTCTCAAGCCATAGCGGAGGAAAGATCATGGCGAAGCTCAGCACCGACGATCTGCTCGACGCGTTCAAGGAGATGACCCTTCTTGAGCTCTCGGAGTTCGTGAAGCAGTTCGAGGAGGTCTTCGACGTCAAGGCCGCCGCGCCGGTCGCGGCCGTGGCCGCCGCCCCGGGCGCCACGGGCGCCCCGGCCGAGGAGGCCGCGGTCCAGGACGAGTTCGACGTCATCCTGGAGGGTGCCGGCGACAAGAAGATCCAGGTCATCAAGGAGGTCCGCGCGCTCACGAGCCTCGGCCTCAAGGAGGCCAAGGACCTGGTCGACGGCGCGCCGAAGCCGCTGCTGGAGAAGGTCAACAAGGAGGCCGCCGACAAGGCCAAGGAGGCCCTGGAGAAGGCCGGCGCGACGGTCACCGTCAAGTAGGGCGCTCCAAGCCACCGCTTCACAGGGAGGCGGCCGTCCCACCAC
>NZ_SMJX01000162.1 GCF_004348535.1 Actinomadura sp. KC216
GCTCGGTGATGGCGTGGACGGTGGCGGCGGTTGGTTCGGGGATGGTGGCGGTCAGGAGCAGGGTGGGGAGAGGCTCGGTTCGGTCGGTGGCGCGCAGCGCGTTCAGGTTGGGTTGGTCGGTGGTTTCCAGGAGCCGGGCGCGGTGCAGGATCTCGGCCTCAAGCTGGGTGATGGCCGTGGTCAAAGTGGGTGTGATGGTGAGCCCTGGGATGCCGGTGAGAGAGGCGCCGGGATAGAGGACGTCGGCGTCTGGCTGAGGGATGAGGACCTCGGCACGGTCGCGGCGGGCCTTGGCGAGGAGTTCGACGGTGAGGGCGCGGGCTGCGGCGTGTCCGCCGTCGCCGGTGAGGCCGAGGGTGAGGCCTGGGAGGGGCAGGGTGACGGGTACGTGGTCGCGGGTGCCCAGGGAGATGTGGTCTGGGGCTGCTGTAATGCGGTCTTGGGTGACGAGGTCGGCGTCGGACGGGACCGGTACGCCGTGGTCGGTGTAGGTCTGGTCTAGGTGGGCTTTGCGGGCCTTGGCCGTCGGGTCCGGTGATGCAGTTCGGGGTGGCGTGTCGCCGGTGCTGGCGGAAGGGTTTCGGCGGCGCTGGTGCAGGCGGGTGGCGGCGACGGCGAGGCTGAGTGCGGCGGCGAGGCCGAGACCGATGAAGGAACCGGACGGCAGGGTGACGGCCGAGGACGGTTCGTCTTCGGTTGTGCCGTGCGGTGTCGATGGGTTGGTGGGTGGAGTGTCCGTCCGTGGTGCGATAGTCGGGCCCGCTGCCTGGGGCGGCTGGTCCGGGACGGTGGTGGGGACCGTCCGTGGAGGGCGAGTCGTGTGGCCGCGCTTCTGCTCGGGGGCTCCGTCGGTGTTGGTGGAGTGGGGGCTGCGGGCCGGTGGCGGAACTGCGGTCTTCTGCGGAGCTTGGGGGATCCGAACACGTTGGCCGGGATGAAGGTCATCCGGGCTGGTGAGGGGCGGTATGCCGTCGGGCTGGTCGAGGGTGCGGCTGGCTTTGAAGATCTTGGGATAGCGGGCACCGGAGCCGTAGGCGCGGCGGGCCAGGTCCCAGAGGGTGTCGCCGCGGTGGATGATGCGTGTCCGCCAGGTCCGGTGCTCCGAACCCGTGTTGTGGGGGCCTTCGTCCCCGCGTAGGGATTCCCGGTCTGGGCTGCGGGCTGGTGGCGCATTGTGCTTGGTTGACGGCTGCTGGGGCGCTTGTGGTTGCACATCCGCGGTGACGTGGACGGCGGCTGAGACCGGAGTGGTCACGGTCGCGGTAGTGCTGAATACGAGAGCAGCGGTGGCGACCAGGTCGCGGGCCAGCATTTGCAGGGGCCGGATGGGGCTCGGCAGGCGAGGGCCGGATCGTCCGGCCAAGTAGCCGGTCGTTTCGGTGCAGACCGTAGCCGTGAACGTCCCCCAGGCCAGCCAGCCGAGTACCCGGATCGCGGCCAGGAACAGGCGGTGGTCGGTGTCGGGCTGCATGAGCGTGGCGCTGAGGTGATCCCAGGACGGGGAGCGGTCGGGGATTGGGCTCCCGGCCACGGTGTACAGGGCGATCGGCAAACCTGCCAGCAAGGCGGCGAAGACCAGCAAGGCGCCGAGCCCGCGCAGAATTTCGGCGTTGCGGCTACTTGTGGAGTGGGTCATGGCCGATGGGGTCCTCGTACTCCGGTGGTGAGGTTCGCGGTGGCGGCGGCGTCGGCGCGCAACCGGGTGACGCCGATGATGGGCAGAAAGATCGCGGGGCGGGTGATGGTGACGTGGACCCGAATGGAATGCGTGCCGGACGCGGTCACGGTGCCGGTGTAGCCGCCGCTGCGCAGATAGGCGCGTGCGGCGCGGACGGCGGACGGGCGGTCCACGACGAACTCGCCCTGGGTATAGGCGCGGTCGAGGTCGACACGCCCGGCGCCGGCGCGAGCCGCCTCCTGCGCGACGACGCTGGCGACTTGGCGAGCTTTGAGCTTGTTCCCGAAATCGACGACGGCACCGAAGAACACCAGCACGACCAAGGCGATGATGACGGCGAAGATGCTCACACTGCCGTCATCGCCGTGCCGCGTGCGCCACGGCCAGGTCACCTGCGGGGATGTGAAGTTCATGTGGTCACCGGGCCCGGTAGATGTCGATCGGAGACCGGTGGGTCTTGGTAACGGTGCGGCTGCCCGGCATGCCGGGCAGTGCGATGTCGGTGAGCCGGATCACGCAGGTCACGTGCGCCGCGACCGTCCCGGCCTGACCGGCGGGGCGATAGAACCCGGACAGGTCGAGCCGAACGGTCGGGGCGCAGTGCAAGCCTCGGTCACGCAGCGTTGTCAGTGCGCTGGACGTTGCGTCCGCGTGAGCTTGGGAGGCGGTGCGGGCGATGGAGGCGTGCCGGGCAGCGTCGGCGGCTGCCTGCGCCACCACGGCCCCGCCTTGCTGGACGCGCATCACTACCAGCAGCCCGGCCAGGAACGCGATGAACAAGGGCGCGAGGACGGCGACCTCGATCGCGGCGTTTCCCGCATCCTGCGCACGGGTCGGCTTCGAGGAGGTGATGGAGAGATTCATGACCGACTGGGCGTCGTAGGCTCCACCGGGGCATGGCCGTCTTCAGGACGGTTGGGTCCGCCGGCCTCGACGGTGAAGCGTTCGCGGGCGCCGCGGGCCGTGCGGGTGATGCCGATGCTGACGCCGGGCAGGATCGACGGCGCGCTCCCGGTCACTTGGACGGTGATGGTCGTGGAGCCGGACACGGTAACGATGGGCGCCTGTAGGACAGGCTCGGCTAGGGCGAAATGCACGGCTGCCGCTTGGCCCTGGGCGGCTGTGCCGTGTCGGGCGCGGGCGACGCGGAGGCCCTCTTCGGCGGCCGACAGCGCTACGTTGCCAGCGACCGACACCAGCACCGCCTGGGCCAGCACTAGGAACAGCAGCCCCACGGCCGGAAACATGATGGCGGCGGTGACGGTGGCGGAACCTGCGTCACGCAGTCGTCTTCGGGATGGGCCGGGGCGGGTCATGGGCCGCTGGCGCCGGGGATGTTGCTGATCCAGCCGTTCACCTTCCCGGAGACCGCGAGGTAGACGGTGAAGGCCAGACCGGCGAACCCGGCGACGATGATGATCGTCTCGACCACGCCCGATCCACGGTCGCTACGGGCGTCAAGGTCGGCGATGCGGTTGAGGGCGGCGGCCAAGACGCGTACCGCCACGGTGGTGATTGTGTTCATGGTCCCCCGAATTCGTGATGCGGATGTGTTAGCCGGAGCTCAGGAGCTTGGAGAAGAACGGGAAGCCGATCAGGACGACGAACCCGAGCATGAGCAGCGAGGTGGGCACCCACATCGCAGTAGTGCGAGCGTTGGCCTCGGCACGTGCGGCAGCGGACGCCTCATGCCGCATCGAACCGATCTTGGCGACCAGCACGTCGTGCATCTTGGCGCCTTCCCCACCGGCGATCTCGGCGGTGTGCGCGAGATCGATCAGGTCGCCAACGTCGATGTCGGCTCCGAGCTGGGCAAGCGCGCGCCAGGGCTGCTGCTGGGCGTGGCGCGCCCGCGTCAGCGCTTGATTGATGCGCTGGAACGGCCACCCGCTAGTGATCTGCGCGGGGTTCTCAAGCGCGGCGTTCAGGGCGGCGCCAGCTTGGCGTTCCAGCACGACCAGTTGCAGGTAGGAGGTGAAAGCGTGGCGGAAGTCGCGGCGCCGCTGCCTGGCCTGAGAACGCACGTTCCAGTCCGGGACCAGGGACAGCACCGCCGCCAGCACCAGGCTGGCAAGAACGGGCAGGGCCCAGGGCAGCGAACCCCCGGCGAGCGCCACCAGGCCGCCGAGCACCGAGGGTGCGGTCAGGCCCGTCAGGAACAGGGCGAGCTTGCCCAGCATGAACCGCTCGACCGGTCGGCCCAGCAGCGCCAGGTCCGAGCGGGGAACGGCGAGCATCCCGGCGGGGCGCGCCACCCGCTCCGCCAGCCACCGGGCCAGGCGCTCAAGCCCGCTTGGGGTGCTGGTGGGGGCGAAGGTGGTGGGGAGCGGTGTGGCCTGCACCCGGGCTAGCGCCGCGTCCAGGTGCGGGGGAGCGGGCCACAACTCGCGGATGAGCAGGATGAGACCGGTGCCGGCTAGACATCCCGCGAGGACTGCCACCGCGGTCACCGGCTCGGCCGCCGTTCAGCGCGAGCGAGCCGGGGCCCAACGAACTCTGCGAATCCATCGCCCATGTGCAGGAATCGCGTGCCGGTTGACAGGACGGCCAGCCGTCGCATCCACACCAGTCCCGCCGTGTAAATCGCGGCCACAACGGCGAGCACCCCCTGCCCGAACGGCGTGCCGTAAGGGGCGGCCAGAGTGTGGGACGAGGCGAACAGCACGCTCAGCACAGCGACGGACGCCACGATCACAATCAGAGTCGTTCGGAGCCCGGCGCGTTCGGCCTCGACGTCGCGTCGCACGATCACCTCCTGCTCCACTGCGTCGGCCAGCAGACTCAACGCCTCCCGGGTGCCGGGGCCGCGGCGCCGGGCGGCCAGCAGCAGCGCACAAGCGATCAGGTCGCCGATCGGATCGTCGAGCTCGTCGGCGAACGCTCGTAGCGCCTGCTCTGTGCCCCCCTGGTTCTTCAATCGCCCCGCAAGCACCTGGACCTGCGACCGGATGGGAGTGGGGGCGACGCGGAAGCTGTCGGCGAGGGCCTGTTCCAGCCCGCGGCTGGCGCCGATCATCTCCGCCAGCCGCCGCGACCATTGGGCCAAAGCCTCCAGGCGCGCGATCCGGCGCTGCGGCGCGCGTCCCGACAACATCGGCGGCAACGCGTACGCCCCGGCGGTGACCGCCAGGGCGGCCACCGGCCACCGGGTCAGCAGCAACACCACCAGCCCGGAACCGATCCCGGCCAGCAGCCGGTTCCGCCGCTGTGACGAGGTCGCAGACCGCACCAACAACCGCAACCGATCCGGCGGACGCCCCTCCTCGCCCGCCGGATCGGTCCCTCGGACACCGGCGGCGAGAACGACGATGCCGACGGCACCGCACCAGCCGGTGAATGCGGCCAAAAGGCTTGTCATGACCAGCCACCGCCCGCCTGGACGGGTTCAGCGGCCAGCAGGTCCGGATCGAAACCGTGTTCAGTGAGGTCATTCAGCAGGGCGGCGCTGATGTGTCCGCCCGCCGGGATCGCGCGGCCGTCCTCGCCGGAAACGAAGATTTGGTTGCGAGTCGGCTCCGATGAGTCCGCAGGCGGGCCGACCTCCATCACCTGGGAGACGAATCGGTCGTTGCTGACTGAGTTCCGTCGCAGATACACCACCAGTGGCTCGGCCAGGCCGAACATCAGATGCAGATCCTCCACCGACAGGCCGAGGTCGGCGCGGCGGCCGAGCTGCACCACCCGGTTGAAGACGTGCTCGGGACGGTGGACGTGCAGGGTGCACATCGAACCGCGCGCCCCCGAGTACATGACTTCCAGCATCGGCGCGAGCTCTCCGTGCCGTGCCTCACCCACGATCACCCGGTCCGGGTTCAGTCGCAGGCACGCCGGCACCAGATCCTGCAACCGCACCTGCCCGGCACCTTCGGCGTTGGCCTGGCGAGCCTCCAGCGCGACGACGTCCGAGCGCCGATGGGCAAGGGCCGGATCGTCCAGGAACAGTTCGAAGTCGCTCTCCAACGTGATGACTCGCTCGGCTGCGGGGATCTCACCCGTGAGAGCGCGCACCAGCGTGGTCTTGCCGGTGTTGACCTCCCCGCACACGATGATGTTCCGCCGTGCCCTTACCGCCGCCGACAAGAACTCCTGCAACGTCGGCGATAGCGTCCCGTTGGTGGTGAGCTCCTCCAGGGTGGTGTCGACCAGGCGGTGCACCCGGATCGCCAGGTGCGGGCGCCGAGAGACCCAACCGACGACGGCCAACCGCACTCCTCCTGGCAGGGCGACGTCCAGCAGCGGAAAGGCATGCGAGAACTCACGGCCGGAATTGCCGCGGCGCGCCAGTAGCTGCACCCACTCGATCAGGTCTTCGTCGGTCTCGGCTACTGCCGGACCCGGCTCCTTCACCCCGCTGGTGTAGGTCACCCACGTTTCTCGGCAGCCGTTGACGACGATGTTCTCCACATCGCGGCTGTCCACGTACGGCTGCAACGGGCCCAGCCCGAATCGGCGGTCGAACACCAGCCGCGCCACCTGGCGCTGTGCCTCGACCGGGACCGTACGTCCCGCCGACATCTGCTCGTGCGCCCACACCTGGGCCTGCGACTCGATCACGTGCCACGCCCGCACTCGATCCTCGCCGTCGGTAAGGACGTCCACCAGTCGTGCGGACACCTCACGCGCCGCCACCCACAGGTCGACTCCGTGAGATTGACCAGATGGGGCTGCGATACCGCTGAACGTGGCAGAGACGGGCGGTGTGGAAGGGCTCCACGGTGTCCCACTCATGAGCGTCCCCCTGCTGGTGTCGTGCGCGCGGCTGCCTCCACCACCGTCTGTGCGGTGACGCGAGGGCCGTCGGATGTGGCGGTCGGCTCGTCGCGCGGCTCTGTCTGCTCACGCATCCGCTTGCCCAGACGGTCGAAGGAGCGCAGGAGCAAGGACGCTCGGAACGTCCTGCGTGGGCGCGCACCGTCCGACAGCACCTGCGCGTCGGCCGACGAGCAGGGCAGTTCGGCCAGCACGGGAGCCTTCAACACGCGACGGATTTCGGCCGCGCTATAGGGACCGTTCGCGATCAGGCAAACGGCGATCTGCCCATGATCACCTGCGAGAGTCCGTAGGACGTCCAGGCGCGGCCTGGCCGCATCGATTTGCGCGAGCGTTGGCTTGAGCGCGACGACCACGAGGTCGGCGGCCTCCAGCAACGCCACCGGCATCTCCGAACCACCGAGGCGTCCCAAGTCAGCGATCACATCTCCCTCACGGGTCGCCAATGCTCGGGCTACGAGGGGCCATAGAGCGGCGAGGTGCGCGGCGTGCCGAGGATCGCGGATCCCATGCAGGAGCTCGGCTCGGCCGTCCTCATCCAGCGGGACAACGCACTGCTCGAGAAGAGCGGACACGTCCGACTCGGCACTCGCCGAGGTCGTGAGTCCGAGCAGCCCTGGGCCCGCGGGCTGCCGCAACCGATCGGCCATGTAACCGGGCAGCACCCGGCGCCCCATCGGATCGCACTCGGCCAGCAGCACCTTCCCAGGCCAGGCCAGAGCCAGCCCGAGCGCGGTCGTCGTCACCCCCGGCGACCCGCCGGGAGAGGCCAGACAGTACAGCGCCATTTCAGCCTCGCCTGTCCGTCACTACGAGCACGACCTGTTCGGCCGCTGCGTGCCGCGCCGTCGCACTGCTGTCTGCCTCGGGCACTAGCAACGACACCGTCACCAACTCGTCTGCACTCGGCTCGCCCACCTGGTCAACGATCGCCGGGACGTCACCCGGTGCGGCTGCTTGGGAAAGGGCTGTTCCGGTTGCTTGGCTTTGAGGACCTGCGGTGAACACCGCGCGCACACGCCAGCCAGGCGCCAGCCCCGGCGGCACCGCGCTGGTCTTGAGCGGCACGGTCACCAGCGCCTGACCGCGTTCCGGGGCCGCCTGCGCCGTCAACTGCGACGCCGCCAGCAACGTCCCCTTACGCAGCCCGACCGCCGCTCGCTTCCCCACGACCTGCGTCAATTGGCGTCCCGGAACCGTCGCCACGGCTGAGTCCACCGCCACCCAGGCGACATCGACATCGAGACGCACGATCTGCTGACCGACCGGGACCTCACGTGCCACCCGCACCACCGAGACCCGGTTGCTCGACGAACGCAACATGTACACATTGGCCAAGACAGCCAGTGCGACGAGCATGATCCCGGCCGCGATCCACCCCGGCCGTCGTTGGCGCGCCAATCGCCTCGCCGTTGCGCTGCCCGCGTTCCCGCCCGATGTCGGGGACGACGATGACGAGCCAGGTCGTGAAGACTTCTTGCTGATCGACGTCATGACGCCCCTCATCCGTACAGGCCCTGGGCCTCGGCGATCCGCAACCGGAAACTCGTCGACCGGCTTAACGGCGGCAACACCCCGCCGGTCCCTTCCGAGCTCCGCCAGGTCCCGCCCCAATCCACTGCCACCCGCACTCGATAAGCACCGCCCGGCTGAGCCGCCGATGACCGCACATAGGTGTGCGAACAGTTCGTGTGCTGCGAGGTTGCCGACTTGGTCGGAACGTACGGCGCCCCGGGGCCTGGACAGCGGACCGTATGGCGTCCGTCGCCTGGCTCGATCGTCATCCGCTGTGGGATGGCGGACACCTCGACCCACGCTGCACCGGCCGATGCCCGTCCTCCCAACGACCGCCAGTTCGTCACCCAGAACCACTCCGGCAACCCAACCAGTCCAGCGGCCCGACGTGGCGGAGCCGTTCGCACGCGTGGAGCGGGAATCGGCAACCGTCTCCATTCCTCCATCGCCAACTGCGCAGGCGACACCTTAGGGCCGCCTTCCTTCCGGCGAACGGGAGTGCAGACCTGAACGTTGTCCTTTACGGTCTTGCATTCATGAGGGCCGATGGACTGTTCCTCATCACCGTTTGAAGGAGCGGTGTTCTCCGATGGCCCTTCGGGCTCGCCTGTGGAGCCACCTGGCCTTCCATTCTGCTCGGCGCCGAACCAGTAGCTGCGGATATTTTCGTCGACAACCGGTGGGGTCGGCTCTTGAGGGGACGAAATCGTGACGACGAGACTGAGCGGGGTCGCCGCAGTGAGGACTATGAGAGAGATGGGCATCGCTCAGCAGCCCTTTCCGTAGGAGACCGCTTTTGTGACACGCCATCGACCGTCGGGTCCCTTGGACAGATAGGCCTTGATGCTCTCCTTCTCGATACCGCGATTGATTTTCTTGCCGGTGAGCGTGTTCATTACCCCCGCATCGCGCGAGTCTTGGCAGTCGCGCAGCGTGGCATCCGTGCCATTGACCTGGATCTCCCGCACATGTGCGACCACTTTTCCGTACGATGCGATATTCTCTTCATTCATTTCTTGGGTTCTGTTGATCACCCTGGTTAGTTGGGGGTCGGTCATGTGGCGCGCGAGCTCCTGCTGGCGAGTACCAGTCGGCAACGAGTCGGCGCGGTCGAGGATCTCGATGAATGCGATGTAAGAACGCTTGATCGCCTCAGCGTCGGAATGCGGCGGCGGCGATTCCGAGGGTGACTTAGCCGCGGTAGGCAGCGGAACGGACGATTCCTCAGCAGTGCACCCTGTCAGGAGCAGCATGGCGACTACGGCCATCATCCAGCGTCGAGGCGTGAGTTTGGCCGGCCGCACCGCCTGCACGATCACGATGCAAATCATCGCCATCGCCCACAACGCCAGTACGGTGAGGACCTCAGGCGACACCATCACGTTCCTTCCTAATCGCATTGGCTGTGGTGGGGAGCAGCGCGGTCACCCATTTGCCGATCGGCGAGTGGGTGCGCTCCACGTGGAATGCGGTGGCCACCGCCTGGACCAGAGGGAGCCCCCATCCACCCGGTCGGTCATCGTCGTCCCCAAGGGCCCGAGGGTCGGGGGTGATGTCGTCCGGTGCCAGGGTCCGGACCATCCCGACGATCGGCATTTCCGTGGAGGCGTCCCAGACGCCGATCACCAGCCCGATTCCGAACCACCGCAGGTGGAGGGTGATCTGGTCGGTGGGCTCCGACGTCTGGATGGCATTGGTGACCAACTCGCTGACGACCAGAGCGGCGTCGTCCACCGAGACCGGAAGCCGCCATTTGCAAAGCGCCGTGATGGTCTGGTCGCGGGCCATGCAGACGCTCCCACGCTGAGCGGGGTAGTGGCGAGTTCTGGCCTGTCTGGTCGGTCTTGTGGTCATGGTGCTCACACATCCTCGGGGGTGGTGCCGCTGACCGTTGTAAGCGACATTGCGTTGACGAGTTAGTTGTTCACCTCGCGTGGGTTCTCAGACCCGTTGATGTCGGTGAGGCGACATTGCAGAGGTAAGTGTTTCCGGAGTTATGCATCGTGTCCGAGCTCTCTTTGGGTGAGGGTGCGGGCACGATGCGAAACACTCGACGTCTTAGGTATCGTTTCTCGCGGTTTATCGTGTCCAGCGCGCATGGCGAGGCGTGAGCGCCACTGCGCTCAAGAACTGATTGCTTTTCTAGGAATTGAGCTCGGACGCCAACAGAGGGTCACGTGCTATTAGCCCTTGTCGTGTCGGGACTTTCACACGCCTTGCGCCCTGGCCGGGTGAGGTTGCCAGTGTCAGGACGGCCCGAGCGTGTCCATTGGGCTGCGCACGCCCTGGTCGCGCAAATGCGGCTCGACGGCGGCCGCCTGGGCGAGAAGCCGGCATGCCTTGGTGTCCGCGGCAGCGTCAGTAACGGGTCGGGCAGCGTTCATGATCCAACTCACCCCCTTGACCCAACTGATGCCGTGGCGGAGCCTGCCGCAGGCGGTCGTGGAGGTGTTGTTCAGTTCGGGGCTGATGGCGATGGCCTCGTTCGCGATGCTGATCGCCGTCAGTTCGAGGTCAAGGACCTTACGATCGGCCAACGCATCGCTCTCACGGCGCAGGGCGTAAGGGTCGGGCTGCAGGCCTCTCCAATGAGCGGGCTGGAACAGCGCCGCCTGCGCGGGCGCGTAAGTGTGGATGATCCGTGTCAGGGCCTGCGCGGCTGGGACGAAGACCGCACGGGCGCCAACGGCTTCCCCGTCTGACCATCCTGCTGTGAGGGCGTCCTTGCCCATGATGTATCCCCCGTGGAGTCGTCACCTGAACGATCCGGCTTCACTTATAAGTGAAGACCTCCACGGAGAGTAGTTGCATCAACTCGACCTGTCAACGGATTGGGCCCTGATCGTCACCATGTCTCGGAGTAAAAGTGATGGACGGCGTGTGTCTCAACACGTGCCGTGGTGAGAGGCAGCTCGTTCGTCTGGTGATTCAGAAGGGGCGGGGATGCCAGCGAACCGGAAGGGTCCGAAGGCCGCGCATCATCCGGCTGGGACGCCAGACAAGCTGTTCGGGCATGGCGTCCAGGTGCAGCTCGGGAAGACGGTGAAGCAGGGTTTCCAGAGCTATGCGGGCTTCAGCGCGGGCCAGCACGGATCCCAGGCAGTAGTGGGGCCCGTGACCGAAGGCCAGGTGGCCGTGCCGCCCTCCGGCGCGGGTGAGGTCGAGGGCCGCGGGGGCGGGGTAGTGGGCAGGATCGCGGTTGGCCGCACCGATACAGATCATGACGATCTGCTCGGCGGGGATCACGGTAGGGCCGTAGGCGACCGGCTCGGTAGTGAACCGGACGGTGGCGATCCCGAGGGGCGAGTCGTAGCGCAGAAATTCCTCGATGGCTGGGGCGAGGAGGTCGGTATCGGTGGTCACTGCGGCCTGCTGATCGGGATTGAGCAGCAGGGCCAGCACGGCGTTGCCGATCAGGTTTGTGGTCGTCTCGTGTCCTGCGATTACCAGTAGCGCCGCAAGCGACACCACTTCCTCCTGGCTGAGGCGGTCACCGCTATGTCGGGCCGCGATCAAGGTGTCGAGCAGGTCCCCGTCCTCGCTTGGAGGGGCTGGGCTCCGGTTGGCGTGGTGGTTCCTGCTGGCGACCAAGGCCGTCATGTAGTCGGCGATGTGGTGGGAGGCCTCGTCGCGGACGGTGGCGTCGGCAGTGGTGAACAGGGTGTCGGACCAGTGGCGGAGCTGGGGGCGGTCGTTTTCGGGGACGCCCAGTAGCTCGCAGATAACGGTGACCGGCAGCGGTACGGCGAACTCAGCGATCAGGTCGGCGGCGCCCTGAGGCGCGATCGTCTCCAGCAGTTGGTCAGTGATCTGCTGGATGCGGGGGCGAAGCCGGTCCACGGCGGTGGAGGTGAACGCCTGGGCGGCCAGGCGGCGTAGCCGCGTGTGGTCGGGAGGATCGGTAGCCAACATCGTGGCCTGTATCGCTGGGGCGATGTCGCGACGGTTGCCGAACAGGTACCCGAAGCGGCGGGTGTCCCTGCTCAGCCTCGGGTCGGCCAAGGCGGCGCGGGCCTGCTCAAATCCGGTGATCAACCAGGCGTGGTGGCCGCGGGAGGAGACTTGCACTCGCTGCACCGGGCTCTGGCTGCGGAGGCGGTCAAAGACCTGGTACGGGTCGCGGTGGAAGTCGGCGTCGAACACAAGGGACTCCTCGATAGGGATCGCGGGACGCTACGGCGTCATGGACGTGGACGAGGCGTGTCCTCAGGGAGGGCCTCCACGGGTACGTCGGCAGTGGCGGAGAACGCTAAGGACACCTCCATCAGCCAGCCGGCCTCGCTGTCCAGATCGCCGCCGACCTCGCTGTTCATCGTGTCTTTCTCCTGGTGGCCGGCTCGGGGGGCGGTTTCGGCGGGAATGGCACTGCGAGTCCGTCCTGCTGCAGGTCGTCCAGACTGGTAAGCGGCCAATGCCAGACGGATCGAGATCGCCTCCCGCAGTGCCGCAGACTGTCGAACCGGAAGACCGGCACCGCACGCGGTGGTCTCGGTCCCGTTGCCTTCGACGGGGTCGCGGTAAGGCCCAAGGAGCAGCAGCCCGTCACGGATCTCGATAACCCGGCGGTGCACCCCGTAGCGGTAGCTGAAACGGTCCGCCCCGCTTCTGGGCAGGACGATCTGCGGCATCGCAGCCGCGAATGCCGTCCATAACGGGTCCAAGCGCCGATACGTCCGCCAATACCGCAGCCACCGGACCGGGGCCATCGCGGCCGGCCCCCATGCGGGCAGGGTCATGCCGATTGTGATCGCCAGCGCCGCTAGAACCGGCAAGCCGACCGAGAACACGCACCCGAGCGGATGAAGTGGGCTAGGGCACGGCCTGTCATGGCCCGGCACGGGCGAGGCCAGATGCAACCACTGCGTGAGCACCACGACCGTCTTCTCGGCCAGGTAGACGATCCCCAGGACGCATCCAAAGGCCACGATCCGCATCCCGCCGCGGAGTGCGGGCCGGGCGGCGAGGCCTGCGTATCGTACGGTGATCAACGCCAGGCCCGTTAGAGCACACCCCAGGAACAGTGCGTAGATCAGGGTGTAAGCGACCAACGCGGGGCGGTCACGGTAAAGGGCACCGAAGCCGCCGATGACCGGCGGCAAGGGGCTGGAGAAGAACAGCCCGGTCATGGCGCTTACGGCAGCCAGCAGCGCTACCAGCCAGCGGCGGATGCGTACTCGGGCCTCCACCGGTGGGCGCGTGACACTCAGCAGATGCGCCAAGGCGGCGAAGGCGGCCACCGTCGTGCACAGGTTGGACAGCAGACGACCCAGATTGGGGAATAGCGCGCTCTCCACTTGCTGCGCCCCGTCCGAGATCAACAGCAAGGCCAAGCCGAACGTCACGAGCATCAGGCACGCCGCCCTCAGCCCAGGTGGAGGATCAGGATCGCGCAGGCCACGCGCCTTGCCTGCTGCCGCAGCGAACGTCACCGCGGCGACCGTCCAGAACACCAGGTTGATCATCGACAGCCCCCGGATGATGTGGGAGTCGTCCGCTCGCCGGCATCGGCTAGCGGCTCGGCTCACCCTTCGCATCGCGTGCTGGTGACTCGACGGCGGCGGTCTGGTCGATCGGCCCGGAACGCCGATTCACCGAGCGGCGTCCCCAGCTGTCCTCCAACCGGGCAAGCAGGGCGGCGACGGCTGGATCAGCGACAGCGACCCGAGGCTCGACTCGGCCGGGCCGCGACCGCTCCAAGACCAAAGTGGCGAAGTACTCGGCTTCCCGCTCTTGCTCGCTGGTGTAACTAGTGCGCCCCAGCACCGTGCGCACCACTTCGGGGCTCAGATCGGGAAGCAA
The DNA here is from genome assembly GCF_004348535.1 of Actinomadura sp. KC216. GTDB lineage: Bacteria > Actinomycetota > Actinomycetes > Streptosporangiales > Streptosporangiaceae > Spirillospora. The sequence continues at coordinate 13,763 of NZ_SMJX01000162.1, forward strand.
CACCTTGGCGAGATCTCCCACGCCCACCTCGCCCCGGTGACCGGCGAGCAGATGGCCGATCTCATGCAACGCGATGTGCTCGCGATGGAACTGCGTGGTTCCCGTCGTGGTGTACACGTAGTCAGCGCCAGTGGTGGAGACGTACACACCGCACAGTCCGGCTGGCATAGCGGGGATCTCCATCACCCGCAGCGGGCGGCCCGTGAGAGCGGCGACACTGGCACGGAACTGCTCGAAATCCCACGGCTCGGGGACCTCCAGCGCTTCCACACGAGCACGGCACCGCCGTCGCAGCGCACCTCGCACTGGTCACCTCCCCGATGTCAACGCCAGGCGCTCCCTCTCGGTGACCGACTTAGTGCAACTCTCTCGTCACCGACTGTGATTGTGCCACAGATGGCTCAACCATCTGGAGAGGAATCGGGATCGTCAGGTCTGGTGCGCTGCTCCAAGCGGGCGGTCGACTCAATCAGTTCACCGACCATCTGCTGCGCCTCGGGCGACAACCGCAGGAAATTACGCAGGTGCGCGCCGCGTGCCCCGGTGTCGCGCAGGACGGTCAGCAACTCGATCTGCTCCTCGACGGCCCGGAACACCTCATCGTCGAAGAAGTAGGAGGGAGGCACGCCGAAGAAGGTCGCCAGGGCCTCCAGCACCCGCTTGGTGGGATTGTCGTGCTTGCCGGTCCGCAGCTTCCACAGGGTGTTGTGTGAGATCTTCTCCCCGGTCAGCTCCTCGATCGCGGCCGCGGCCTCCTGAAGCGAGTAGGGCCCGCGGTCGTCCGGATGCATCCGGCGGAACAGGTAATCGACCTTGCGTGCCAGAGGCGGTACCTCGACGTCATCGTCCGCCCTCCCCGACGCGGTGTCATCGTCGATCACAAAGCACCTCCTCTCCCGAGCCGAAGACCCTGGTCAACAGTATGGCACCGGCATCTCTCGCAGACGCTGCACTTGCGTAACCGGAGTTGACACCTCAAGACATTCTCCGCGTTCCGCCGTTATCGCCCGCAACTAGCGTTTTCTGGACCTCCCAACGCCCGCACTTAACGATCTCGACGATCCCTTGGGATTTCCGGAGCGGTACGTCCAGGAGGAAGTCCACGCGGCGGGATCTGGTGTCGCCCGCAAAGGCAGGGCGGGCGACACCAGGCGATCACAAGCGCGCGCGAGATCAATTACCGATCATGCTGCGGCGAGCGTGTTCCTCCATGAAGACATGTCCGCCGGGGCGGCCTAATACTCCGGATGGCCGGGGCGGCAAAGTTACTTAGGCGTTATGCGTTCGCATGCAGAATGGTAGAGGTGGTGGAGATTCGTCCTTCCTGGATTGCGGTCACGATACGGAGCTCGGCGGCCTGGCGCTGCTTGTAGAGGCGGCTTGCCGGCAGGCCCTGGTCGCTGGCCAGCTTTTGGACGGACAGGCCGTCCAACCGTGTCGCGATGATCAGTTCGGCGGCAGCCGGAGTGATGATCTTTTGACGTGCAGCCTCCAGGAGCAGCGCGACCGGGTCCGTCTTGGAGATGGATGCCGAGGCAGGCAGCTCATTGGGGTCGTATGGCACGTCGCGCATTTCCCGACCGCGAGCGCGTAGTGCCCCCTTGCGTGCCCACAGCATCAGCCGGGCGGCGATGTGCGAACGTTCGATGTCGATGCGCGCCAGCTGTGCGACGAACTCGACCAGCAGTTCCGAGACGATGTCGTCGGCGAGTCGGCTTGGGCTGTAGCGGATGACCCGGGCTGCGGTGCTCTTCAGACCTGGCATCGCCACTCCGGCGCAACCCACCACCCAGGAGGGGCCTCCAGTCCGAGCCCGGTGGATGAGCTGCCGCCACACGGCGTCCTTGAACTCGTCGGACGAGGCCCGGTCCAGCAGCAGGGCACGTAGCTCACGCAGGTCGACCGGCCTGGCGGGCAGGCCGTGCCCGATGACGGATCCCTCGATTGCAAGCGGGTTCGGACCGGTGGTCAGCAGCACGAATGAGCGCTCGGCCACGGTCAGCGCGTTGCTCGACCGCTGACCGGTGGTTGCACTGGCCGGACGCTGGTCGTTGATCTGGTGGTTGGTCATGACGCCCCCGAAGGTCGTGACGGATCGACGGCGTCAGGTATCGGTGACGGTGTGTGCAGATGATGAGCACCTCGTGGGCGGGGACGGTGTCCACGGTGTGTTCATGATCTGCTTAGAAGAGCAGTGACCTGCGAGAACACTGTGTGTCAGTCGTACTCCCGCCCGGGGAGGTAAAGCCGGGCGAGTGCTCAAAACGGCAACTGCCTGGGCCTTCGTCGACTACAGGGTTTCTTGGTAAAGGATCTCCGATCGGTCACCGGACACCTTGCCTGACGACACCCAGGGCGATCACAGCAGGCACAGGTCTTAGCCGATGGATTGAAGTTGTGTCGCAGCCGTCGGCGGTCACTGCTCACGCTCATGTCCCGGACCGCACGCTCGGCACGCGCAAGCGACGCCTCTGATATTGGGCAGTCCGACGCCAGCGGCGCTTGTCTTTCGGCGGCGCTCAACGTGTTGCTCTGAGGGACTACCAGTTTGAAATAGGTCGCTTAGTGGCTCGAAGTTGAGATATGTCCAACATGTGCGAACAGGTTGGCCGGCTTGTCCCGCAGGATGCGGTCCTCTGTTTGTTGATCGTGTCCAGCACTTGACCCACCGTGAGAGTCGTTCCTTCATTGATGCTGTCCGGCGTCATTCGCTGGTGTGGATGACGCATGCCCGAAAGAAGGAGAACGGGGAAATGGGAACGGGAAATTGGGGCCTGTCGACCGCAGGCCAGTGGCTGTGGGGGGCGGAGCCCATGCGCTGGCGTCGGGTGTACCAGGGCCGGGAAGACCAGGTGCGCACGGCGCGGATGTTCGTCGCGATGCTGTTCGAGGGCACCGGGCGTGAGGAGGATGCGGCGGTGGTGGCGGCCGAGCTGGCCACCAACGCGGTCCGGCACTCGCGTTCGGGAGGCGAGCAGGGCTGGTTCGGTCTGGAGGTGACGCTGGGCGAATTCGCACGCGTCGCGGTGACTGACCTGGGTGGAGGCTGCGTGCCCACGATCCGGTCCGAGATGCCGGGGTGTGAACCGCGGGTGGGCGGCTACGGCCTGCTCACGGTGTCCAGGCTGGCGCTGACGACCGGTGTCCACGGCAGTTCGGCCAACGGGTTCACCGTCTGGGCGAACATGGACCTTCGCCTCCCCGCCCAGTCCGGCACCGGGCAGGCGGCCTCGCTGGTCTCATGAGGAGAGGCCAGCCTGGGCTTATCAGGCTGGCCCCTCTGGGGACAGAGTAGAGGCAACATCGGCAGGTCAGGGCCCCGCCCGTAGACCCAGTCTCACTGGGCTGCGGACGGGGCCGTCGCCGTTATGGCGATCTGTATGCATTTATTCGCTGGCGCGCCTCGGCGGCCGTCTCGTCTTTTCGGGGTTTGGTTGCCCCTTCTATTCGGGGTTCTTTTCGGGATTCTGTCTATGAGAAGAAGGCCCGGTCGGCGGTGTCTGGGCAGGTCGCTGCGGGTGGTGCATATTCTGTTCGTGGCCCCGACTCGTCACCAGGGCGACCCCTGGTAATAGCTCGGGTGCTGGGAGTGGAACTGTTCTGTCCCCGCAGTTCTCCACTGACCGCTCCCTATATATCGCCCCGCATTGGCTAGTTCCTTGGCCAGGCTGACCGCCGGCCCCGCGTGCCCCAAGCGAGGTCGCGTGCCGCTGAGTCGCTTTGCCGCCACCGCTCTATCACCTGCAGCGAGGCACGAAACGCCTTCTGAGAAGTGTTACCGGGTTCGGAACCCGCACCTTCTCCGCAGCGGGTCTCTGAAAAGTCGTACGGCCGAACGAGGGTGCGGTTATAAATCAGTGCAATTCTGCTTTGCCGCTGGGTGGGTTTAGTGGCGCGGGATGTAGTTGGTTAGATGGTTCAGCCGTTGAGGTGAATAAAAAGCGGCCGAAGATGCTTGCCTGGTGGTGCGGCATCGAGAAATGGTCGAGCTCCCGATGAAGGGGAACGGCGCCGGAAATCCTGGTCGCCAGACGCATCGAATGGGAGTCGAAATGGCCGCGAAGAACATCACCAGCAATGGCGACACTGGGAACGGCGTCACGGGCACCGAGAACACCGGAAACGGCGCCGCAGCAATCACGGGCGGGGCGCGTCCGTCCGGGGCGGCTGGGGACGTGTGGGACGCGCTGACGGCCAATCCCGGCGCCAGTGTGACCGCGATCGCGGAGGCGTCGGGCGTCAGCCGCGCGACGGTGGCGCGGACCCTGACCGCCCTGGAACAGGACGGGCGCGCCACCCGCACGCGCGGCGGACACGACGGCGGCAAGCGCCAGCCCGACACCTGGCACCCGGTCACGGCCACCACCGGAACCGCTGACACCACGACCACCGACACCGCACCGGACGCGTCCGGCGAAGACGCGCCAACGGCTGACGTCCCCGCTACCGGCACACCGACCGGCGCGGACACCGCCACCACGACCCAGCACGCCAACGCCGGTGATGCCGACGCCGGGGACACAGAAGCGGGTGCGGGGATGGATGCGGCGGCGGTGGCCGAGGCACGTGACGCGCTGACGGCGCTGCAGGAGGCGGTCGGGGCGGCGCTGTCCGGTCTGGACGCCGGGGATGGTGCGGCGGCGCTGACGGCGGTGGAGGCCGCCTACGGCGGGTCGGGGAGGGCACGGCGGCTGGTGCGCGCCGCTGCGAACGGGCGCCCGCGTACGGCGTCGGGTGCGCCGCGTTCGGGGCCGGGTGAGATGCGCGCGAAGGTCGCCGGGCACCTGACCGCCCACCCCGGGGCGGAGTTCACCCCGCACGAGATCGCCAAGGTGATCGGGCACTCGGCGGGCGCGGTGTCCAACGCCCTGGACCGCCTCACCG
>NZ_SMJX01000163.1 GCF_004348535.1 Actinomadura sp. KC216
GGGAATAAGCGCGCGGGCCGGATGGTAGGCATATCCAGGCCCGCAACCCCCCACAACCCGGTCGCAGGGGGACATTCCCCGGGCACCAGCAGTGATCGAGGAGTCGCCGTGCCACCTGCGTCCAGACGCGTCAGCCCGCATGTCCTCCGGGAGGGGATGCGCGTGCTGTGGGTCGCGGTGAAGGCCGAGCCCCGCGTGTTCACCCTGTCGGTCCTCGCCAGCGCGCTGTACGCGGCGATGACCGTGGCGACCGCGACGGTGCTCGGCTGGGCGACCGAGGAGGTCGTGCTGCCCGCGTTCGAGTCGGGGGACACCACGGCCGGGTCGCTGGCCGGGGCCGCCGTGCTGATCGTCGGGGTGGCGCTGCTGAAGGCGGTCGGCGTGGCCGGGCGCCGGTTCTACGCGGGCCTCATGCAATACCGGCTGCAGGCCGAGTACCGGCGCGCGGTCACCCGTCAGTACCTGCGGCTGCCGCTGGCGTGGCACCACCGGCACCCGACCGGGCAGCTGCTGTCGAACGCCAACGCGGACGTGGAGGCCGTGTGGGCGCCGATCGCGCCGCTGCCGATGGCGGTCGGCGTGGTGTTCATGCTGTTCATCGCCGCGGTGTCGATCACGGTGACGGACCTGGTCGTGGCCGGGGTCGGGTTCCTGGTCTTCCCCGCCGTCGCGCTGATCAACGTCGTGTACCAGCGGCGGCTGTCGCCGGTGGCGACCCGCGCGCAGCAGCTGCGCGCGGAGGTCAGCGAGGTCGCGCACGAGAGCTTCGAGGGCGGCCTGGTCGTCAAGACCCTCGGCCGGGAGGCGTCGGAGACGGAGCGGTTCGCCGGGCGGGCGGAGGCGCTGCGGGACGCGAACGTCGCGGTCGGGCGGATCCGCGGCCTGTTCGACCCGGTGCTGGAGGCGCTGCCGAACCTCGGCGTGCTGGCCGTCCTGCTGATCGGGTCGCTGCGGCTGGAGTCGGGGGCGATGTCGCCGGGCGACCTGGTGAACGTCGCGTACCTGTTCACGCTGCTGTCGTGGCCGATCAGGGCGCTCGGCTGGGTGCTGGGCGAGGTGCCGCGCAGCGTCGTCGGCTGGGAGCGGGTCCGGGGCGTCCTGGACGCGCGCGGCTCCCTCCCCTTCGGGAACGAATCCCTGGACGGGGGCGGGAAGGCGACGTCGCTGGAGGTCCGGGACGTGCGCTTCGCCTACGAGTCCGGCGACCCCGGCGCGGCGGGGCGGCACGTCCTGCACGACGTGTCGTTCGCGGCCTCCCCCGGCCGGACGGTCGCGGTCGTCGGCCCGACCGGCTCCGGCAAGTCGACGCTGACCTCGCTGCTCGTCCGGCTCGTCGACCCCGCGGACGGGTCGGTGCTGCTGGACGGCGTCGACCTGCGCGACGTCGAGCGCGGCGGGATCGCCGAGACGGCCGCGCTCGTCCCGCAGCAGACGTTCCTGTTCGACGACACCGTCCGCGGGAACGTGACACTCGGCCTGGCCGTCCCCGACGAGCGGGTCTGGGAGGCGCTCCGCCTCGCGCAGGCCGAGGGGTTCGTCGCGGCGCTGCCCGGCGGGCTCGACACGCGGGTCGGGGAGCGCGGCGCGACGCTGTCGGGCGGGCAGCGGCAGCGGCTGGCGCTGGCGCGGGCGCTGGTCCGGCGGCCCCGGCTGCTGGTTCTGGACGACGCCACGTCCAGCGTCGACCCGCAGGTGGAGGCGCGCATCCTGCAGAGCCTCCGGGAGGCGCAGTCCGCGGAGGCCGGGGGCGCGACCGTCGTGGTCGTCGCCTACCGCAAGGCGACGATCGCGCTGGCCGACGAGGTCGTCTACCTGGAGCACGGCCGCGTCACCGCGCGCGGCACGCACGCGGAGCTGCTGGAGCGCTCCGAGGGCTACCGCAACCTGGTCACCGCCTACGAGCGGGCCGACGCCGAACGGGCCGAGGCGGAGCTGGCCGAGGCCGAAGAGGCGGCGGTCGAGGGCGGCGAGGAGGCCCTGGCATGACGGTCGCCACGAAGACGGGAATCACGGACACGTCCTCCGAAGGCGCGCTGAGCACGCTCAAGCGCGGCATCCTGCTGAGCCCGGAGTTCAGCGCGGGGCTGGCCGGGACGCTGCTGCTCGCGCTGCTGTCGACGGCCGGGCGCGTGGTGGTGCCCATCGCCGTCCAGCAGACGATCGACAAGGGCCTCGGCGGCGCGGACGGCCCGGACATCGGGTTCATCCGGTCGGCGGTCGCGCTGTGCGCGGTGGCCGTGCTGGTGACGGCCGTGTGCTCGTACCTGATGAACGTCCGGCTGTACAAGACGTCCGAGGGCGGCCTCGCCGGGCTGCGGATCAAGGCGTTCCGGCACGTGCACGACCTGTCGATGCTCACCCAGAGCGGCGAGAAGCGCGGCGCGCTGGTGTCGCGGGTGACCGGCGACGTCGACCAGATCAGCCAGTTCATGCAGTCGGGCGGGCTGATGTTCATCGTGTCGATCGGGCAGCTGGTCGTCGCGAGCCTGCTCATGGTCGTCTACTCCTGGCAGCTGGCCCTCCTCGTGTGGCTGGCGTTCCTGCCGCTGGCCTGGGCGCTGCGGCGCTTCCAGCGGATCCTGTCCGCCGCCTACATGACGGTGCGGGAAAGGACGGGCGACCTGCTGGGCGCGGTCAGCGAATCGGTCGTCGGCGCCCCGGTGATCCGCGCGTACGCGTCCGAGGACCGGACCGGCCGCCGCGTGGACGAGACCGTCGACGCCCACCGCGACGCGCAGACCCGGGCGCAGGCCATGGTGGCGCTGACCTTCCCGGTCAGCGAGCTGGTCGCCGCCGTCGCGACCGCCGCCGTGATCATCGCCGGGACGCTGCTCGGCATCGGCGGGCACGTCTCGGCGGGCGAGCTGATCGCGTTCCTGTTCCTGGTCACGCTGTTCGTCAGCCCGATGCAGACCGCCACCGAGGTGTTCAACCAGGCGCAGAACGCGATCGCCGGGTGGCGGCGGGTGCTCGGCGTGCTGGACACCGTCCCCGACGTGGCCGACCCCGGCGAGCGCGGCGAGACGCTGCCGCGCGGGCCGATCGAGGTGCGGTTCGAGTCGGTCGGGTTCGCCTACCCGGGCGGGCCGCCCGTCCTGCACGACGTGACCGTCGACATCGCGCCGCGCAGCCGCGTCGCGGTCGTCGGCGAGACCGGATCGGGCAAGACGACGTTCGCCAAGCTCCTCACCCGCCTCATGGACCCGGTGTCCGGGCGGATCCTGGTGGACGGCGTGCCGCTGGACCGCGTCCGGTTCTCCTCACTCCGCGAGCGGATCGTCATGGTGCCGCAGGACGGGTTCCTCTTCGACGCGTCGTTGGCCGACAACATCCGGTACGGCCGCCCGGACGCGACCGACGCCGACCTCGTCCTCGCCCTGACCGAGCTGGGCCTCGCCGACTGGCTCGACGGGCTCCCCGGCGGCCTGGACACGCCGGTCGGGCAGCGCGGCGAGTCCCTGTCGGCGGGCGAGCGGCAGCTCGTCGCCCTGGCCCGCGCCTACATCGCCGACCCGGACCTCCTCGTCCTGGACGAGGCCACGTCCGCCGTGGACCCGGCCACGGAGGTCCGCATCCAGCGGGCCCTGGACGGCGCCACCCGCGGCCGCACCGCGATCGCCATCGCGCACCGCCTCTCCACCGCCGAGGCCGCCGACGAGGTCATCGTCTTCGACGCGGGCCGCATCGTGCAGCGCGGCCCGCACTCCGCCCTGGTCGCCGAGGAAGGCGTCTACGCCGATCTCCACACGTCCTGGATCACCCAGAGAACCCTGTGACCCCACGGGGTCCGCGACGCGGAAAGCACCCGTTCCGCTGCGAAGACTCCGGCTAAAGCACTTGCCCGTTATCTGGTCTCGTGCGCATTCTGGCGGAGTGAACAACGAGGTCGTCTTGGAATCGGCGGGCACGCTGCACGGTCAGCTGCAGCGGGGGCTCGGGAGGGCCGCGCGGCGCGCGGCGGACAGGCCCGGCGCGGGCGAGTACGTCTACGACTGCATCCGGCGCGATCCGCGATGGGACCGCCAGTGCGAGTCGCGGCGGCTGTACTACGCCCGGTTGATGGTCGATCTGGAGATGTCCGTGGGGCCGGTCGCGGCCCATCTGTTCGACCCGTCCGACCAGGCCGACGCCGACGAGTGGCGGGTGGACCTGGCGCTGGGCGTCCTCGCCGATCTGGTGCGGTTGAGCCGGCGGGAGGCCGCCTCGCCGCTGCGGCGGTACGCCGAGGAGGGCGCGCAGTGGTTCGACGCCGTCGAGGAATTGATCGATCTTGAGGATCCGGCACTGACCGTGGGTTTGGACGAGCTGGTCGCCGCGCGCTGCGACGAGTCGGAGCTGGCGCTGCTGATCCCGGCGCACCGCAATCCGGTGATCGAGGCGTGGGCGGCGCGCCAGCCGCGGATAGCCGAGGCCCTGGCGCGCCAGCGGGAGGCGGGACGGGCGGCGCGCCGGGCGATGGTCGCCACACCGGGACGGGACGCGCAGAGCGAGGCGGAGCTGCTGGACCTCGCGAGGCGCCGGGGCGAGGGCGCCATCGGGGCGATCTTCGAGCTGGGCCGCCGCCGGACGCTCGCGCTGCTCGACCTGGCCGAGGAGCTGCTGCCGCAGCGGCCGAGCAGGTACGGCGGCGCGGTGTGCCGGGCGCTGCGGGAGTACGGGCCGGAGACGCTGCCGCGGGCGCGGGCGTGGGCGACGCAGCGCGGCGGTTGTGAGGACATGGGGCTGAGCATCCTCGCCCGCTACGGCACGCGCCAGGACGTCCCGCTGCTGATGGACGAGCTGCGCGTGGCCCTGGACCGGCACGAGTGGAGCAGCGCCGCCAGCCCGATCGAGGGGCTCGGGCGGCTCCGCGCGGGCGAGGCTGTCCCCCTGCTGAAATCCGCTTGGACCGAATCGACCTACGCGTACCTGAGACCCAGAATCCTGACCGCGCTGACGAGAACGGCCCCGCATACCGCCGAGTCCTACACCGTCGAGGGGCTGTGGGACTGCGAGGAGGGCGTCCGGCTGGAGGCGGCGCGGTTCGCGCCGCTGACCCGCGAGACCGAGATCCGCCTGCAGCGGCTGCACCATGACACGTCCGAGGAACCCGACGTCCGCGCGGCCGCCGCCGCCCGATCGGTGACCTGACACCCAGGGCGCCCGGATGAACCCCGCCGGGGCGGGATGCGTATTCACCACCCGAATCGCGCATCACACCCCGGAGGAAGAGCGATGGGTTCCCGACACCACCTGCGCTTGACGAAACACGCCCTGCGGTGCGCCGCCGCCCTGTCGGTGAGCCTGGCGCTCACCTCGGCGGCCGGCTGCTCGGCGATCTCGGACGCGACGTCCGGCGGCGAGGACGAGGGCAAGGTCGCCAGGCCGGCGAGCCTGGCGCAGCTCGCCGAGCAGACCAGCTGCTCGCTGACCGGGCAGCGGAAGGTGAAGGACCTGGAGCAGGGGAACTGCAAGACCGCCCAGGGCCGTTACGTGCTGCTCAGCTTCACCACCGACCAGGGCATGAACACCTGGCTGCACGAGGCCAAGCCGTGGGGCGGGGTCTACCTGGTGGGGGCGCGCTGGGTGGTGGTGAGCCAGGAGCAGACCCTGCAGACGCTCCGCAAGGACCTGGGCGGCAAGATCGTCCACGGTGACAACCACGGGGGCGGCGGCACCGGCGGGGCGAGCCACGGGACGGGCCACGGCTGACCCGGGCCCCCGCGGTCAGCCCCAGCCGTCAGGACGTGCGGGCCTCGGTCTCGTGCTCGTCCTGGCCGCGCACCAGGAGGACGCCCCAGCGTTCGAGCGCGGGGCCGGTGCGCGCCAGGATGCGGCGCGCGGCCAGCCCGCGGCCGATCGTGCCCGGGTGGAGCAGCGGATGGCCGGGCCCGTCGACGACGACCCGGACGGCCGCGACCGGGCGGTTCCCGGCCCGCGCCGCGACCACGGCGGACTCCATGTCCGCCGCCCGCGCGCCCTGCGCCGCCCAGATCGCCCGCTCCTTGCCGCGGACGACGTGGTCGGCGGTCACCAGCGGCCCGACCTGCACGCTCAGGCCGTCCTTGATGAGCTCCCCGGCCAGGAGGCGCGGCGAAGCGCAGGCCACCGGCCCAATCCCCGGCTCTGTTCCCTGTGGGGGGTCGACCCCCCACTCCCCCCGGAACGGCCCTGAGCCGCGGATCTCGTCGGCGACCAGGACGTCCCCCGGACGCAGCCGTTCGTCGAGCGCGCCGCAGAAGCCGACGACGACGAGCGCGGCGCAGGCGTCCGGCACCCGCCCGGCGCGGCGGGCGCGGTAGCCGACGACCACGACGGGCGTCCGGGCGAGGCCCCGCCGGACCGCCCGCGCTTCCAGGCCCAGCGCCGCGCACACCACCGGACCCACCATCGGCCGCGATTCCCCGGATTCGTCACACGTCACCGGTCCAGCGAAACACGGCGGCGGCGGAAGATCCAGTTCCGTCACCGCGCGGGACTACATCCGGCGCCCGCGGATCCGCCTTGCGGAGGGCGCCGCCGGGGGCGGCGTGCCCCTAGACTCGCCGGCATGACCTCCTTTCCCGTTCGGCGGAAGCTGGCCGTCCTCCCGTTCGTCCTGCTCCCCCTCGGCGCCGTGGCCGCGTGCGGCGGCGAGGGCACCAACGCCACCACCGACTGCGGCGTGAACGCCTGCACGGTGACGTTCGACCGCGGCGTCGACGCGAGCGCCTCCATCCTCGGCATCAAGGCCGAGCTGGTGAAGGTGGAGGGCCAGATGGTCACGCTCAAGGTCGCGGGGCAGACGGTGACGGTGCCCGCCGGCGAGGGCGAGCAGGCCGAGGGGTTCAACGTGTCGGTCCAGTCCGTCACCAAGGACAACGTCGTCGTCAAGATCTCCGGCGGCGGGGGCGGCTGACCCGGCGGGACGCGCTAGGCTTCGCTCATGCGTTCGATGACCGTGGCGGAGCGCCGCGCCAGGCTCGGCGTCCGCCACCGGCTGGCGGCCGAGGCCAGGACGGACGACGTCCTCGACATCGCGCGGTCCATGGTGGTGCTGCACGCCACCGACCCGGCGACCGTGTTCCTGTCGGTCGCGGTCCGCAGCGTCGCCGCCGTGCCGGAGGCGCTGGAGCGTGCCCTGTACGACGACCGCACGCTGCTGCGGATGCTCGCGATGCGCCGGACGATGTTCGTCGCGCCCGTCGAGCTCGTCCCGGTGCTGCAGGCGTCCACGGCGAACGCGCTGGCCGCCAAGCAGCGCGCCGCCTACTCCCGCATCATCGAGCGCGGCAGCGACATCCAGGACGTGCCCACCTGGTTCGCGGAGGTCGAGAAGGCCGCGCACGAGGCGCTGCTGGCGCGCGGGGAGGCGACGGGCGCGCAGCTCAGCGCCGACGAGCCCCGGCTGCGGACGCAGGTCGACCCGGCGCCCGGCAAGCCGTACTCCAGGCCCACGAACGTCACCACCTGGATCCTGGTCACGCTCGGCTGCGAGGGCCTGGTCGTCCGGGGGCGCCCGAACGGGTCGTGGGCCAGCAGCCAGTACCGGTGGTCGCCCGTCGAGGCGTGGCTGCCCGGCGGCATCGAGGAGATCCCGGCCGGCACGGCCCGCGCCGAGCTCGTCCGCCGCTGGCTGCGCGCGTTCGGCCCAGCCCCGGTCTCCGACCTGAAGTGGTGGACGGGCTGGAACGCCGGTGACGTCAAGAAGGCCCTCGCGCTCCTCGACGTCACCGAGGTCGATCTCGGCGGCGCCACCGGGCTCGCGCTGTCCGACGACCTGGAGCCGGAGCCCGCGCCCGCCGAGCCGTGGGCGGCGCTGCTGCCCGCCCTCGACCCCACGCCGATGGGCTGGCAGGAGCGCGGCTGGTTCCTCGGCGGCCACGGCCCGCGGCTGTTCGACCGGAACGGCAACATCGGCCCGTCCATCTGGTGGGACGGCCGGATCGTCGGCGGCTGGGCGCAGCGCAAGGACGGCGAGATCGCCGTCCGCGTCCTGGAGGACGTCGGCGCCGACGCCGCGGCCGCGATCGAGCGGGAGGCCGCGCGCATGGCCGCCTGGTACGGCGACGTCCGCGCCACACCGCGCTTCCGCACCCCGCTGGAACGCGAGCTCACGTCCTGACGGCGGGGCCGGTCAGTAGCCGTACGGGGGCCTGTGGACGGGGTGGGCGTCGACGGCGGCGGCGCGGCGTCTGGCGCCGCTGCGGCGGACGGCGGTGACCGTGAACGCGATCACCGCGATCATCCCGAGGCCCACCGCGGCCAGGAAGGCGAGCCCGAGGTACCCGTTGGCGGTGTCGTCCGGCGTCACCAGGATCGGGCCGTCGGTGCCGCGGCAGGTGAGCAGGGCCGTCCCGGAGACGGGCGCCTCGAACGAGGCCGTGTAGCGGTACGACGGCCGCTCGGACGCGCTCCAGGAGTTCTTCCGCGTCAGCCTGATCGGCCCGGACCGCTCGCCCACCCGCACCGAGCACGCGAACGGCGACGCGCCGCCGCTGCGGACGTAGAGGAAGTAGCCGTGCCCCCGCGACAGCTCGATCGTCACCCCGGCCACGGGGTCCCCCGCCGCGGACGGCCCGTCCGCGGCCTCCGAGTCGTCGAAGAGGAACGCGAGCATGGTGAGGAACCCGGTCGCGGCGACCAGGACCAGGATGATCGGCAGGGCGTACCAGCCGGCGGACGGCCTGATCGGCGGCCGCGCGGGACCCCGCGAGGGCCCCGGCCCGCCCGGCGGGCCCGGCCCCATGGGCGGCGGGCCCATCGGCGGGTTCGACCCCGGCCACATGTGTCGTCCTCCCCCGCGGATCCGGCTGTGCAGAACGCAACAATTCCAGACAAACCCCGCGCCTGCCAGCGGCCCCGGTCAGGTGCCCCGGCGATTGCAGGCCGCCGGAGCGGTTACCTTACTAAGGAGTAGCGAGAACGGCGGAGACGGAGGCGGCATGGCGCCCTGGGACCGGTTGACCGCTCCCTGGGACCGGCTGCCCGCACCGCCGCTCAGGCTCCCCCTCCCCCGCGGGCTGGCCCCGTACACCGTCCAGCGCGACCTGCCGGTGACGATGCCGGACGGTGTGACGCTGCTCACCGACCGCTACGTCCCGTCCGGGGTCGAGCGCCCGCCCACGATCCTCGTGCGGACCCCCTACGGGCGGCGCGGCCCGGCGGCGCTGGCCAACGGGCTGCTGTTCGTCCCTTTCGGCTTCCAGCTGGTGGTGCAGAGCGTGCGGGGGACGGCCGGGTCCGGCGGCGAGTTCGACCCGCTCGGCCGGGAGGGCGAGGACGGGCTGGCGACCGTCGCGTGGCTGAAGCGGCAGCCCTGGTTCCACGGCGCGCTCGGCGCGTTCGGCCCCAGCTACCTCGGGTACACGGCGTGGGCGGTCGCGGCGGGCGCCGGTCCCGAGCTGAAGGCGATGTCGCTGCAGATCACCGCGTCGTCGTTCCGGGACGCCGCGTACGTGGGCGGGTCGTTCGCGCTGGAGTCCGCGCTCACCTGGACGGACCTGACCCACCGGCAGCGGCGGCCGCTCGGGATGCTGACCGCGCCGCTGACGTCCCGGCGCCGCGCCGTCCGCGCCGCGCGGTCCGGCCGCCCCCTGTCCGAGCTGGACGTGCTGGCCGGCGGCCGGTCGATGCGCTTCTACCAGGACCTCCTCACCGGCCACGCGGGCGAGAACGGCTACTGGGACGACCGCGACTTCAGCGGCACCGTCGGGGAGGTCACCGCGCCCGTCACCCTCCTCGGCGGCTGGTACGACGTGTTCCTGCCCTGGCAGATCAGGGACTACCTCGCGCTCCGCGGCGCCGGGCACGTCCCGTACCTCACCATCGGCCCCTGGTGGCACACCGACGCCCGCCACGGGCTCGTGACGATCCGCGAGTCGCTCGCCTGGTTCCGCGCCCACCTGCTCGGCGACCCGTCCGGGCTGCGGCGCGACCCCGTCCGCGTCTACGTCACCGGCGCCCGCGAATGGCGGCACTACCGCGACTGGCCCCCGCCCGGGACGCGGCAGGTCCCGTGGCACCTGCACGCGGGCGGCGGCCTCGGCGAGGACGGCCCGCGGGACGCCCCCGCGAGCACCTACCGCTTCGACCCGGCCCGCCCGACGCCCGCGCTCGGCGGGCCGACCGTGCTCGGCAGCTCCCGCCCGGTCGACAACCGGCCGCTGGAGCGGCGCCCCGACGTGCTCGTCTTCACCTCGCCCGCCCTCGACGCCGACCTCGACGTGATCGGCCCGGTCGGCGCCGACCTGTTCGTCCGGTCCGACCGGGAGCACACCGACTTCGTCGTCCGGCTCTGCGACGTCGCGCCGGACGGGACGTCCCGCAACGTCTGCGAGGGCGGCCTGCGGCTGCCCGCCGCCGCGGAGAAGCCCGTCGGGACCGGCGGCGTCCGCCGCATCGGCGTCGACCTGTGGCCGACCGGCCATCGGTTCGCGCGCGGGCACCGCGTCCGCGTCCATGTCACCAGCGGCGCCCACCCGAAGGTCGCCGCGAATCCCGGCACCGGCGAGCCGCTCGCCACCGCGACGAGAATGGTCGCGGCCCATCAGGAGGTCTTCCACGACCCCGACCACCCGTCGGCGATCATCCTCCCGATCGTGGAACGCTCCGCCGAGGCGGCCGTTCCCGCCCCGGGTGAAGAGGACGCCTGAGCCGGTCAGCGGACGGGGGCGCCCGCGTCCCGCAGGGCGGCCTTGACCTCGTGGATCTTCAGCTCGCCGAAGTGGAAGACGCTGGCGGCGAGGACGGCGTCCGCGCCTGCGGCGACGGCGGGCGCGAAGTGCCCCACCGCCCCGGCGCCGCCGCTGGCGATCACCGGCACCGTCACGGCCTCCCGGACGCGGCGCAGCATCTCCAGGTCGAAGCCCTCCTTGGTGCCGTCGGCGTCCATGGAGTTCAGCAGGATCTCGCCGACGCCCAGCTCCTCGCCGCGCCGGGCCCACTCGACCGCGTCGATGCCGGTGCCCTCGCGGCCGCCGTGCGTGGTGACCTCGAAGCCCGACTCCGTCCCGGCGGCGCGGCGGGCGTCCACCGACAGGACGACGCACTGCGACCCGAACCGGTGCGCGGCCTCCCGCAGGAACTCGGGGCGCGCGATCGCGGCGGTGTTGACCGACACCTTGTCGGCGCCCGCGCGCAGCAGCCGGTCGATGTCGTCGACCGTGCGGACGCCGCCGCCGACCGTGAGCGGGATGAACACCTGCTCGGCGGTGCGGCGCACGACGTCGTAGGTCGTGGAGCGGTCGGCGCTGGACGCGGTGATGTCGAGGAACGTCAGCTCGTCGGCGCCCTCGGCGTCGTAGCGGGCGGCGAGCTCGACGGGGTCGCCCGCGTCGCGCAGGTTCTGGAAGTTGACGCCCTTGACCACGCGCCCGGCGTCGACGTCCAGGCACGGGATCACCCGCACGGCGACGGTCACTGCACGGCCTCCCCGGTCACTTTCACGGCCTCCCCGCTCATTTCACGGCCTCCAGGGCCTCTTCGAGCGTGAACGCCTGCGCGTAGAGGGCCTTGCCGACGATGGCGCCCTCCACCCCGGCGTCCACGAGCCCGGCCAGCTCGCGCAGGTCGTCCAGGGACGAGACGCCGCCGGACGCGATGACCGGCTTGTCGGTCCGGGAGCAGACCTCGCGGAGCAGTTCGGTGTTGGGGCCGCGGAGCGTGCCGTCCTTGGTGACGTCGGTGACGACGTAGCGGGGGCAGCCGTCGTCCTCCAGCCGGGCGAGGACCTCCCACAGGTCGCCGCCCTCGCGCGTCCAGCCGCGGGCGGCGAGCGTGGTGCCGCGCACGTCGAGGCCGACCGCGATCCGGTCGCCGTGCGAGGCGATGATCTTCCGGCACCAGGCGGGGTCCTCCAGCGCGGCGGTGCCGATGTTGACGCGCTCGCAGCCGGTGCCGAGCGCGGCGTCCAGGGAGGCGTCGTCGCGGATGCCGCCCGACAGCTCCACCTTCACGTCCAGCCGGCCGGTGACCTCGGCGAGCAGCTCCCGGTTGGACCCGCGCCCGAACGCGGCGTCCAGGTCGACCAGATGGATCCACTCCGCGCCCGCGCGCTGCCAGGCCAGGGCCGCCTCCAGCGGCGATCCGTAGGAGGTCTCGGTGCCGGCCTCGCCCTGGACCAGGCGGACGGCCTGGCCGCCTGCGACGTCGACGGCGGGAAGGAGCGTCAAGGACATGCGGAAACCCTATCGAGGCAGAGGGGACGGGAAGATCAGGCGAGGGTGCCCAGCCAGTTGCGGAGGAGTTCGGCACCGGCGTCGCCGGACTTCTCCGGATGGAACTGGGCGGCGCACAGCGGGCCGTTCTCGACGGCGGCGACGAACCGGTCGCCGTGCTCGGCCCAGGTGACCAGCGGCGGCGCGATGACGCCGGTCGGGTCGGGCTCCAGGTCCCAGCTGCGGGCCGCGTAGGAGTGGACGAAGTAGAACCGCGCGTCCTCCAGGCCCTTGAACAGGACCGAGCCGTCGGGGACGTCGACGGTGTTCCAGCCCATGTGCGGGACGACGGGCGCGTCGAGGCGGTCGACCGTGCCGGGCCACTCGTCGCAGCCATCGGTGGTGACGCCGTGCTCGATGCCCTTGGTGAACAGGATCTGCATGCCGACGCAGATGCCGAGGACGGGCCGTCCCCCGGCGAGCCGCCGCCCGATGATCTGGTCGCCGCGGACCGACCGCAGGCCCGCCATGCACGCCGCGAACGCGCCGACCCCGGGGACGACGAGGCCGTCCGCGGCGAGCGCGGCGTCCCAGTCGGCGGTGACGGTCACCTCCGCGCCCGCGCGGGCGACGGCGCGCTCGGCCGAGCGCAGGTTCCCCGAGCCGTAGTCGAGGATGACGATCTTGCTCACGGCCGCACCACGCTCACAGCCACATCACGCCTCCGGTGAAGGCGAGCGCGGCGAGCACCAGCACGATCAGCGCGGCGATCTTCAGGCCCTGCTTGACGAAGCTGTACACGCCCGCCAGCAGGAACAGCGCCACCGCGAAGACCGCGACGTTGCCGTAGGTGAAGTGCAGGTCGCCGATCTCCACGGTTACAGCGCCCCCTTCGTGGACGGGATGCCGTGCACCTTCGGGTCGAGCGCCACGGCGTCGCGCAGCGCGCGGGCGAGGGCCTTGAACTGCGCCTCGACGATGTGGTGCGCGTTCCGCCCGTACGGGACGTGGACGTGCAGCGCGATCCGGGCGTTCGACACGAACGACTCGAAGATGTGCCGGGTCATCGTGGTGTCGTACTCGGGGCCGATCATCGGGGCCATGCCGTCCGGCTCGACGTGCACGAGGTAGGGGCGGCCGGAGACGTCGACGGTGACCTGGGCGAGGGCCTCGTCCAGCGGGATGGACGCGTCGGCGAACCGGTGGATGCCGGCCTTGTCGCCGAGCGCCTCGCGGAACGCCTGGCCGAGCGCGATCGCGGTGTCCTCGATGGTGTGGTGGCTGTCGATGTGCAGGTCGCCGGTGGTCTTGACGGTCAGGTCGAACGACCCGTGCTTGCCGAGCTGGGCCAGCATGTGGTCGAAGAACCCCACGCCGGTCGCCACGTCGACCTGCCCGGTGCCGTCCAGGTCGATCTCGACGAGGACCTGCGTCTCGCCGGTCCCGCGTTCGACTCGTCCCTTGCGCGTCACAGACTCTCCTTCAGTGCTTCCTTCAGTGCGGTGCGGAAGGCGGCCATCTCCCCGGGGGTGCCGACGCTGACCCGCAGCCACTCGGGCGGCCCCACCTCCCGGATCAGCACGCCGCGCTCCAGCAGGGCCTCCCAGACCGTGCGGCGGTCGGGGAACGTCCCGAACAGGACGAAGTTGGCGTCGGAGTCGGCCACCCGGAGCCCCTCGCCGCGCAGCCAGGCTACGAGATCGTCGCGGTCGCGGCGCAACGCGTCGACGCCGCCGAGCAGCTCCTCGCCGTGGGCGAGGGCGGTGCGGGCGACGGCCTGGGTGACGGCCGACAGGTGGTACGGCAGCCGGACCAGCAGCAGCGCCTCGACCACGGCCGGGTCGGCGGCGAGGTAGCCGAGCCGGGTCCCGGCCATGGCGAACGCCTTGGACATCGTCCGGGTGACGATCAGGCGGGGGTGGCCGTCCAGGAGCGTCAGCGCGGACGGCGTCTCCTTGCGGCGGAACTCCGCGTACGCCTCGTCCACGACGACCATGCCCGGCGCGACATCGAGCACCGCCTCGATCGCCGCCAGCGGCAGCGCGGTGCCGGTCGGGTTGTTCGGCGAGGTCAGGAACACGATGTCGGGACGGTGCTCCTCGACGGCCGCGATCGCGCGGGCGGGGTCGATGCCGAAGTCGTCGTCGCGGAAGGCGTTCACCCAGCGCGTCCCGGACACCCCGGTGATGATCGGGTGCATCGAGTAGGACGGCTCGAAGCCGAGCGCGGTGCGGCCCGCCCCGCCGAACGCCTGGAGGATCTGCTGGATGATCTCGTTGGATCCGTTCGCGGCCCACACCTGACTCGTGGTGAGGCCGGCGCCGGGCGTGTCGGCGTTCAGGAACGCGGCGAGGCCCTCGCGGAGCGCGACGGCGTCGCGGTCGGGGTAGCGGTTCAGGGTGCCCGCGACGTCCATGACCGCCTCCCCGAGGGCCTTCACCAGGCGCTCGGACGGCGGGTACGGGTTCTCGTTGGTGTTCAGCGCGTACGGGACGTCCAGCTGCGGCGCGCCGTAGGGTTCGCGGCCGCGCAGGTCGTCGCGCAGCGGCAGATCGCCGAGCGAGGTCACGACGGGACCTCCCAGTCGAAGCGGGCCTTCAGCGCGGCGCCGTGGGCGGGCAGGTCTTCGGCCTCGGCGAGCGCGACCACGCGGCCCGTCGCCTCGGCGAGCGCGTCACGGTCGTACTCGACGACGTGGACGCCCCGCAGGAACGACTGGACCGACAGCCCGGACGAGTGGCACGCGCACCCGCCGGTCGGCAGGACGTGGTTCGACCCGGCCAGGTAGTCGCCGAGCGACACCGGCGCGTGCCGCCCCACGAAGATCGCCCCGGCGTTGCGGACGCGGGCGGCGACGGCGGCCGCGTCGGCGGTGTGGATCTCCAGGTGCTCGGCGGCGTAGGCGTCCACGACCCTCAGGCCGTCCTCGACGGAGTCGACCAGCACGATCCCGGACTGCCGCCCGGCGAGCGCCTCGGTGATCCGCTCGGTGTGCCGGGTGCGGGCGACCTGCGCCTTCAGCTCGGTCTCGACCTCGTCGGCCAGCGGCACCGAGTCGGTGACCAGGACGGCCGCGGCGAGCGTGTCGTGCTCGGCCTGGCTGATCAGGTCGGCGGCGACGTCCACGGGGCTCGCGGTCGCGTCGGCGAGGATCGCGATCTCGGTCGGCCCGGCCTCGGCGTCGATGCCGATCACGCCCTTGAGCAGCCGCTTCGCGGCGGCGACGTAGACGTTGCCGGGGCCGGTGACCAGGTCGGCGCGCGGGCACTCCTCGGTGCCGTAGGCGAACATCGCGATCGCCTGCGCGCCGCCCGCCGCGTGCACCTCGTCCACGCCGAGCAGCGCGCACGCCGCCAGGATCGTCGGGTGCGGCAGGCCGCCGAACTCCTGCTGCGGCGGCGAGGTCACGGCGAGCGACCCGACGCCCGCTTCCTGCGCGGGCACGACGTTCATGACCACGCTCGACGGGTACACGGCCCGCCCGCCCGGCACGTACAGGCCGACGCGGCCGACCGGGATCCACCGCTCGGTGACGGTCCCGCCCGGCACGACCTGCGTCGTGACGTCGGCGCGGCGCTGGTCGCGGTGGACGATGCGCGCCCGCCGGATGCTCTCCTCCAGCGCGTCCCGGACGGCCGGATCGAGCTCCGCGAGCGCCCGGTGGACGGTCTCCACCGGGACGCGGGTGCTCTCCAGCTCCACCCCGTCGAACGCCTTCGTGTACTCCCGTACGGCCGCCGAGCCGCGATGGCGCACGCCGTCGCAGATGGGCCGCACCTTGTCCAGGGCGGCCTCGACGTCGAGCTCGGCGCGGGGCAGCACGGAGCGCAGGTCGCCGGGAAGCGAACCGCGCAGGTCGATACGGGAAATCACCCGTCCAGTCTACGGAGTGCCTCCCGCCCCTCGCGCACCGTCTCACGTGCCGAGATGCCCCGCGTCGCGACCGGCGATGACTTCCGCTTCACACTATGAAAAATCACCCCTTACCAAGATCATCGACCAGGACGTAGGCTGGCGCGGAAGGCGCTTTCCCGGCGGCGCCCAGGACCGTGGAGAGACAGTGACCGAGCGGCTCGCCCTGTTCCCCCTGGGCACCGTGCTGTTCCCCGGCCTCGTCCTCCCCCTGCACCTGTTCGAGGAGCGCTACCTCAGCCTGATCGGCGACCTCCTGGAGCGGCCCGAGCCGCGCGGCTTCGGCGTCGTCGGCATCGAGCTCGGGCACGAGGTCGGCGAGGGCGCCGCGCACCGCCTCGCGGAGATCGGCTGCGTCGCCGAGCTGCGCGACGCGCGCCCGCACCCGGACGGCCGGTACGACATCGTGACCGTCGGCGCCCGCCGCTTCCGGCTCAAGGAGCTCGACCGGTCTCGCCCCTACCTCCAGGGCGAGGTGGAGTTCCTGCCCGAGGAGCCGGGGGCCGACCCCGGGCCCGTCGCGCAGCGCGTGCGGCGGCTGTTCCGGCTGTACCGGCACCGGCTGACCGCGGCCGGCGCCGGCTCGCTCGAGCCGGGCGACCCGCCCGACGACCCGGTCGCCCTGTCGTACGTGATCGCGGCGTCGCTGATCCTGGACGGGCACGAGAAGCAGCGGCTGCTGGAGTGCGACGACGCGACGCTGCGCCTGGAGGCCGAGCGCGACCTGCTGGTCAGGGAGAACCGCATCCTGGACATCCTGCCGATGATCCCCGCCGGGCAGTTCCTGGACGGGTCGTTCCACGCGAACTGACCCGCGCACGGCAGACTGCCGTCCATGAGCAAGGCCAAAGGCAGCACGGGCACCCCGGCGACGGTCGCCGCCACCAAGGCGAAGATCGAGTTCACCCTGCACACCTACGAGCCGGACCCGAACGCCGAGTCGTACGGGGAGGCCGCCGCCGACGCCCTCGGGATCCCGCACTCGCGGATATTCAAGACGCTGCTCGCCGACGTCGACGGGCGGCTCACCGTCGGCGTCGTCCCGGTGTCGGCCAGCCTCGACCTGAAGGCGCTCGCGGCGGCGGCCGGCGGCAAGAAGGCGCGGATGGCGGAGCCGCGCGACGCCGAGCGCGCCACGGGCTACGTCGTCGGCGGGATCAGCCCGCTGGGGCAGCGCAGGCGGCTGCCGACGGTGATCGACGCGTCGGTGTCAGCGCTCGCGACCGTCTATGTCTCGGCCGGCCGGCGCGGACTGCAGATCGAGCTCCTCCCCGCCGATCTCGTCCGCCTCACCGGCGCCCGCGTCGCCGCGATCGCCCGCGGGTAGCCGCCGCAGGACCAGCTCCAGCACCCCGTAGGCGGCGACGGCGGGCAGCGCCCAGAACACGAGAACGCCCTTGGCGCGCAGGTCGGCGACGCCGGTCACGGTGGTGCCGTCGCGCGCGCTGCGGACCGCGTCCTGGAACTCCCCGAGCCCGATCAGGTGGCCGGTCTTCCAGGCGAGGAAGGCCGCCGCTCCGCCGCCGACGGCGAGCCCGAGCAGCAGCGCGATGTCGTCGCCGCGCCTGCCCGCCGCATACGCGGCGACACCGCACAGCAGGCCCGCGACAAGAGCGATCAGGGCGAACCGGGCATCGATGCCGATCGGACCCTGACCTTCCGGTTCGGCCAGCAACGGCTCACCCTGGACTATTACGTATGTCACCTCGGGGATGGTCTTGGCCCACAGCACCCCCACGAGCGGGCCCGGCAGCGTGACGATGGCGGCGGTCACCGCCCAGGTCACCAAGAACCTCATCGCCGAGAGCCGCCCGGTGGGTCCCCGCACCTCGTACGCTCCTCATTGAAGAGTCCTTTGACAGCGAAAAGCCTAGCCTGTCCGATACGGCCCGCGATCGGCCCGACCACTGGGATAATGTGCCCGACATGTCCGGATTCAGTCCCGCGTTCGAACGCCTCGGCGCCGCCCTGGCGGCGGTCGTCCTGCAGCAGCAGGAGACGCTCGCCGAGTTCCTGCCGCGCGAGGACTGGAGCGCCGACCTGACCGCACGGACCTACTCCAGCGGCGGCGTCACCGTCCGGGTGTCGCTGCTCGGCAGCTACGCCGCGCGGGAGCGCACCTGGCTGTGGGGGTGGGCGAACCCGCAGTTCGGCGACGCGCACCCCGCCGTCACCCCCACCCTCGTCATCCGGACGGTCGGCGAGCGGCTCGGCATCACCGAGTTCACCACGCCCGAGGTCGACCTGTCCTGGTACGAGGGCCCGGCCGGGCACGGCGGGGAGCTGATGGCGATGGCCGCGGGCGGCGTCCTCGGCGGCGGCGGCTACATCGGCGCCGGCTACGACGGCGGCTCCGCCTACCCGCACGTCGACGACCCGCAGGCCC
>NZ_SMJX01000164.1 GCF_004348535.1 Actinomadura sp. KC216
CCCCGACGCCGGCCCTGGCCCGCCACCCGAACCGCACACGCCGCCGCGGCGGCGCCCCCCCGAACATCCGGGCCCGGGCCTCGGCCGTCTCCTTCATCGTCGGGGGGACGGGCTCCCCGTACGCCCGCTCGACGACCCGCAGCTCATCCATGCCCATCCTCCAGATCACGCATCGGATTCGTCCCGCCGAGCGCCTCGCGCACCTTCCGGCGAGCCCGGTTGAGCCGCGAGCCGACCGTCCCGTAGGGGATGTCCAGCGCGGCGGCCACCTCCTGGTGGCTGAGATCGGCGAGCGCCACGAGGAGCAGCACGTCCCGGTCACCGCCCGACAGCCCGGCGATGGCCCCCGCGAGGCGCCCCCGCAGCCCCTGGGCGCTGACCTGCTCGTCCACCCGCTCCGCGTGGCCCGCGTCCTGCACGCCCCCGAGCCGCTCCCGCGCCCGCAACCCGCGCACCTCGGCCCGCCGATGCCTGCCGATCACGTTGGTCGCGATCCCGTACAGCCACGTCCGGACGGCCGCCCGCGACGCGTCGTACCGGCCGCGCCCGCGAAACGCCTCCAGGAACGTCTGCGACGCGACATCGGCCGCCGCGTCCGGCCCGAGCCGCCGGGCGGCGTACCCGTGGATCTCCGCGAAGTACGCATCGAAGATCACACCGAACCGCTCGGGCTCGCGGAGGGACGACCGCAGAACGGCACTGTCGTCCACCCGCCCCAACGGCGGGTCCGCGGTAAGGGGCTCCCCAGTCATGCGCTGCCTTTCCGTGACACGAACGGCGGTCACCCACGTATCACCCGAACCCCCCGACCACTTTCACGCCGCAGGTCCGGCAGGCTTCTCAGGGAGCCACGGTCTCGACGGCGGGATCGAGCACGCCGGGAAGAACTATCCCGGGATTCTGAGCAGGCGGCGGGCTTCGGTGGAGTCGGCGGATCTGGCTATCCACACAGCGATGGCGATGTAGGCGGCCTGCTGGGGGATCCGCAGCCACAGCGGGGTCGCCTCGGCGCCGTTGAGGGGGATGTCGTTGAGGGCCGCGTAGATGTTGGCCGGGAGCAGCAGCGGCAGCATGACGGCCAGGCCGGCGGCGGCGCTCCAGCGGGTACGGGTCACGACCAGACCGACGGCGATGAGCAGTTCCAGGACGCCGGTCAGGTAGACCATCGCCAGCGGGAAGGGCACGAACGGCGGCACCATGCGGGCGAGTTCCTGAGCGCTGGGCATGGACGCCACGCTGTCCGGCACGAAGCGCACCATGCCGGTGAGGACGAGCATGGCCGCCATCGCGTAGGCGGCGCAGACCGTCCAGTCGGTGAAGCGGCGGACGCCCAGGGCGCCGAGCAGGCGCAGGGCGGGTGCGGCGACGACGAGGACGATGGACTCCACGCCGAGTGCGTTGATGAAGCCTTCCATGGGATCCGACCTCCGGGACCGGTGACGCTTGAATCCTGACACTGTCTAGATTGCGCCATGGAGAGCCATCTTGTCAATGACAAGATTGGAGCCGGAGCCGGCGGACCTGGGTCGCCGCAGGGATCGTGCGGAACCAGAACGGCCGCCCCTCCAGGAGGAGGGACGGCCGTGGTGGTCGCGCGCTCAGGTCAGGTGCTCTGCACCAGCTTGGCGTAGACGATGAGGTTGTTCTTGTAGTGCCCGGTCGAGTTGTCGAACGCGCCGCCACAGGTGACCAGGCGCAGGGACGAGTAGTCGAGGGACTCGGCGAACACCTTCTTGTGCGGGAAGGCGTTCTTGTCCACGTCCTGCTTGGAGGTCACCGCGAACGTCGCGGTGGTCCCGTCCTGGCGGGCGACCTGGATCTGGTCGCCCGGCTCCAGCTCCTTGAGCCGGTAGAAGACGGCCTGCTTCTTGTTGGCGTCCACGTGGCCGAGGATCACCGACGGGCCGTTCTCCCCCGGGGTGGGGCCGAGCTTGTACCAGCCGGTCAGGTTGGGGCGGCTGAGCGGCGGCTCCTCGATGCGTCCGTCCGGACGCAGTCCCAGCTGGGACACCGGGGCGGTGACGCCGAGCTTGGCGATGCTGATCGTCTTCGGCGGCGACTTGGGCATCGACTTCGCGTCCCCCGCCGGGGTGGCGGCGGGCGCGGCCGGTGGTGTACTCCCACCGCTGCTCGCAGCGACCGACGGTGAGTCATCGCCGCCGCAGGAGCTCAGCAGAAGTCCTATGAGCAGCGCGCCGGCCGCCGCGCCCATGGCGCGGCGACCGGCGGCGACGGTGGTGCGGTCCGTCACTCAGGAACGCTCCCGCCCGGCGCGGCGACGCAGCGCCAGCGCGCCCATGCCGGCCCCGGCCAGCGCGACGGCGGCGCCGCCGGCCAGCAGCGTGGTGCCGGAGCCGCCGCCCTGGGTGCTGCCGTCACCGGTGTTGATCGGCCCGCTGGGGACGGGCACGGGGGTGGTCGGCTTCGCGGTCGGGTCGGGGGCGGTCGGCTTGGGCGAGGGCTTCTTGCCGGGGTTGACGGTGATGGAGCCCTTGACGGTCTGCTCGCCGACCGTGCAGGTCAGGTTGACGGTGTAGGTCTTCCCGGGGACGAGGCTGGACCGGGTTGCCTGGGTGGCCTTCCACGTCTCGCCCGGCGTCCCGGTGAACGCCGGGACGGCGGTGAACACGCGGATGGCCTCCGCGGCGTTGATGGTCGGCTTCTTCGTGCACTCGGTGATCGTGATGGTGATGGCCTGGCCCGGGGTGAACACGCGGGGGCTGACGTTGATCTGGGGCTGCTCGGCCGCCTGGACGGCACCCGCCGTACCCAGCACCAGGGCCGTGGCCGCGGCACCGGCGGCCGCAAATCGAGTCAGGTTCATGTGTCTGCTCCTCTTGGGGGGCTGCTTGTTCGTCTTGCGGCCGATGGCGCGATGTGTGATGGCCGCCCTGTTTCGGCGCAGCGTTCGCACCTCATCCGCGACACTCCCGAAGTCGCGGGCAGATGTCAGGTCGTTGACAACGAGGCGTGATCATATCGGTGTTTGTCATGCAACGCACCTGATCAGGGGCGGTTTCGTCCTTATCGGGCCACGTGAGAACCTTGCGGGCCGTTCGAGCGTCTAATGCCCAGCCGTTCGGAACCCCGCGGCCGACCGGCGCAGGCAGACCCCGCAGAACAGCGGTGACACAGCCCGAGAAACCACCGGCGCACGATCACCGATTCGCCGCCGGAGGCGGCCGCCATCCCCTAGCGCCGCCTGTTCAAAGTGACCATGCGAGAGGCCCTCGACGTGTGCGTCGAGGGCCTCTCAAATGATGATCGGGAGGTTACCGCTCGCCGCTCCTGATGAGCGGCATCGACTCCCGCCGCATAGACGGTGTGACAATCAACACAGGCCGCACCCGAATCCCCCAAAAGGGATTGCAGGGCGGTCTCTTCCTGATCGTCCGGGAATTCGCCCGTGATCAGGGTGCGGGCGGACGTTTCGGCGTCCGCCCGCACACTCGCGCGCAAGGAATCAGGTCGCGTGTTCGGGGTCGCGGGATTCGGTGCGGCTGAAGATGAGGCCGTCGACGGAGAAGCGGCCCGCGCCCGCGAAGGCGAGCAGGATCGCGGCGCCGCCGAGGGCGAGGACGAGTTCGTAGCCGTTCTCGGCGACGAAGACGCCGTTGCCCTTGTGGACGAACCAGAAGGCCCCGGCCATGTCGATCGCGAGGAGCAGGCCCGCGATCGGTACGGCGGCGCCCACGATGAGCGCGAGGCCGGCGATGAACTCGACCCAGGTCGAGTAGTAGGCGGACAGGGACGCCATTGGGACGTCCATGCCCTCGAACATCTTGACCACGGCGCCGTGGCCCAGGTCGTTGATCTTCTGCCAGCCGTGCGCGACGAACACGACGCCCAGGGCGACACGTCCGATGAGCAGGCCGACGTCGGAGAGGTAGGGGACTCGGGTCGCGGGGTTCATGCGCCCTCCTGACTTTGTTCAAATCTGAACCAAGCGCGGAGGTTAGCACGGTCCAATGATCCATTCCAGCCCGAGTTCGCAGGTCACGGGCCGGGCGCGGGCGACCGATGAGCGGCGCGGAGGAGGGGGCGTCCGTCCGGCGGGGGATGGAGCGGACGGCGGCCTCATCCCTGGCGCCGATCTCTGGGCCAATGAGGGCGGATCGGGAACCGGAATAGGACGCTCAGACGTAGTGTTGGAGAGGTCGTCAGCAAAGTTGAGTCGGGGCGACTCAAGTGATTTGACAAGGCAAGGTCGCCCAGGCACGCTGGCCGACAGCAAGCAGACCGGCCGCACCCTGGGGCGACCGGGGCGCGATATCACCGGAAACGACGGAGGACGAGAACATGGCACGTGCGGTCGGCATCGACCTCGGGACGACCAACTCGGTCGTCGCGATCCTGGAGGGCGGGGAGCCCACCGTCATCGCGAACGCGGAGGGGTCGCGGACCACGCCGTCCGTCGTCGCGTTCGCCAAGAACGGCGAAGTGCTGGTCGGCGAGGTCGCCAAGCGCCAGGCCGTGACCAACGTGGACCGGACGATCCGCTCGGTCAAGCGCGAGATGGGCACCGACTGGAAGACCAAGATCGACGACAAGGACTTCACCCCGCAGCAGATCAGCGCGTTCGTGCTGCAGAAGCTGAAGCGGGACGCGGAGTCCTACCTCGGCGAGACGGTCACCGACGCGGTCATCACCGTGCCCGCGTACTTCTCCGACCACCAGCGGCAGGCCACGAAGGAGGCCGGGCAGATCGCGGGGCTGAACGTCCTGCGGATCATCAACGAGCCGACCTCGGCCGCGCTGGCGTACCACCTGGAGAAGGAGAACGAGGCGACGATCCTGGTCTTCGACCTCGGCGGCGGCACGTTCGACGTGTCCCTGCTGGAGGTCGGCGACGGCGTCGTCGAGGTGAAGGCCACCAGCGGTGACAACCACCTGGGCGGCGACGACTGGGACCAGAAGGTCGTCGACTGGCTGGTCGAGCGGTTCAAGAACGCCAACGGCGTCGACCTGTCCAAGGACAAGATGGCGCTCCAGCGGCTCCGCGAGGCCGCGGAGAAGGCGAAGATCGAGCTGTCCAGCTCGACCGAGACGCAGATCAACCTGCCCTACATCACCGCGTCCAGCGAGGGCCCGCTGCACCTGGACGAGAAGCTCAGCCGCGCCGAGTTCCAGCGCATGACCTCCGACCTGCTGGAGCGCACCAAGGCGCCGTTCCAGCAGGTGCTGAAGGACGCGAACATCTCGGTCGACGGCATCCACCAGGTCGTCCTGGTCGGCGGCTCGACCCGCATGCCCGCGGTGTCGGAGCTGGTCAAGGAGCTGACCGGCGGCAAGGAGCCGAACAAGGGCGTCAACCCCGACGAGGTCGTCGCGATCGGCGCCAGCCTCCAGGCGGGCGTGCTGAAGGGCGAGGTCAAGGACGTCCTGCTGCTGGACGTGACCCCGCTGAGCCTCGGCATCGAGACCAAGGGCGGCATCTTCACCAAGATCATCGAGCGGAACACGACGATCCCGACCAAGCGGTCCGAGACGTTCACCACCGCCGACGACAACCAGCCGTCCGTGGAGATCCAGGTCTACCAGGGCGAGCGCGAGATCGCGGCGCGCAACAAGAAGCTCGGCACCTTCCAGCTCACCGGTCTGCCGCCGGCGCCGCGCGGCGTCCCGCAGATCGAGGTCACCTTCGACATCGACGCGAACGGCATCGTGAACGTCAGCGCGAAGGACCAGGGCACCGGGCGCGAGCAGTCGATGGTCATCACCGGCGGCAGCGCGCTGCCGAAGGACGACATCGAGAAGATGGTCCGCGAGGCGGAGGAGTACGCCGAGGAGGACCGCAAGCGCAAGGAGGAGGCCGAGGTCCGCAACCAGGCCGACACCCTCGCCTACTCGACCGAGAAGTTCCTGCGGGAGAACGACGAGAAGGTCCCCGCGGAGCTGAAGGGCGAGGTCACCGAGGCGGTCGCCGAGGTGAAGAAGGCCCTGGAGGGCACCGACGTCGAGGCGATCAAGAGCAGCGCCGAGAAGCTGGCGCAGGTCAGCCAGAAGATGGGCGCGGCCATGTACGCGCAGAACCCCGAGGGCGCGCAGGCGGGCGCCGACGACCACGGGCCGACGGCCGGCGCCCAGGGCGGCGAGCCGCAGGACGACGAGGTCGTCGACGCCGAGATCGTGGACGAGGACAAGCCGAAGGGTGATGCTTCGTGACGACCTCCCCCGATGAGGGCGAGGAGAAGGAGGGCCCGGTGATCCGCGACAAGCGGCGCATCGATCCCGAAACGGGGAAAGTCCGGGACCAGGCGGCGGAGGAAGCGTCGCCGGCCCCGGAGGCTCCGGCCAACGGGGGCGCCAAGGTCGCGGACGAGGAGGTCTCCTCGCTCAAGACCCAGCTGGCGGAGCGTCTCGCAGACCTCCAGCGGCTGAAGGCCGAGTACGACAACTACCGCAAGCGGGTCGAGCGCGACCGGGTCGCGGTCCGGGAGCAGGCGCTCGGGCAGGTGCTGTCAGAGCTGTTCCCGGTGCTGGACGACATCGGCCGCGCCCGTGACCACGACGAGCTCACCGGCGGGTTCAAGTCCGTCGCGGAGAGCCTGGAGGCGATCACGGGCAAGCTCGGCCTGGAACGTTACGGCGAGAAGGGCGAGCCCTTCGACCCGGTCGTCCACGAGGCGCTCATGCACTCGTACTCGTCGGAGGTGACCGAGGAGAGCGTCACGGACGTCCTCCAGCCCGGGTACCGCATCGGCGAGCGGATCCTGCGGCCCGCGCGGGTCGCGGTGGCCGAGCCCGACCCGAACGCCGAGGACGAGAAGCCGTCCGAGGCCGAGGAAGCCGGGAGCGCCGAGAACGCCGAGAACGCCAAGGCCGGCGAGAAGGCCGAGGCGGACAAGGCGAGCAAGACCGATTCGGGTGACGACGACGAATGACCCCTGGCCTTCGCCGGGGGTTCCGGGGGATCGTCTCCCCAGCGGGAACCGCGGGCCCGTCCCGTCCGGGGCGGGCCCCGCGGGGGTCGCGTGAAGACATGTGGCAAGTGGCGATAGCAGAGAGCGGGGCGCCGTGAGCACCAAGGACTACCTGGAGAAGGACTACTACAAGGTCCTCGGTGTCGCGAAGACGGCCTCTCAGGAGGAGATCAAGAAGTCGTACCGGAAGCTGGCACGCAAGTACCACCCGGACGCGAACAAGGGCGACACCGACGCCGAGGACCGCTTCAAGGAGGTCTCCGAGGCCTACGACGTCCTGTCCGACAACAAGCGCCGCAAGGAGTACGACGCGGTGCGGTCGATGCCGGGCGGTTTCCGCGGCCAGCAGGGCGGCGGGTTCCCGTTCGACCTCGGCGACCTGTTCGGCCAGGGCGGCACCGGGACGCAGACCGGCGGCGGCGCGGGCGAGCGCATCGGCGACCTGTTCGGCGGCCTGTTCGGGCGGAGCGGCGGCACCCGCACCACCGGCACGGGGACGCGGCGCGCCCGGCGCGGCGCGGACGTCGAGACCGAGGTCACGCTGTCGTTCGGGCGCGCGATGAACGGCGTCACCGTCCCGATCAAGCTGACCAGCGAGGCGGCGTGCAACAGCTGCCGCGGCACCGGCGCGAAGGCGGGCACCGTCCCGCGGGTGTGCCCGAACTGCGAGGGCACCGGGCACGAGACCCGCAACCTCGGCAGCTTCGGGTTCCAGGAGCCGTGCAAGGAGTGCCACGGCCGGGGCCTCGTCGTCGACGACCCGTGCCCCACCTGCAACGGCAGCGGCCGCGCGACCGGCACCCGCACGATCCAGGCCCGCATCCCGGCGGGCGTCGCCGACGGCCAGAAGATCCGGCTCAAGGGCAAGGGCGCGCCGGGCGAGAACGGCGGCCCGCACGGCGACCTGTACGTCAACATCAAGGTGCAGCCGCACAAGGTGTTCGGGCGCAGCGGCGACAACCTGACGCTGACCGTCCCGGTGACGTTCCCGGAGGCGGCGCTCGGCGCGGAGATCCGGGTGCCGACGTTCCAGGGGCAGCCGGTCACGCTGAAGCTGCCGGAGGGCACGCCGAACGGCCGCAAGTTCCGCGTGAAGGGCCGCGGCGCGACCCGGCGGGACGGGACGAAGGGCGACCTGCTCGTCACCGTCGACGTCCAGGTGCCGCAGAAGCTCGACGACCAGGCGCGCGAGGCCCTCGTCCGGCTGCGCGAGGCGGGTTCGGGCGACGACCTGCGTGCCGACCTCGTCCAGCAGGCCAGGCAGGAGTGAAGCCATGGACCCCTTCGGCGACGACACCCCGGTCTATGTGATCTCGGTGGCGGCCCAGCTGTCCGGGCTGCATCCGCAGACGCTGCGGACCTACGACCGGATGGGGCTGGTGTCCCCCGGCCGCACGGCGGGCCGCGGGCGCCGCTACTCGATGCGCGACATCGTGATGCTCCGCGAGATCCAGCGGCTCTCCCAGGAGGAGGGCATCAACCTGTCCGGCATCAAGCACATCCTGGAGCTGCAGCGCGACAACGTGCGGCTCCGCGAGGAGCTCGCCAAGGCGCACGCCGCGCTGGACGAGCTCGCCAACGAACTCGAATCGACCCGTGCCGTCGCGGCGCGGCTGGCGCAGCAGCGGCGGCACGGTGAACCGGAGGGCACTCCCGGCGGCGACCTGGTGCCGATCAGGCACACCAGCGTCGTCGTCTGGCACGAGCGCAACCGGGAATAGGGGGACCGGGTGGACTACAAGCTGACGCAGAAGAGCCAGGAGGCGCTGTCGGTCGCGATCCGGCGGGCGGCGGCCGAGGGGCACCCTGAGGTGGAGCCGCAGCACCTGCTGGCCGCGCTGATCGCGCTGACCGACGGCACCGCCGTACCGCTGCTGGAGGCGGTCGGCGCCGACTGGAAGGTGATCAGGAGCCGGGCGGAGGAGCAGCTCGCCGCGATGCCGAAGGCGCAGGGGTCGACGGTGTCGACGCCGCGCCTGTCGGGGCAGCTCCAGCGGTCGATCAACACGGCGGCGAACCGGGCGAACCAGCTTGAGGACGACTACGTCTCGACCGAGCACCTCCTCGTCGGCCTCGCCGCGGACGGCGGCCCGGCCGCGGGCCTGCTGAAGGAGTTCGGCGCGACGCCCCAGGCCCTGCTGGACGCGTTCGAGAAGGTCCGCGGCCACGCCCGCGTGACCAGCGAGAACCCGGAGGGCACGTACCAGTCGCTGGAGAAGTACGGCGTCGACCTGACCGCCGCCGCCCGCGACGGGCGCCTCGACCCCGTCATCGGCCGCGACTCGGAGATCCGCCGGGTCGTCCAGGTGCTGTCCCGCCGGACGAAGAACAACCCGGTGCTGATCGGCGAGCCCGGCGTCGGCAAGACCGCCGTGGTGGAGGGCCTCGCGCAGCGGATCATCGCGGGCGACGTCCCCGAGTCGCTGCGCGGCAAGAAGCTCATCGCGCTGGACCTCAGCGCGATGGTCGCGGGCGCGAAGTACCGGGGCGAGTTCGAGGAGCGGCTGAAGGCCGTCCTCAACGAGATCAGGCAGAGCGAGGGGCAGGTCGTCACGTTCATCGACGAGCTGCACACCGTCGTCGGCGCCGGCGCGGCCGAGGGCGCGATGGACGCGGGCAACATGCTGAAGCCGATGCTGGCCCGCGGCGAGCTCCGCATGATCGGCGCCACCACCCTGGACGAGTACCGCGAGCGCATCGAGAAGGACGCCGCCCTGGAGCGCCGCTTCCAGCAGGTCATGGTCGGCGAGCCCACCGTCGAGGACACGATCGCGATCCTGCGCGGCCTCAAGGGCCGCTACGAGGCGCACCACAAGGTCCAGATCAACGACTCGGCCCTCGTCTCGGCGGCCACGCTCTCCGACCGCTACATCACGTCCCGCTACCTCCCCGACAAGGCGATCGACCTCGTCGACGAGGCGGCGTCGCGCCTCCGCATGGAGATCGACTCGCGTCCCGTGGAGATCGACGAGCTCCAGCGGACCGTCGACCGCCTCAAGATGGAGGAGATGAACCTGTCCAAGGAGACGGACGAGGCGTCCAGGCAGCGCCTCGACCGGCTCCGCGGCGACCTGGCCGACAAGCAGGAGCAACTCACCGGCCTCGTCGCCCGCTGGGACAAGGAGAAGGCGAGCCTGAACCGCGTCGGCGAGATCAAGGAGCGGATCGACCAGCTGCGCGGCGAGGCGGAGCGCGCCCAGCGCGACGGCGACCTCGAAACGTCGGCGCGCCTCACCTACGGCGAGATCCCGGCGCTGGAGAAGCAGCTCGAAGAGGCCGACGAGGCCGCCGACAACCGCGACGCGATGGTCAAGGAGGAGGTCGGCCCGGACGACGTCGCCGACGTGGTCGCGTCCTGGACCGGCATCCCCGCCGGGCGCCTCCTCGAAGGCGAGACCGCCAAGCTCCTGCGCATGGAGGACGAGCTCGGCAAGCGCCTCATCGGCCAGGAGACCGCCGTCCGCACCGTGTCGGACGCCGTCCGCCGCGCCCGCGCGGGCATCTCCGACCCCGACCGCCCGACCGGCTCGTTCCTGTTCCTCGGCCCGACCGGCGTGGGCAAGACGGAACTCGCCAAGGCGCTCGCCGAGTTCCTCTTCGACGACGAGCGCGCGATGACCCGCATCGACATGAGCGAGTACTCCGAGAAGCACAGCGTCGCCCGGCTCGTCGGCGCGCCGCCCGGCTACGTCGGCTACGAGGAGGGCGGGCAGCTCACCGAGGCCGTCCGCCGCCGCCCGTACTCGGTGGTCCTGCTGGACGAGGTGGAGAAGGCACACCCCGAGGTGTTCGACATCCTCCTCCAGGTCCTGGACGACGGCCGCCTCACCGACGGCCAGGGCCGCACGGTCGACTTCCGCAACGCGATCCTGATCCTCACGTCCAACATCGGCTCGCAGTTCCTGGTCGACCCGACGCTGGAGAACGGCGCGAAGAAGGAGGCGGTCTGGAACGCCGTCCGCAACTCCTTCAAGCCGGAGTTCCTCAACCGCCTGGACGACGTCATCCTCTTCGACGCGCTCTCCACGAACGAGCTGACCCGCATCGTGGACCTCCAGGTCGACAAGCTCGCCGAGCGCCTCGCCGACCGCCAGCTCACCCTGGACGTCACCCCGGCGGCCCGCGAATGGCTGGCGCTGACCGGCTACGACCCCCTGTACGGGGCACGCCCGCTGCGCCGCCTGGTCCAGACGTCGATCGGCGACCAGCTCGCCCGCGAGCTCCTCTCCGGCGAGGTCCGTGACGGCGACGAGGTGACGGTCGACCTGGACGAGCCCGCCGACCGCCTGACCGTCCACCCCACCCGCGGCCTCACCCTCAACAAGTAGCGTCCCCGCCCGCGCGTCAGCGGGGGAGGGTGCTGAGGCGGTGGGCGAGGTAGCGGCGGTCCGGGGTGGTGCGGGCCAGGGCCAGGGCCTCGCGGTAGGCGGCTGCGGCCTCGTCGGTGCGGCCCAGGCGGCGGAGCAGGTCGGCCCGGGTGGCGGGGAGCAGGTGGTAGCCGGCCAGGTCATCGGCCAGGTCGTGAACCAGCGCCAGGCCCGCCTCCGGGCCGTCCGCCATGGCGACGGCGACGGCCCGGTTCAGCCGGACCACCGGGCTCGGGTTCAGCTCGGTCAGCCGTCCGTAGAGGGCGGCGATCTGCGGCCAGTCGGTGTCCGCGGCCGTGCGGGCGGTCGCGTGGCAGGCGGCGATGGCGGCCTGCACCTGGTAGGGGCCGGGTTCGCCGCGGCGGAGGGCGTCGTCCAGGAGGGCGGTGCCTTCGGTGATCGCGGTGTGGTCCCAGCGGTCGCGGTCCTGGTCTTCGAGCGGGACGAGGTCGCCCGCCGCGTCCTGGCGGGCGTCCCGGCGGGAGTGCTGGAGGAGCAGGAGGGCGAGGAGGCCGGTGGCCTCCGGCTCGTCCGGCATCAGCGCGTGCAGGACGCGGCCGAGCCGGATCGCCTCCGCGCACAGGTCGACGCGCATCGGATCGGGGCCCTCCGTCGCCGCGTACCCCTCGTTGAACAGCAGGTACACCACCCCGAGGACGGACGTCGTGCGTTCGGGGAGCAGGTGGGCGGGCGGCACCCGGTACGGGATCCGCGCGTCCCGGATCTTGCGCTTCGCCCGGACGAGCCGCTGCGCCATCGCCGGCTCGGCGACCAGGAACGCCCGCGCGATCTCGCCGGTGGTCAGGCCGAGCAGCGTGCGCAGCGTGAGCGCCACCCGCGCCTCGATCGGCAGCGCCGGATGGCAGCACGTGAAGACCAGCCGGAGCCGGTCGTCGGTGACACCGCTCGGGTCGGGCGGCCCCGGCGGTTCCTGCGGGCCGGTCATCGTTCCCAACTCCCTGAGCTTGGCGTTCTCGGTGTGGCCGCGCCGGATCCTGGTCAGCGCGTGGTTGCGGGCGGTCGTCGTCAGCCAGGCGCCCGGACGGTCCGGGACGCCGTCGTCCGGCCACCGTTCCAGGGCGCGCGCGAACGCCTCCTGGGCCGACTCCTCCGCGAGGTCCCAGTCGCCGGTCATGCGGATGAGGGTCGCGACGACCCGGCCCCACTCCCCGTGGAAGGCCGCCGCGACCGCTTCCTCGACGCGTCCCGTCATCCCTCCCAGAGCGGCCTGACCTCGATGGCCCCGATCCCGGCGCACGGGTGCCGGGACGCGATCTCCAGCGCCTCCTCCAGGTCCGCGCAGTCGATCAGGTCGAACCCGAGGATCTGCTCCTTGGTCTCGGCGAACGGGCCGTCCGACAGCAGCGTCTCGCCGCCCCGCGTCCGGACGGTCGTCGCGGTGTCGGTGGGATGGAGCCGGTTTCCGAACAGGCGCACGCCGCGTCCGTCCATCTCCTTGATCCATTCCTCGGTGTCGGCCTGCAGCTTGGCGAAGTCGTCCGCGGGCATCTCCTCGTTCTCGACGCCGCAGATCAGCATCATGTATCGCACGTGCTCTCCTCCTTCGACATGGTGACTCCCGCCGGCCCCGGAACTCGTCGCCGGAGCGGCGGCCGTGCGAGCAGCAGTCCGGCGATCAGGGCGCCGGCCAGCGCGATCCCGGGGGAGGTGTCGAACGCCGCGCGGAACCCCGGCACGGCGCCCGTCCGCGAGACCAGGACGGTGGACGCGACGGCCACGCCGAGCGCGCCGCCGAGCTGGAACGCCGCCGTGTTCAGCCCGGACGCGAGCCCGGAGTCCCGCTCGGACGCCCCCGACAGCGCCGCCACGGCCGCCGACACCGCCGACGACCCGAGCCCCAGCCCGAACAGGACCAGCCCCGGCAGCAGGCCCGACACGTATCCGCTGCCTTCCGAGACCTGGCCCAGCGCGAGGCAGCCCGCCGCCATGAACGCCATGCCGGTCATCGCCACCGGGCGGACGTCCACCCGCCCGATCGCCGCCTGCGCCGCATACGACCCGGCGACGGCCATCACGGGCAGCACGGCCGTGGCGAGCCCGAACTTCAGCGGCGAGTAGCCGAGGACGCCCTGCGCGTACTGCGACACGGCGAACGACGTCCCGAACGCGCCCGCCCCGGTCAGCAGCATCACCAGGTTCCCGCCGGTCAGCCGCCGCGACCGGAAGGTGCGGAGCGGGACGAGCGGCGCCGCCGACCTCGCCTCGATCCGCACGAAGAGCGCTCCGGCAACGGCGGCGACGCCCAGCGCGCCCAGCGTGGACGCGCTGGCCCACCCGGTCTCCGGCGCCCGGACGATCCCGTATACGGCGGCGGACAGCGCGAGCGTGACCGTCAGCGCGCCCGCCGGGTCGTACGCCCGCACCGCCCCGGCCGTCCGGCCCTCGCCGAGCAGGACGGGCCCGAGACCAAGCAGCAGCACCGCGACCGGCACGTTGAGGAAGAACACCCAGGGCCAGCCGAGCGCGCCGGTCAGCGTCCCGCCGGCCAGCAGCGCCGCCGTGGCCCCGAACCCGCCGACGCTCGACCAGATCGCCAGCGCCCTGTTGCGTTCGGGTCCCTCCGCGAACATCGCGGTGACGAGGGCCAGCGCGCTCGGCGCCATCAGCGCCGCCGAGATCCCCTGCGCGACCCGCGCGCCGACCAGGACGCCGCCCGTCCAGGCGAACCCGCACAGCAGGGACGACACCAGGAACAGGGTCGTCCCGGCGAGGAACGTGCGGCGCCCGCCCGCCAGGTCGGCCGCCCGGCCGCCGAGCAGCATGAGGCCCCCGAAGCCGAGCAGGTAGGCGCTCAGCACCCACTGCTCGCCGCCGCCCGAGAACCCCAGGTCCCGCTCGATCGACGGCAGCGCGAGCAGCACGATCTGCGCGTCGAGGATCACCATGAAGTTCGCCGCGCAGAGCAGCGCCAGCGCCGCCCACCTGCGCGGATCCAAACCGTCGTCGGCCATCGTCCCCCCTCCCGGAATCGCGTCTCCCCCTGTCGACCATCGGCCCCGCTCGGTTTCGACAGGTGTGGAGAAGAAATTCCGGACGCGGAGGTGTTTTCTGCTGTGAGCGGTGCGGTGTTCCGTACAGAACGTACGGAAGGCAGAGTCTTCCTATGAGGATTCTGATGCTCGGCGGGACGGAGTTCGCAGGACGCGCCATCACCGAAGGCGCTCTCGCACGCGGCTGGGACGTGACCGTCTTCCACAGGGGACGCCATGCCCCGCCCCAGGGAGTCACGTCGCTGCACGGCGACCGCACCACCGCGGATGGTCTCGGCGCCCTCGCCACCGGCGAGACGTGGGACGCGGTCGTCGACACCTGGTCCGCGGCCCCGTCCGTCGTGCGCGACACCGCACGCCTCCTGGACGGACGCGTCGGACGCTACGTCTACATCTCCAGCCGCTCCGTCTACGTGTTCCCCGAACCCGACGCCCTCGGCGAGAACGCCCCCGTCGTGGACGGCTCCCCAGACGACGGCGACGACGTCGACTACGCCGCCGCCAAGCGCGGTGCGGAACTGGCGGCGGTCGACGTGTTCGGCGACAGAGCGCTGCTGGTGCGCGCGGGGCTCATCCTCGGCCCGTACGAGAACATCGGGCGCCTGCCCTGGTGGCTGAACCGCATCGCGAAAGGCGGCAACGTTCTGGCGCCCGGCCCGCGCGACGCCGGTTTGCAGTACATCGACGTCCGAGACCTTGCGGCGTGGACGCTGGACGCCATCGAGCAAGGACTCGGCGGCCCGTACGACCTCGTCAGTCCACCAGACCACACCACGATGCGCGAACTACTAGAAGCGTGCGTCCACACAGCGGGCTCAGACGCCGAGCTCGTCTGGACGCCCCCGGAGACGATCCTCGAAGCGGGCATCGAACCCTGGATGGACCTCCCGATCTGGGTTCCACCCGGCGAGGACTACGACACCCTGCACCGCGGCAACGTCACCAAGGCCCTCTCCACGGGGCTGCGTTGCAGGCCCGTCCAGGAAACGGTGGCGGACACATGGGAATGGCTCCAGTCCATAGGCGGACGCGCCCCGCAACGCCCGGACCGCCCGGTCGTCGGCCTGGACCCGGAAACCGAGGCCAAGGTGCTGCGCCGCTGACCTGAGACCGGCGCGGGGTTGCCGCTTCGGTGGACGCGACGCCCTCCGGTCCGCTAGAGAGACGTGGTATGACCGCTTTGGCACTCGGCCCCCACCTCCGGCACGTGAGTCACCACACCGCGACGATCTGGGTGGAGACCGACCGTCCATGCGAGGTCCGGGTCGTCAACCGCGAGCACGGCGTGGACGCGGGCGCCCGCACGTTCACCGCGCACGGCCACCACTACGCGCTCGTCGAGATCGAGGGGCTCGCGGCGGGCGCGCGGATCCCCTACGAGGTCGTCGCGGGCGGCGAGACCGTCTGGCCTGAGGAGGACTCCCGGTTCCCGCCGTCCCAGATCAGGACGCTCGACCCGGACGGCGACCTGCGGATCTCGTTCGGGTCCTGCCGCCGGTCACCGGGCACGGTCGAGCAGTTCGGCCACGACGCGCTCGCCGCCCTCGCCCGCCGGCTCAGCGGCGGCGGCGACGCGGTGACCTGGCCGGACATCCTGCTCATGGTCGGCGACCAGGTCTACGCGGACGAGCTCAGCGACGCCATGCGCGAGTTCATCAAGGGGCGCCGCGCACCCGGCGACCCGCCCGCCGACGAGGCCGCCGACTTCGAGGACTACACCCACCTGTACAAGCTGGCCTGGCACGACGATCCCGAGGTGCGGTGGCTGCTGTCCACCGTCCCGACGTTCACCATCTTCGACGACCACGACATCCGCGACGACTGGAACACCTCGTACGCGTGGCGCCAGGAGATGTGGTCGCAGCCCTGGTGGAAGGACCGCATCACCGGCGGCATCGGCTCCTACTGGATCTACCAGCACCTCGGGAACATGTCTCCCGAGGGCCGCGCGTCCGACCCCGTCTACAAGGCGGTGCGGACGGCGTCCGAAAGCACCGGCGACGCGGGCGCCGTCCTGGACGAGTTCGCCGAGAAGGCCGACAAGGAACCCGCCAGCACGCGCTGGAGCTACGCCCACGACTGGGGCGCCACCCGCCTGATCGTCGTGGACAGCCGCTGCTCCCGCCTCCTCACCGCCGACCGCCGCGGCATGCTCGACGACGACGAGTTCCGCTGGCTGGACGAGCAGTGCCAGGGCGGCATGGACCACCTCCTCATCGCGAGCTCCCTGCCCTACCTTCTGCCCATGGCGATCCACCACGCCGAGTCGTGGAACGAGGCCATGGCGGGCGGCGCCTGGGGCAAGGCCGGGGCGCGGCTCGGCGAGAAGATCCGGCAGGCCGCCGACCTGGAGCACTGGGCCGCGTTCGAGCGCTCGTTCCGCGACGTGGCCGCCGACGTCGTCGCCGTCGGGCGCGGCGAGCGCGGGCCCGCCCCGGCGAGCATCTCGTTCCTGTCCGGCGACATCCACTACTCGTACCTGGCGCGGGTCACCGAGCCCGGTACCCGGTCGAAGGTCTCGCAGATCGTCTGCTCGCCGCTGCGGAACCCGCTGATCGGCAAGTTCCGCTGGGCCAACCGCGTCGCGTGCTCGCGGGCGTCCGGCGGACCGTTCCGCGCCCTGGCCAAGCTGTCGAGGGTGCCCGTCCCGCCGCTCCGGTGGCGGATGACGGAAGGGCCATGGTTCGACAACGCCATCGCCACCGTCCACCTCTCGGGACGCAACTGCGAGGTGCGCTGGGAGACACCCCGGGACGGCGGCACCCTCAACGAGATGGGCCGCGCCGACATCACCGGCTAGCGCCCGCGCCGGGGTGCGTTCGTTCCACCCCCTCGCCGGAACGAACGCACCCCGCGTGGACGGCCCGCCCCGGTACCGCCCACGCCCTCTCCCACGGCGCGGCGCCCCCGCCATGACGCGGACTCAGGTAAAGAACTCCGACTGTGGCCAAATTGCGCGACAAGTCGTGGCCAAGTCGTCACAATGAGCAAGCATGGAGCGACGTGCCGGGCGAGACGAACACGAGGCCGACGGCGCCGCGACCGACCCCTCCCCAGCCGAGCAGGCCTCGGATGGCGACGCGGGCACCGAGACGAGCGCCGAGGCGAACAACGAGACAGGCGACGAGGCGGGCAACGAGGCGGACGCTGAGGCGGGCAACGAGGCGGGCGTCGAGGCGAGCGACGCGGAGCTGATCGACCGGGTCAGGGCCGGTGACGTCGGCGCCTACGGCCCCCTCTACGAGCGGCACGCCGCCGCCGCGCAGGGCCTCGCCCGCCACCTCGCCGGACGGGAAGCCGCCGACGACCTCGTCCAGGACGCCTTCACCAAGGTCCTCAAGGTCCTCAAGGCCGGCGGCGGGCCGGACGGCGGGTTCCGCCCGTACCTGCTCACCGCCGTCCGCCGGTCCTTCTACGACCGGCGGCGCGCCGACCGCCGCGTCCAGCACACCGACACGATCGAGAGCTTCGACTCCGGTGTCCCGTTCGACGACCCGGCCGTCGCGAAGCTGGAGCGCTCGATGATCGCCCGCGCGTTCCGGTCGCTGCCCGGACGCTGGCGGACGGTGCTCTGGCACACCGAGGTCGAGCGCGCCAAGCCCGCCGAGATCGCCCCGCTGCTCGGCCTCACCGCGAACGGCGCCGCCGCGCTCGCCTACCGCGCCCGCGAGGGCCTGCGCCGCGCCTACCTCCAGATGCACCTCGACACCGTCGCCGCCGACGACGCGTGCCGTCCGGCCCTGGAGAACCTCGGCCCGTACGTGCGCGACGGCCTGGCCGACCGCGAGGCCCGCAAGGTGAAGCGGCATCTCGACGGCTGCAAGCGCTGCAAGGGCATCCACGCGGAACTGGTGCACGTCAACCGGGCGCTGCGGGACGTGCTCGGCCCGCTCGTCCTGGGCGCGGCGGCGTCCGCGTACCTGGCGTCCAGGAGCGGCGCGGCGCTGCGGTTCCGGCGCCTGCCGAAGCGGCAGCGGCAGGTGCTCACGGGCGGCGGGGTGGCCGCCGCGACGATCATCGCCCTGGCGCTGCTTCTGGTGTCCGGCGAGGAACCGATCCGGCC
>NZ_SMJX01000165.1 GCF_004348535.1 Actinomadura sp. KC216
GGTCGGCGGCGCGGCGGTGTCCGCCCTCATCCGCCGCCAGCTGGGCATCGCCCTGCGGACCTGCGCGATCGTCGTCGCCGTGGTGGCGGGCCTGCCCGCGCTGCTCGCGCTCGCCCCGGCGGTCGCGCGCGCCGGGGTCCACGGCGTCCCGCTCGCCTGGCTCGTGCTGGTGTTCGGCATCCAGCCAATCTGGGTCGCGGTCGCGATGCGGCAGCTCTGGCGCGCAGAACAGGCGGAGCGCGAGCTGACCGGGCCGGTCCGCGGTCGCGGGACGACCCCGCACACCCCCCGGAGCGGGGCGGTGGGCCGTCCGTGACCGCGCTGGCCGTCGCGGCGGCGCTGATCGCACTGGTCGCGATGCTGGGGACGGCGTCCGTCCGCGGCCGCCGCTCCGCCGGGACCGCAGGCGACCTCGTGGTCGCCTCGCGCGGCGTCACCCCCTGGTGGAACGCGTCCGCGATCAGCGGCGAGTCCATCTCCGCCGCCGCGTTCCTCGGCACCGCCGGGCTCGTGCTCGCCTACGGCGCCGACATGCTGTGGCTCCCCATCGCCGCGACCGCCGGATACGTCCTGCTCCTGGCGTTCGTCACCGCGCCGCTGCGCCGGTCCGGCGCCTACTCGGTCTCCGACTTCGCCGAATGGCGGCTCGGCTCCCGGACCGTCCGGCGGATCGTCACCGGCTGCGTCTGCTTCATCGGCTGGTTCTACCTGCTGCCGCAGTTCAAGGGCGCCGGGGTGACGCTGCGCGTGCTGACCGGCGCGCCCGTCTGGACGGGCTGGGCCGTCGTGGCCGCGGTCGCGCTGCTGCTCGCCACGACCGGCGGGATACGCGGCATCACCGCCGTCCAGGCCGTCCAGTTCTGGGTGAAGCTCGCCGCCGTGGCCGTCCCCGCCGTCGTGCTCCTGGCGGTATGGAACATCGCCGGCGCCCCCGACCCCGTCGGCGACGCCCCGCCGAACTTCGAACGCGCCACCCGCGTGCAGGTGCGCACCGACGCCGCCGTCACCGTGCCCGCCGCCGTCACCGTCACCGCGCGGGGACGGGTGGACGGCGCCGTCCGCACCGGCGAGACCGTCCCCCTCGCGCCCGGCAGGCACACCCTCGGCAGCGGAACGGTCGTCCGGTTCCCGGCCGGCGCGCCGGTGCCGCACGCCGCACGGCTGCCCGTCCAGGACGGCATCACCTGGGCGACGCCGTTCGGGCGCGGCCAGGAACGCGGCCTGTTCCGCACCTACTCGGCGCTCCTCGCCGTCCTCCTCGGCACCATGGGCCTGCCGCACATCCTGATGCGCTTCTACACCAGCACCAGCGGGGCCGCGGCGCGCCGCACCGCCGCGTTCGTGCCCGTCCTGCTGGCCCTGTTCTCCGTGTTCCCCGCCCTGCACGGGACGTTAGGACGGCTCTACGCCCCCGAACTGCTCATGACCGGCGACACCGACGCGACCCTGCTGATGCTGCCGCAGCGGATGATCCCCGGACCCGGCGGCGCGCTGCTCACCGGACTCGTCACCGCCGGCGCGTTCGCCGCGTTCATCGCCACGTCCTGCGGGATCGTCGTGGCCTTCGCCGGGACCGTCTCCCAATGCGTCCGCCGCGGCGACGGCGTCACCACGTTCCGCCTCGGCGTCGTGCTCGCGCTGGCCGTGCCGCTGGCCGTGCTGCCGAGCATCGGACCGCAGGGCGCGGTCGGCCTGGTCACGATGGCCCTCTGCGTGTCGGCGTGCACCCTGTGCCCGCTCCTCGTCCTCGGCATCTGGTGGCGCGGCCTGACCGCCGCCGGCGCCGCCGCCGGGCTCCTCGTCGGCGGCGGGGTCGCCGTCGCCGCGGGCATCGCCCGCCTGTTCGCCGGCCCCTGCGCGGGCTGGCCCAACGCCGTCCTCGCGCAGCCCGCCGCCGTCCTCGCGCCCACCGTCTTCGCCGTCATGGTCGCCGTGTCGCTGCTGACCCGCCGCCGCGTCCCGCGCCGCGCCGACCGCGCGCTCAGGAAGCTCCATCTGCCCGAGGGCACGCCCGTCCGCTGATCGCCCGTGAATCATCGACCGTCGCGGGCCCGCAGGCGGTGGACCGTTCCCAAACACCGCTCGTCCCGCCGGACCGCCCGCCCGCCGTGCGACTACTCAACGCATACCTATGACTACGTACCGTTTACCGAGACCTGGGTTTTCCTGGACTGCAACCGTGGCATCACACCCCTAGAGTTCTCAGTGGCACCTAACGCCACACCGCCTCCGGAGGGACGGGCGGACCGGACGCGGCACCACGCCGCGCACCACCGCGAAACCTCCACAAAAGCAAATCCGGAGATCCGGCTCGAATGCCGGATCGTGCGTCGCTGGATCCCGTACCGGGGGGGTGGGATCCGGTGGCCTGTGGCTCGGGCGTCGTTGAACAGTCGGGGGGTTGTTCAGCGGCGCCCGAGTCGTGTTTATTGTATTTTTTTCCTCCTTCGGCCCTGGCGGGCCTCCATCGTCAAAAAACACGCGCGATCGCTGCATCGCTTCCTCTCGCCTGGCGGCTCGCTGCGCGATCAGGTTTCTCGCAAGCTCGAAACCTGCCTTCGGAGGCGATCGCAAGCATTGA
Source organism: Actinomadura sp. KC216 (assembly GCF_004348535.1). GTDB lineage: Bacteria > Actinomycetota > Actinomycetes > Streptosporangiales > Streptosporangiaceae > Spirillospora. The sequence continues at coordinate 2,582 of NZ_SMJX01000165.1, forward strand.
GGTTGTTGCGTGGTTGCTGTGGTGGCCGGGGTCCGCGCAGTAGTGGGTGCGGGTGGCGCTTCCCCTGCGGCTCAAGCCTGAGAACCGCCAAATGTCGCGACGTTGTTGGGACGTCAGGTGTCGCGTAGGCGTTTCAGGGTTTCTATGTCTTTGGCGTGGGGTTCGGGGGCGCGGCCCGGTGTTTCTATCAGGAAGGGGATTCCTGTTACGGCGGGGTGGTGGAAGAGGTCGGCGAAAGCGGGCTCGCCTATTTGGCCTGCGCCTATGTTCTCGTGGCGGTCTCGGCCGGAGGCGCAGGGGTCTTTCGAGTCGTTGGCGTGGACCAGTTTCAGGCGGCCCTCGCCGACCGTGGCTATGAGGGCGTCGATGGTGGCCTTCGCGCCGCCGGGGGCCGCCAGGTCGTGGCCTGCGGCGAAAGCGTGGCAGGTGTCGAAGCAGACGCCGAGTTTCGGGTGGTTCTCTAGTTTCTCGAAGAAGGGGCCCAGGTCCTGGACCTTGGCGCAGAGCATGTTGTTCTGGCCCGCCATGGGTTCCAGGAGGAGGTCTGGGCCGTCTTCGGGGATCTCGTCCAGGAGGGGGAGGACGTGGTCGTGGACCTGCGCCATGGCCTCGTCGTAGGTCTGGGTGACGGCCGAGCCGGTGTGGACCACTACGCCCAAGGCGCCTATGGCGTGGCCTCGGGTCAGGGAGTGGCGGACCGTGGCGATCGACTTGGCCAGGGTCTCCTGGTTGGGGGAGCCGAAATTCACCAGGTACGGGGTGTGGATGTAGACGGGGACGTCCGCGGCGCGGAGTTTCTCGTCTTCGGCCGGCTTGCCCTCGGGGAGGGCCCAGCCTCGGGGGTTGGACACGAAGACCTGGATGGCCTCGGCGCCGATCTGGGCCGCGTACTTCAGGCCGCCGGTGGCGAGGCCACCGGCCACGGGGACGTGCGCCCCGACGGGGTTGCTTGATGTCATCGCGGTTTCAGCCTAGCCGGTCAGGGGCCGCGGAAGATGGTCACGGTCGAGCCGCGGCGGGCCTCGCCGCTGTTCGGGCTCTGGAAGCGGACCGTGTTGCCGCCGAAGCCCGTCACGCTGACCTTGAAACCGGAGTCTTCCAGGGCCTTCTTGGCTTCGTCGACATTGCGGCCGGTCAGGTTCGGGACGGGGATGTTCTGCTCGCCCTCGCCGTCCTCGCAGCCGATCTTGACCGGGCCCGCGTCGACCAGGCAGTCGCGCTTGTTGACGACGATCGTGACCTTGTCGCCGCGGGACACGCCGGTGCCCTCGGACGGGTTCTGCTCGATCACCGAGTCCGGCGGCTTGCCCTCGACCTTCTTCTTCTCGACCTTGACGTCCAGGCCCATCGAGCGGAGCTGGTTCGCGGCGGCGTCGCCGTTCTGGCCGATGAGGTCGGGCATCGACATGCCGCTGGAGACGATGAGGCCGACCGGCTCGTCGGGGGACTGCCGCTGACCCGCCGGCGGGTTCGTGCCTACGACCTCGTTCTTCGCGACCGTCTGGGACGGGGTGAAGCTCGTCCGGCCCACGGTGAAGCCTTCGTCCTTGAGGGTTTGCTTGGCTTCCTCCAGGGACTTGCCTTCTACGTCGGGCACTTCCTGCGGGGTGATTCCCCGGGACGGTGTGAGGGTGACCGTTTGGCCCTTGGCGACGCGGGCGCCCGCGGGTGGGTCGGACCTCGCTACGCCGCCCTTGTGGACGCGGTCGTCGTAGATGGCCTTCGCGGTCCGCACGTCCAGGCCGGCGCTCTCCAGGCGGTCGCGGGCGTCGGCGACCTTCATCCCGATGATGGACTTCGGGACGTGCTCGTACTGCCCCGACGTCTGGTACCAGACCGCCCAGCCGAGGGTGATCGCCGCGATCGCGCCGATGGCGACCAGGACGTACCGGCCGGTCAGCGCGCCGATGGCGCGGTCGGACCTGCTGCGCTCGGAGGCGAGCGTGGGCGCGTCCAGGACGGCGGTGCGGGCGTGGTGCGGACGCTCCAGGACGGCGGTGGCGTTCGTCTCCTCCAGGCGGTGGTCGAAGTCGCGGGGGAGGCCGCCGTACACCTCGGCGACCTCGGCGAGGTACTGGTTCGCGTCCTGCGGGCGGCGCTGCGGGTCGTGGCTCGTCGCGTCGGTGACCAGCTCGTCGACGCGGAGCGGGATGCCCGGGATCACGGTGGACGGTGCCGGGACCTTCTCGTTCACATGCTTGTAGGCGACCGCGAGCGGCGTGTCGGCCTGGTGGGGGAGGCGGCCGGTGAGCAGCTCGAACAGCATGACGCCGGCGGCGTACACGTCCGAGCGGACGTCGGCGTCGCCGGAGACGACCTGCTCGGGGGCGAGGTAGCCGACCGTTCCGATGATCACGCCGGTCTTGGTCATCTTGGTCGCGGTCTCGGCCCGGGCGAGGCCGAAGTCGGCGACCTTGACCTGGCCGTCCTCGGTGATGAGGACGTTCTCGGGCTTGACGTCGCGGTGCACGAGACCGGCCCGGTGCGCCGCGCCGAGCGCGGCGAGGACCGGCTGCATGATCTCCAGGGCGGCGCGGGGGCCGAGCCGCCCGAGCGTGGTGAGCGCGTCGCGGAGCGTGTGCCCGGCGACGTACTCCATCACGAGGAAGACGTGCTCGCCGTCGGTGCGCTGGTCGTAGACGGCGACGACGTTCGGGTGGGACAGCGCCGCCGCGGCCTTGGCCTCGCCGATGAAGCGGGTGACGAAGTCCTCGTCGGCGGCGAGCCCGGCGTGCATGACCTTGATCGCCACGATGCGGTCGAGCCTGATGTCGCGCGCGACGTAGACCGTGGCCATGCCGCCGCGGGCGATGCGGGAGTCGATGCGGTAGCGCCCGTCGAGTACCCGCCCTTCTAGGGGATCGGCAACCGTCGCGTCCATCGCTGCGAGTTTACGGGCGGAACGGAGAGCTTCTCATCAGTCCCGAGTATGAGCATCGATGAGCCCCGAGGGTGACTCCGCCGGGACGGCCGTGGGCTCCGGGGGCACGGGCACGCGGCGCAGCCGCCTCGTGCTGCGGGAGACCGCCACGCCCGCGAGGCAGAGCAGGCCGCCGGCGAGCGTGATCAGGCCGGGGACCTCGCCCAGGAACAGCCATGACATGAACACGACGAGGGCGGGTGCGGCGTAGGTGGTGGCGCCCATCTTTCCGGCGGACGTCCGGGCCAGGGCGTATCCCCAGGTGGTGAAGGCGATGGCGGTGGGGAAGACGCCCAGGTAGATCATGTTGAGGGTGGCGCCGGCGGGGGCGTCGGCGGCCTGGGCGACCAGCTGGCCGGAGAACGGGAGGCAGGCGAGCGTGCCGATCGCGCAGGCGAAGGTGGTGAACTGCAGCGCGGAGGCGTGCCGCAGCGCGGGCTTCTGGCTGACGACGCCTGCCGCGTAGGTGACGGCCGCGACCAGGCAGAGCAGGACCCCGCCGACGGACGAGCGGCCCTCACCGGACATCGAGAGCCCGACGACGGCCGCTCCTGCGAACGACACGGCCATGCCTGCGAGGAGGCGGGGCGGGAGGCCCTCCTTGAGCAGCCAGCCGCCGAGGAGCGCGATGAGGATCGGGCCGATGTTGACGACCAGGGCGGCCGTGCCCGCGTCCACGAGCTGCTCGCCCCAGTTCAGGGCGACCATGTACGCGCCGAACCACAGGATGCCCGCGGTGACGATGCCGGGCCAGGCGGCCTTCGGCGGAAGGCCCTCGCGGCGGACGAGCCACAGCGCGCCGAGCACGACCGTGCCCGACAGGAGGCGGCCGAGGGCGAGCGCGCCGGGGCTGTAGTCGTCGCCGGCGCTGCGGATCGCGACGAAGGCGGACGCCCAGAGCACCACGGTCACCGTGGCGGCCGCCACGGCGAGCCTGTCGACGCGCGCGCCGGTTTCCTGCTGCATGTCAGGCACCTTAGGTATGGGACGTTTCGACGAACACCGAAGCGGGGTGCCCGGTTGCGGCGCCCCGGTCCGGATGGACCGTTTTCAGTCTGGGGGTGCCTACATTTCAGGTCCAGCGAATATTTCTTCAGGCGGGTGTTTAGTGGTTCTACGAGGTGGCCAGCCCCTCGAAGGGTGAGGACGCCTGCGCGTAGCGGCGCTTGGGGATGCGTCCGGCCAGGCGGGCCAGCCTTCCGGCCTCTACCGCGTGGCGCATCGCGGCGGCCATCCGCGCCGGGTGCTGGGCGCGGGTCACGGCGGTCGCGAGCAGGACCGCGTCGCAGCCCAGTTCCATCGCCAGCGCGGCGTCGGACGCGGTGCCGAGGCCCGCGTCGAGGATGACCGGGACGCCCGCCCGCTCCACGATCAGCTCGATGTTGTGCGGGTTGCGGATCCCGAGCCCAGAGCCGATGGGGGAGCCGAGCGGCATCACGGCGGCGCACCCGATCTGCTCCAGGCGCCTTGCCAGGACTGGGTCGTCGTTGGTGTACGGCAGGACGACGAACCCGGCGTCGACCAGTTGCTCGGCCGCGTCGACCAGCTCGATCGGGTCGGGGAGCAGGGTGTGCTCGTCCGCGATCACTTCGAGCTTGACCCAGTTCGTGCCGAGCGCCTCGCGGGCCAGCTTCGCGGTGAGGACGGCCTCGCCCGCGGTGAAGCAGCCCGCCGTGTTCGGCAGCACCCGGATGCCGGACTCGGTCAGGACGTCCAGCACCGAGCCGCGGGCGGACGGGTCCACGCGCCGCATCGCGACCGTGGTCAGCTCCGTCCCGGACGCGGCCAGCGCCTCGCGCAGGACGTGCAGGCTCGGCGCGCCCCCGGTCCCCATGATCAGCCGGGAGCCCAGCTCCTCGCCCGCGATGACCAGCTTGTCCGTCACCTCTAGCCTCCCTGGACGGCGGTCAGGACTTCGATGCGGTCGGCGTCGCGCAGCGCCGTCGCCGCCCATGCGGAGCGGCGGACGACCTCGTCGTTCACCGCCACCGCGATCCCGGACGCGGCCCCGGACACGGACTCGACCGCCTCCGCCACGCTCGCGCCGTCCGGCAGCTCGCGCGGCTCACCGTTGACGATCACCTTCATGAATGCACCTCGGGGGAGAAACGGCCGGGCGAGAACGGACCGGCTACTTCGGGGACGGGCCTGTCCAGCAGCGTCGCGGACAGGATGTCGGCGGAGATCGGGGCGAGCAGGATCCCGTTGCGGAAGTGCCCGGTGCCGATGACCAGGCCGGGCAGGGCCGATGGGCCCATGACCGGTGCGTTGTCGGGCGAGCCGGGGCGCAGGCCCGCCGACACCTCGGTGAACTCCAGCTCGGTGACGCCGGGCAGCAGCTCGCGGGCGTCGCGCAGCAGCTCCCACAGCCCGCCCGCCGTGACGCGCGTGTCGAACCCCAGCTCCTCCTGGGTGGCGCCGACGACGATCTCGCCGTCCAGGCGCGGCACCAGGTAGACCGGCGAGCCCTTGACCATCCCGCGCGTGGACCTGGTGATGAACGGCGTCCTGGCGCGGAGCCGGAGCACCTGGCCCTTGACGGGACGGACGGGTGGAACGGTCCCGGGAGGCAGTCCGTCGAGATCGCCCGACCAGGGGCCCGCCGCCAGCAGGACCCGCTCGGCGTTGATCGTCGTGCCGTCGTCCAGCCGCACCCCGGTCGCGGTGTCGCGCTCGACGACGATCCCCTCGGCTCGCCGCCTGACCAGGTGGACGCCGAGCTTCTCGGCCGCGGCGAGCAGCGCCGGGGTCAGGCGGCGCGGGTCGATCGAGCCGTCCTCGGGGGCCAGCAGGCCGCCGCGCACGCCGGGCGCGAGCATCGGCTCCAGGCGGCGGCACTCCCGGCCGGTCAGCGCCTCGACCGGGATGCCGAGCGTTTCCTGGAAGCGGCGCAGGTCGTCCAGGTACTTCAGGTCGTCGGCGTCGAAGGCGACCTCGATGATCCCGTCGGTGCGGTAACCGGTCTCCAGGCCGGTCAGCTCCTCCAGTTCGGCGACGAACGCGCCGTACCGGTCGCGGGACGCGAGGCCCAGCCGCAGCAGCGGCTCCTCGCCGTAGGTCAGCTCGCTGACCGGGGTGAGCATCCCCGCGGCCACCGCCGACGCGCCGCTCGCGGGCTCGGGGTCGACCAGGGTGACGGCGGCGCCGCCTGCGGCGGCCCGCCAGGCGGTGGCGAGGCCGATGACCCCTGCCCCGATGATCACGATCTCCATGCGCGCTCCCTTCGCCGGCATGATCCGGATCAGGTCGTGGCGGTCGGCGGCCCGTTCCAGCCGCCCTCTCAGCCCGGTCGCACCGGACTCCCGCGCTTTGTGCTGTTACACCCGGTCTCCACCTTACGACCACTGACGATCCCTTGTGCGTGGGTGAGCGTCCGGACAGGCGTCCCGAGGGGCTCTAGGGTGATCCTCATGGAGCGGATCATCGTCGTTGGCGGCGGGCTGGGCGGCGTGCGCGCCGTGGAGTCGTTGCGGGGCAGGGGCTACGAGGGCGCGCTGACCCTCGTCTCGGCCGAGCGGCACCCGCCCTATGACCGGCCGCCGCTGTCGAAGGCCGTCCTGGCGGGAGAGTCCGACGACACGACGGTCGACGCCGACTGGGACGCGCTGCGCTGCGACCTCCTGCTCGGCGAGCGCGCCACGGGCCTGCGCCTGGACGCGCGCGGCGGGGTCGTCGCGTCCACGGCGGGCGATCTCCCGTTCGACGGGCTGGTCATCGCGACCGGCGCCGTGCCGATCACCCTGCCGGGCGACGGGCCGCAGCATGTGCTGAGAACCATCGAGGACAGCCGTGACCTGCGATCCCGGCTGACGGAAGGCGCCCGGATCGTGATCGTCGGGGCGGGCTGGATCGGCGCCGAGGTCGCGACGACCGCCGCGAAGAAGGGCTGCGCGGTGACCGTCGTGGAGGCCGCGGACACGCCGCTCGCCGGGGCGATCGGCCCCGCGGTCGGCGCGCTCACCGCGCCCTGGTACGCGGAGGCGGGGGTCGAGCTGCGTACCGGCGTCAAGGTCGCCGAGGTGGGCGGCGGCGGCCTCCTGCTCGCCGGCGGCGGCCGGATCGAGGCGGACGTGGTCGTCGTCGGCATCGGCGTCCGGCCCGACCTGTCCTGGCTGGACGGTTCAGGGCTGCTGCTGGAGCGCGGCGTGGTCACCGACGGCTCGTTCCGCACGTACCTGGGGGAGGAGGCGCCCGGCTCCGCCCGCCCGGACGTCGTCGCCGTCGGCGACTGCGCCGCCTGGTGGTCGGCGCGGTACGGGCGGCGGCTCCTCGTCGAGCACTGGGACACCGCCCTCAACGCCCCCGACGTCGCCGCCGCGACGCTCCTCGGGCAGGACGAGGTGTACGACGCCGTCCCGTATTTCTGGTCCGAGCAGTTCGGGCGGATGGTGCAGTACGCGGGGAACCATTCGGTGTCCGAACGGATGGTTGACCGCGGGGACCCGTCCGGCCGGAAGTGGACGGCCGCGTGGCTGACCGGCGACCGGCTCGACGCGGTCCTCACCGTCGACCGGCCCCGCGATCTGGTACAGGCGCGCCGCGTCATCGCGGCCGGGACGCCCGTCGACGCCGCGGCGCTCGCCGACCCCGACGTGCCCGTCAGGCAGGCCGTTCGCGGATAGCGCACGGCGCCGATGCGTAACGGCTGTGCAGGGGGTTTGAGGGTTCCGAAGGCGTGGTAGCAAGGGGGCGTGACGCAGATGCACGCAACCGTTGACAGCGCACTGGACCCCCGGACCGACGCCCTCGCGGGCGAATGGCTCTCCCTCAAGGAGACCGCCGAGCGACTCGGGATCAAGACCAACCGGATCAAGCAGCTCATCAGCGAGCACCGGCTCCTGGCCGTGCGCCGGGAGGGCGAGCCCATGGTGCCCGCCGCGTTCATCAAGGACGGTCAGGTCATCAAGGGCCTGCCCGGCACGCTGACGCTCCTGTCGGACGCCGGGTTCGACGACGTCGAGACCATCCGCTGGCTGTTCACCGCGGACGACACGCTGCCGGGCACGCCCGTGGACGCGCTCACCGAGAACCGGGGGACCGAGGTCCGCCGCCGCGCCCAGGCCCTCGCGTTCTAGGCCGTCCACCGGCCCTGAACGCCTGAATCACCGGAACGTCTGACACGATCGCGGGGTCGCGCGCCACGGGATGGAACCGCCGCGCGGCCCCGCGAAACCTTTCCGGAAGGACGTCTCCCAGCCGTGCCCAGGCATCTCCCCACCGAACGCGCCGTCGCGCTGCGCGCCCGGCTCGGCCGCGCCCGCCTCTACCTCTGCACCGACGCGAGGGAGCGGCAAGGGGACCTGCCGGAGTTCCTGGACGCCGTGCTCGCCGGCGGCGTCGACCTGCTCCAGCTCCGCCAGAAGGGCCTGGAGGCCCGGCAGGAGATGGCCCACCTGGAGGTCTTCCGGGCGGCGTGCGAGCGGCACGGCGCGCTGCTCGCCGTCAACGACCGCGCCGACATCGCGCACGCGGTCGGCGCCGACGTGCTGCACCTCGGGCAGGACGACCTGCCGGTGGAGGCCGCCCGCGAGATCGTCGGCGGCGACATGCTGATCGGCCGGTCCACGCACTCCGACCAGCAGGCGGCGGCCGCGGCGACGGAGCCGGGCGTCGACTACTTCTGCGCCGGGCCGGTGTGGCCCACCCCGACCAAGCCGGGCCGCCCCGCGCCGGGCCCGAAGCTGCTGGAGTACGTCGCCGCGCAGCGCGCGGCGCGGCCGTGGTTCGCGATCGGCGGGATCGACCTCGGCAACCTCGGCGACGTCCTCGCCGCGGGCGCGAGCCGCGCCGTGGTCGTCCGGGCGATCACCGAGGCGGACGATCCGGGCGCCGCGGCGGCGGAGTTCGCCCGCCGCCTCGCCGGCTGACTCCCCGGCCTCGATCTTGTCGGGGTTTGACCTGGATCACAGTGCGGGCCGGTACTCGATCGCCCACAATGGAGATCATGAGCGTGGGACCCGACGACGACCGGCCGGTCGAGCTGGACGATGACCTGGAGATCCTGCCGGACCAGACCTCGGACGACACCGACACCGGCTGGGGCGAATGGCGCGGCGACGCGGACGACTCCCGGTTCCTGGAGGACCGTCCGCCGCACTGGTGAGGCGGTGGCCCCGCCCGTTCAGAAGAGCATGCCCAGGACGAAGCCGGAGGCGACGACGGCCGCGAGCGCGACCATCATCCGCCACCGGTAGCGCGGGATGCGCGTGGGCCGCGGTTTCGGCATCGGTCCCTGCCCTTCGCGGAGCGCCCGGACGATCTGCGACGCGGTCGGCCGGGCGGCCGGGTTCTTGTCGAGACAGCGGGCGGCGAGGTCGCGCAGCGGGCCGTCCAGGTCGCCGAGGTCCGGGCTGCGGGAGGTGACCCGCCGCATCACCGCCGCGCTCGGGCCGGTGCCGAACGGCGGGCGCCCCGTCGCGGCGAACACCATGGTGGCGCCCCACGCGAACACGTCGGCGGGCGTCCCGACCGGCTCGTCCTCGATCTGCTCGGGCGCCATGTAGGCCGGGGTGCCGACCGGGCCGGTCGTCACCGGGGTGGCGTCGGCGATCCGGGCGATGCCGAAGTCGATGACCTTGGCGCCGTCCGGGCCGAGCAGCACGTTGCCCGGCTTGAAGTCGCGGTGCACGATCCCGGCGCGGTGGATCGCGGCGAGCGCCGCCGCCGTCCGCAGCCCGAGCTTGCGGAGCTTGGGCGGGGACAGCGGGCCGCGGTCCTCGACGACGTGCTGGAGCGGCGGACCCTCGACGAACTCGCTGACGATGTAGGGGCGGTCGCCGGTCATGTCGGCGTCCAGGACGCGCGCCGTGTGCCGCCCGGACACCCGCAGGGCCGCGTCGGCCTCCTTGACGAACCGGCTGCGGGCCCGCTGCCCGGCCGCCACGCCGCCGCGCAGCAGCTTGACGGTGACGAGCTCGCCGTCGCCGTCCCTGCCGAGGTAGACCACGCCCTGGCCGCCCTCGCCGAGCCGTCCGAGCAGCGTGTAGCCGCCGAGGCCGCGGGGGTCGTCGGGGCCGAGCGGGGTGCCGGGCCGCTTGCCGCGCGCCGCGCGCGCACCTCCGCCGCGGTGGTCGGGGTCGCCGCCGTGACGATCGGGCCCCGCGCCCCCGGCCTGCGCCGGGCGGGCCGGCGCGGTGCGCGCCTTGGCCGGACGGCCCGTGGTCGCGTGGGGCTGGACCGGCCGCCCGGGACGGGCGGCGGCGCTGCGCGCGGGATGGGGGTTCGTCCTCCCGCGGGAGGTGTCGTGCGGCACGTGGAGGACTCCGACTCGGCGGGGACGGACGAAGATCTCCTTATTTGTACCGTGTCGCCGGGCTGCCCGGCAGGGGAACCTCGATCTTCGCCGCCCCCGGATGGAACGTGCCGACCCTCTCTACGTGCTGCGCAGACTGCCCTCTACGTGCTGCGCACGGTGCCCTCTACGTGCTGCGCACGGTGCCCTCTACGTGCTGCGCACGGTGCCCTCTACGTGCTGCGCACGGTGCCCTCTACGTGCTGCGCACGGTGCCCTCTACGTGCTGCGCACGGTGGCCGCGACCGCCAGGTCGGCGAGCGCGTGCCGGGCCTCCGCGGTGATCGGCGCGGTGCGCAGGGCCTCCTCCGCCTCGCCGAGATAGCGCTCGATCATGGCCTCGCAGGCGGCGAGCCCGCCGGTCTCCTCGATGATCGCGCGCAGCTCGTCCACGCCGGGGCGGTCGAGGCCGGGGTCGCCGAGGCGCCGCCGCAGCGCCGCCGCCTGCGCCGCGGAGGCGCGCTCCAGGGTGAGCGCGATCAGCACGGTCCGCTTGCCCTCGCGCAGGTCGTCGCCCGCCGGCTTGCCGGTCTCGCCCGGGTCGCCGAACACGCCGAGGACGTCGTCGCGGAGCTGGAAGGCGATGCCGAGCGGCAGGCCGTAGCCGCTGAGGGCGGCGATCACGTCCGGGCCTGCCCCGGCGAGCGCCGCGCCGAGGTGCAGCGGACGCTCGATCGTGTACTTGGCGCTCTTGTACTCCACCACGCGCAGCGCCGTCGCGACGGACGCCTCCCCGCGCGTGCCCTCCAGCATGTCGAGGTACTGGCCGCACATGACCTCGGTGCGCATCAGGTCGTAGACGTCCCGGCCGCGCCGCGTGCGGCCGCCCTCCAGCCCGCAGGTCTCGAACAGCTCGCTCGACCAGGCCAGGCACAGGTCGCCGAGCAGGATCGCCGCGCCCGCGCCGTAGGCCTCCGCGTCGCCCGGCCACGCGTGGGCGCCGTGCAGCGCCTCGAACCTGCGGTGGACGGACGGCTGCCCGCGCCGCGTGTCGCTGGAGTCCATCACGTCGTCGTGGATCAGCGCGCTCGCCTGCAGCAGCTCCAGGGACGCCGCCGCCCGCACGATGTCCTGGCCGTCCTCGCCGCCCGCGGCCCGCCATCCCCAGTAGCAGAACGCCGGGCGGAGCCGCTTGCCCCCGCCGAGCAGCGCCTCCAGGGCGGACAGCATCGGTGCGAGGTCGTCGCTGATGGTCAGCAGGGCCGGGCGCTGCCGGTCGACGAAGGCCAGGAGCGCCTCGTCGACCTCCTTGCGGATCAGGCTGGTCGACATGCCGAGATCGTATCCAGCTGGGTGGTTTCAACCGTCCGCCGGAAACGTGAGAAGTTCATAGATCCTCGGAAATGCGGACATAACGGCCGTGGGGTGTGCGGAGCATCACTCGTATCGGCGGCCCCAGAGCGGGTTCCGGTGGCTTCTGTAGGCTTGGGGCATGCCACGCCTGCGCCTAGACCGTCCTCCCACCGTCCGAGAGCTGCTGGCCTCCGGCGCCAAGTCCTTCTCCTTCGAGTTCATGCCGCCCAAGACCGACAAGGGCGCGCGGAACCTGTGGCGCGTCATCCGCGAGCTGGAGCCGCTGCACCCCACGTTCGTGTCCGTGACCTACGGCGCGGGCGGAGGCACCCGCGACAAGACCGTCGAGAGCGTCGAGCGGATCGCCACCGACACCACGCTCACGCCCGTCGCCCACTTCACCGCCGTGAACCACTCGCAGGCCGAGCTGCGGCAGCTGATCGGCCGGTTCGCCGCGGCCGGCGTCCGCAACATCCTCGCCGTGCGCGGCGACCCGCCCGGCGACCCGATGGGGGAGTGGGTCAAGCACCCCGAGGGCGTCGAGTACGCCGCCGAGCTCGTGCGGATGATCCGCTCCTACGGCGACTTCAGCGTCGGCGTCGCCGCCTTCCCCTACAAGCACCCGCGCTCGCCCGACATCGAGAGCGACACCCGCTACTTCGTCGAGAAGTGCCGCGCCGGAGCCGACTACGCGATCACGCAGATGTTCTTCCGCGCGGAGGACTACTTCCGGCTCCGCGACCGGGTCGCCGCCGCCGGGTGCGACATCCCGATCATCCCCGGCATCATGCCGGTCACGCAGCTCAGCACGATCGAGCGGTCCGAGCAGCTGTCGGGCGCGCCGTTCCCGCCCGAGGTCAAGGCCCGGTTCGACGCCGTCGCCGACGACCCCGACGCCGTCCGCCGCCTCGGCATCGAGCACGCCGCCGAGCTGTGCCAGGAGCTGCTCGACCAGGACGCGCCCGGCATCCACTTCATCACGTTCAACAAGTCGACGGCGACGCGCGAGGTCTACGGGCTGCTCGACGCGGCCTGGTACGGGGCCAGCGGCAGGGTCCCGCCCATGACCGCGTAGCGCGGCCCGCCGCCGGGGAACTCGAAGTCCGTCAGCAGATCGACCATGCCGACGGAACGGTAGAGCGTGCGGGCCGGGGTGTCCGGCCGCCTGTCCAGCGTCGACAGCACGACGGTCCGCTCGGGCCTGCCCTCGCACAGCGCGGTCAGCAGCGCCCGGCCGAGGCCCCTGCCCTGCGACTCCGGGTGGACGTGCAGCTCCGCGATCTCGAAGGTGTCCTCCAGCCACGCCTCCGCGCGCTCCGGCCCCTCCAGATCGGTGAGCGCCCGGACGACGACGTCATGCCACCACTGCCCGCGCGCGCCGTGGAACCCGTACGCGAACCCCTGCACGGGCCCCGCCAGGACGGGCAGGGCCCCGCGCCGTTCCACCACGAACGCCCGGAACCCCGGATACGAGGCGTGCCGTTCCATGATGGTGTGGCGGCCGGGAAGCTGCTCGTTCGGCGGGTCCATGGTGGCCGCGTAGACGTCCAGCATGGGGCTGAGCCTGCGCAGGAACGCGCGCTCGTCGATCTCGCGCAGCTTCGGGTCCCTCACCCGACAGAGCGTAGACCGGCCGGTGCCCCGCCGGAGGACGAAAACTGATCACGACCGTCCCGCGACCTCCGCAGACCGCCGCACCCCCGCCTCACCGGCGCGCCCTCGCGTCACCGCCGCGCTCTGGCCTCACCGGCCGTCGAGGGCCTGGCGCACGGACGCGTCGTCCCGCGCCACGACGGCGGTCCCGCCGGTCAGCACGATCGGCCGCTGGATCAGCACCGGGTTCGCCGCCATGATCTCGATCCAGCGGGCGCGGTCGCGCTCCAGGCTCTTCAGCCCGAGCTCCTTCGCGACCGGCTCGTTGAGGCGCGCCACGTCCCACGGCTCCGCGCCGATCCGCTTCAGGACCGCGTCGAGCTCGTCGGCCGTGGGCGGCTCGTCCAGGTAGCGGCGCTCGGTGTACTCGACGCCCGCCTCGTCCAGCGCGGCCTTCGCGGCGCGGCTCTTCGAGCAGCGCGGGTTGTGCCAGATCTCCATCTCACTCCACCTCCGCGGGGGTGCCCCCGGTGATCCTCAGCAGTTCCTCGTACGACGTGGGGAACACGGTGTGCGGATGCCCGCCCGCCGCCCAGACCTGGTCGTACTTGTCCAGCCAGACGTCCACGAGCGTACGGATCGGCGCCGGGTGCCCGAGCGGCGCCACCCCGCCGATCGGCTGCCCGGTCGCCTCCCGGACGAACTCCGGCGTCGCCCGCCTGACCTTCGCCGCCCCCACCAGCGCCGCGATCTTCACCGTGTCGACCCGGTGCGCGCCGCTCGTCATCACCAGCAGCGGCGTCCCGTCCGCGTCGAACACCAGGCTGTTGGCGATCGCGCCCACCTCGCAGCCCAGCTGGTCGGCGGCCGCCTGCGCCGTCGGCGCGGACTCGGGCAGCTCCACCACGGTCCCCGCCGCGCCCCGGTCGAGCAGCGCCTTTGCCACGATTTCGGTATTCGGATGCATGGGTAGCACTTTAAGGTCAGCTCATGCGAGGGAGACCGATCGACGTGCGGATGAGCGCGGTTCTGCTGAGCGCGGCCGTCCTGGTGACGGGGTGCAACGGGACGGACGAGGCGGCGGGCCCGCCGCCGACGACGGTCGCCAGGCCGACGACCCCGGCGCCGCCGCCCACGCCTTCGCCCACGCCCACGCAGCGCAAGCTGAAGCCGGGCGCGAAGGGCGAGGACGTCAAGGCGCTCCAGCGCCGCCTCAAGGAACTGAACTACGACCCTGGCAAGGTGGACGGGAAGTACGGGACGTCCACCCAGCTGGCCGTGTGGGCGTTCCAGGCCGTCAACGGCATGAAGCAGAAGGGCACGCTCGACAAGCCGTTCTGGGAGGCCCTCGCCAGCCCCGAGCAGCCCGAGCCGATGGCCAAGAAGCGCGAGAAGGACCGGGTCGACGTCGACCTGAAGCGCCAGTACCTCGTCCTCTACAAGGACGGGCGGCCGCGCCTCATCACGCACATCTCGTCGGGCTCCGGCGAGTACTACTGCGCCAAGGACCGCGGCGCCAAGGTCCCGCGCTGCCGCTACGCCACCACCGGCACCGGCGACTTCCGTACGGGCCGCCGCGCCTCCGGCTGGGAGACCTCGCCCCTGGGACGCCTCTACAACCCCATCTACTTCAACGGCGGAATCGCCTTCCACGGTGCCCTGGACGTGCCCAGATACCCCGCCTCGCACGGCTGCGTCCGGCTGCCGATGCACATCGCCGAGTACTTCCCCGACCTCCTCGGGACGAACGTCCCCGTGCACGTCAGGCGGCCCAAGTGAGGACCGTCACACCCCGCTGACCTGCGGGATATGACGGGCGTTCGAACACGTTGACGAATCGGCGTCAGGGCGGTTTACTGGGTTGTGCGTCGAACTTATGTTCGACGTGGTGCGGGACTCGCGGCCCGCGCCAGGGCGACGTCCCCGCCGGTGGCGCAGCTTCCGGCGGGACGGACGGCCGGGCGGAGTGAGGGGAAGCTCTCCGCCCGGCCGGCCCGAGCCCGGAAGGAGGCAGACATGTCCGGAACGATGACCGCACGCGGGATCCACGCCGCCGCCCAGTCCGTCCCGCCGCCGAGCCCGCGCCGCCGCCCGATGCCCGCACCGCGCCCGGCGCACACGGCCGCCGGCCAGCTGCACGCCGCCCGCATGGGCCTCGCCGAGGCCGCCGAGGCCACCTCGCCCGCCGTCCGCTACGTGTGCGCCCACCTGGCCGCACTCCGCGCGGCCGCCGCGGTCCTGGCGTCCAAGGAACCCCTGGAGACTCACCGCCGCGGCCGTCCGCGCAGCGTCTGGGTGCTGCTCCCGGAGGCCGAGCCCGCCCTGCGCGAATGGGCCGCCTTCTTCGCCGCCGGCGCCGACAAGCGCGCCGCCGCCGAGGCCGGCCTGCCCCGCGCCGTCACCCCGCGGGAGGCGGAGGAACTCCTGCACGACGCCGACGTCTTCGTCACCCTCGTCGAAGACACCCTGGGCGTCACC
>NZ_SMJX01000166.1 GCF_004348535.1 Actinomadura sp. KC216
GGGCCCTCACCGGGGACGGCGGCCCAGCATCGGCCGGGAAGGACGGCCGGTGGCTGCGCGCCGAGTCCGACATCCCCGCCCAGTACCGCGACCTGATCGTCAAGGCGGGCACCTGGTGCGAGATGCCCGGCCTCAGCCCCGCCCTGATCGCCGCGATGCTCAAGGCGGAGAGCAACTTCAACCCGAAACTGTCCGACCCGGCCAAGGACGAGTACGGCATCGCACGGTGGACGCCCAGCGTCCTCGTGTCCTGGCAGCCGGGCGGCCTCGACAACCCCGAGCCGAGGCCCGAGGAGATCACCCCGGAACTGTCGATCCCGGCGATGGGCCGCTTCCTGTGCTACTGGGGCAAGGACCTGAAGAACGTCCCGGGCGACCCGGCGCTGAACCTCGCCGCGACGTACCGCAGCTCGTCCAAGACGGTGGTCAAGGAGGGCGGCGTCCCCGCAAGGTTCAAGCCGTACACGAACAAGGTCAACCACTACCTCCAGAACTACCGCCCCCGCTGACGCGGTGACACGACCCACGCCCGCCCGGGCGCACGTTCATGTGCCGTAGACGGGTTCGGGATTCGGGGCCTTTGCCAGCAGGGCATTGACCGCTTCGCCCATCTCGGACGGGTTCCAGCGGGCGCCCTTGTCGGTGGACGGGCCGTGGCGGAAGGCGTCCATGACGCAGATCTTTCCGGCCTCGGCCTCGAAGATCCGTCCGGTGACGTTCCGGGACTCCGCGGAGCCCAGCCAGACGACGAGGGGTGAGACGTTCTCGGGGGCCATGGCGTCGAATTCGCCTTCGGCGGGGGCGGCCATGGTCTGGGCGAAGACGTCTTCGGTCATGCGGGTGCGGGCGGCGGGGGCGATGGCGTTGACCGTCACGCCGTAGCGGGCCAGTTCGGCGGACGCCACGAGCGTCAGGCCGACGATGCCTGCCTTGGCGGCGGAGTAGTTGCCCTGGCCGACGCTGCCCAGCAGGCCCGCGCCGGATGAGGTGTTGATGACGCGGGCGTCGACTGGGCGGTTCGCCTTGCTCTCGGCGCGCCAGTGCCTGCCCGCGTGTTTGAGGGGCAGGAAGTGGCCCTTGAGGTGGACGCGCATGACCGCGTCCCACGCGTCCTCGTCCAGGTTGATCAGCATGCGGTCGCGGAGGAAACCGGCGTTGTTGACGAGGGTGTCGAGGCGTCCGAAGGTGTCGAGCGCGGTGGTGATCAGGGATGCGGCGCCGTCGTCGGTGGCGATGTCGGCGGTGTGGGCCACGGCCTGGCCGCCCAGGGATCGGATCTCCTGGACGACGTCGTGCGCCGGTCCCGAGGAGGCGCCGCCGGTGCCGTCGCGGGCCACGCCCAGGTCGTTGACGACGACGTGGGCGCCCTGGCGGGCGAACTCCAGGGCGTGCGCGCGGCCCAGGCCGCGTCCCGCGCCGGTGATGGCGACGACTCGCTCCTTGCAGATCATCGCTCTTCCTTGTTGACGGTGGCGGCGTCCAGGAAGGCGGGGCGCTCTCCCCCGCCGTGCAGCAGCATCGTCGAGCCGGTGACGTAGGAGGCGAGGTCGGACGCCAGGAACACGCAGGCGGCACCCACCTCGTAGGGGTCGGCGAGGCGGCCCAGGGGGACGGTGTCCGCGACGGCCTGGACGCCTGCCTCGTCCCCGTAGTGCAGGTGCGAGAGTTCGGTGCGGACCATGCCGAGCGTGAGCGCGTTGACGCGGATGTCGGGCGCCCATTCGACGGCCAGGGACTGGGTGAGGTTGTGCAGGCCGGCCTTGGCGGCGCCGTAGGCGGCGGTGCCGGGCGAGGGGCGCACGCCGCTCACGCTGGAGATGTTGATGACCGAGCCGCCGCCGTGTTCGAGCATGCGCGGGCGGAGGGCGCGCGCCATGATCAGCGCGGCCGTCAGGTTCAGCTCGATGATCTTGATGTGGGTGCGGACGGGGCCGTCGGCGATCGGCAGGAACGGGGCGCCGCCCGCGTTGTTGACCAGGACGTCGACGTGGTCGAGGCCGTCGGCGAAGGCCTGCGCGGCGTCCGGGTCGCGGGCGTCGAGGGACACGAACCTCGCGGTCCGGCCGCCCGCCTCGGGCAGCGTCTCCGGCTCGCGGCGGGCGACCGCGACGACGTCGGCGCCCGCGTCCAGGAGGGCGCGGCTGATGCCCGCGCCGACCCCGCGAACGCCCCCGGTGACCACGGCGGTCCTGCCGCCCAGGTCGAGCGTCAATGACATCCCGCCTCCTCTGAGAGCCTCTGCTACCTTCTGTTCTAACAAATGTTTGGTGGAAAGGTAGCGCATGGGAGTCTCCACCACGACCCTGGACGGGGTCGCCGAGATCGTCGTGGACGCGCCGCCGGTCAACGCGCTCCCCGTCGCGGGCTGGTACGAGCTGGCCGATGCGGTGCTCGCGGCGGGCCGCGATCCGGAGGTCGGCGCGGTCCTGCTCCGCGCGGAGGGACGGGGCTTCAACGCGGGCGTCGACATCAAGGAGATGCAGCGCACGGAGGGCCATGCCGCTCTGGTCGGCGCCAACCGCGGCTGCTTCGCGGCGTTCGCCGCCGTGTACGACTGCGAGGTTCCGGTCGTCGCCGCCGTGCACGGGTTCTGCCTCGGAGGCGGCGTCGGGCTCGCTGGCAACGCCGACATCGTCGTCGCCTCGCACGACGCCTATTTCGGGCTGCCCGAGGTCGATCGGGGCGCGCTCGGCGCCGCCACCCATCTGGCGCGGCTCGTCCCGCAGCATCTCATGCGCGCGATGGTCTACACGTGCCGGAACGTCACGGCCGATGAGCTGCACCATTACGGGTCGGTGCTGGAGCTCGTCCCCCGGGAGCGGTTGCGCGACAAGGCCCTGGAGATCGCGGCGGAGATCGCCGCCAAGGACCGGTACGTGATCCGGCGCGCCAAGGAGTCGCTGAACGGGATCGACCCGGTCGACGTCAAGCGCAGCTACCGCTACGAGCAGGGATTCACGTTCGAGCTCAACCTGGTCGGCGCCGGGGACGAGCACCGCGACGCCTTCGTCGCGAAGGGGGCCGAGTGAGCGGCAAGGTGATGTCGGCCGAGGAGGTCGCCGGGTCGCTGGAGAGCGGCATGACGGTCGGGATCGGCGGCTGGGGGTCGCGGCGCAAGCCGATGGCGCTCGTCCGGGCGATCCTCCGGTCCCCCGTCACCGACCTGACCGTCGTGACGTACGGGGGGCCGGAGGTCGGGCTGCTGTGCGCGGCGGGCAAGATCCGGCGGCTCGTGACCGCGTTCGTCACCATGGACTCGATCCCGCTGGAGCCGCATTTCCGGCGCGCGCGGGAGTCCGGGGCGATCGAGCTGACCGAGTACGACGAGGGCATGTTCATGTTCGGGCTCTACGCGGCGGCGCACCGGCTGCCGTTCCTGCCCACGCCGGTCGGGCTCGGTTCGGACGTGATGAAGGTCAACCCGGAGCTGAAGACCGTCAGGTCTCCCTATGAGGACGGGCGCGAGCTCGTCGCCGTGCCCGCGCTGACGATGGACGTGGCGCTCGTGCACATGAACCGTGCCGACGCTCGCGGCAACGCCCAGTACCTCGGGCCCGACCCCTACATGGACGACCTTTTCGCCAAAGCCGCCGACCGCACGTATGTGTCATGCGAGCGCCTCGTCGACACCGCCGAATTCGCCAAGGAAGGGCCCGTGCAGTCGCTGCTGATCAGCCGGGCGCAGGTCACGGGTGTGGTGGAGACGCCGAACGGCGCGCATTTCACCGACTGCGCGCCCGACTTCGGACGGGACGAGCCGTTCCAGAACCTCTATGCGCAGTCGGCCGCCGATCCGGAGAAGTGGGCGGCGTTCCGGAAGCGGTTCCTCGCCGGTGATGAGGCCGCCTACCAGGAGGCCGTCTGCGTCTGGCAGGAGGAAAATCGGTGAGCGACGCGACCAGGGCGGAGGTGTGCGCGGCGGCGTGCGCCGACCTGTTCCGCGGCGACGGGGAGATCGTCGCGGCGGCCGTGGCCGGGTTCGTGCCGATGCTCGGGTCGCGGCTGGCGCGGGCCACGTTCGCGCCCCAGCTGCTGACCACCGACGGGGGGCCGTCGCTGAGCGCCGAGCCCGTTCCGCTGGGGTCGCCTGCGGCGGTCGCCGAGGGGTGGCTGCCGTTCCGGGATCATCTGTGGCTCGTCCTGAACGGGCGGCGGCACGTGGTGATGGGGCCGAGCCAGATCGACGCGCACGGCAACACCAACATCTCGTGCATCGGGGATTGGGAGCGTCCGTCGCGGCAGCTTCTCGGGGTGCGCGGCGGGCCCGGCAACACGCTGCTGAACCCTACGAGCTACTGGGTGCCGAAGCACTCGACGCGGGTGTTCACCGCGAAGGTCGACATGGTGAGCGGCGTCGGCTGGGACCGGGGCGCGCACGAGATCCGCGCCGTGGTCAGCAACCTCGCCGTGCTCGACTTCGCCACCCCGGACAAGCGGATGCGCCTTCGGTCCGTGCATCCCGGTGTGCGGGTCGGCGATGTGGTGGCGGCCATGGGGTTCGAGCTCGTCGTCCCAGAGCAGGTGCCGGAGACCCGCCTGCCGGACGCTGAGGAGCTGCGGATCATGCGCGAAGTGCTCGATCCGAAGGGGCTGCGGGAGCGGGAGGTCCCGTCCTGATGGAGCAGGTGCTCGACACTCCGCTGACGCGGCTGACGGGCGTGCGGCATCCGGTCGTCCAGACGGGCATGGGCTGGGTGGCGGGCCCGCGGCTCGTGACCGCCGTCGCGAACGCCGGTGGCCTCGGGATCCTGGCGTCGGCGACGATGACGCTCGACCAGCTCGCCGCCGCGATCCACGAGGTCAAGGACCGCACGGACGCGCCGTTCGGCGTCAACCTCCGGGCCGACGCCGGAGACGCGGGCGACCGCATCGACCTCCTCATCAAGGAGGGCGTCTCGGTCGCCTCGTTCGCCCTCGCGCCCAAGAAGGAGCTGATCGCCAGGCTGAAGGACGCGGGCCTGGTCGTGATCCCGTCCGTCGGGGCGCGGCGGCACGCGGAGAAGGTCGCGGGATGGGGCGCTGACGCCGTGCTCGTGCAGGGCGGCGAGGGCGGCGGGCACACCGGCGCCGTCGCGACGACGCTGCTGCTCCCCCAGGTCGTGGACGCGGTCGACATCCCGGTGATCGCCGCAGGCGGCTTCTTCGACGGGCGCGGGCTCGCCGCCGCGCTGGCGTACGGGGCGGCGGGCGTCGCGTTGGGAACCCGGTTCCTGCTCACGTCCGACAGCCCCGTCCCGGACGCGGTCAAGCAGGTCTACCTGCGGACGGGCGAGACCGTGGTGACCCGGCAGGTGGACGGCATGCCGCACCGGGTGCTGCGCAGCGGGCTGGTCGACGCGCTGGAAGGGTCCGGACGGGTCGGCGGCCTGCTCAGGGCGCTGCGCAACGGGGCGCGGTTCAAGAAGCTGTCCGGCATGTCGTGGCGCGAGATGATCGCCGACGGGAAGGCGATGAAGCACGGCAAGGACCTGTCGTGGTCGCAGGTCCTGATGGCCGCCAACACCCCGATGCTGCTGAAGGCGGCGATGGTGGACGGCCGCCCCGACCTGGGCGTGATGGCGGCCGGGCAGGTCGTCGGCGTCATCGACGACCTGCCCTCCTGCGGCGAGCTGATCGACGGCGTCGTGCGGCAGGCGGCCGAGGCCATCGCCGCTCAGCGGGCGCTGCTCGTCCCGCGTCAGTAGCGGCCGCCGACCGGCGCGGGGACGCCGTCGAGGTCGGCCAGGTCGGCGGGGGTGAGGCCCAGGTCGGCGGCGACCGCCTTGACGACGTCCACGACGCGCAGGTTGGCCTTCAGCGCCTCCGCCTGGAAGCGCGTGTTGCGGCCGCGGAAGTCCGTGGCCTCGACAGCGACAGCTCCGACTGGACGGCCGCGCACTGGAGGGTGATCGCCCCGGGACTTTCGGCGAATGCGCTCTCAGAGGCGTTCGAGGATGGTGGTGTTGGCCTGGCCGCCGCCTTCGCACATGGTCTGGAGGCCGTAGCGGCCGCCGGTGCGTTCCAGCTCGTGCAGGAGGGTGGTCATGAGGCGGGCGCCGGTGGCGCCGAGGGGGTGGCCGAGGGCGATGGCGCCGCCGTTGGGGTTGACCTTCGCCGGGTCGGCGCCGGTCTCCTTGAGCCAGGCGAGGACGACCGGGGCGAACGCCTCGTTGATCTCGACGGAGTCGATGTCGTCCATGGTCAGGCCGGTCTTCTTGAACGCGTGCGCGGTGGCGGGGATCGGCGCGGACAGCATGCGGATGGGGTCCTCGCCGCGGGCCGAGATGTGGTGGACGCGGGCGCGCGGCGTGAGGCCGTGGTCCCTGACGGCCTGCTCGGAGGCGATGAGGAGCGCGGCGGCGCCGTCGGATATCTGGGACGAGACCGCCGCGGTGAGGCGCCCGCCGTCCACAAGGGTCTTGAGGCCCGCCATCTTCTCCAGGGACGTGTCGCGGCGCGGGCCCTCGTCGGTGGCGACGTCCTCGAACGGGACGATCTCGCGCGCGAACCGGCCCTCGTCGATCGCGCGGATCGCGCGCCGGTGCGACTCGTAGGCGAACGCCTCCATGTCCTCGCGGGCGATGTCCCAGTCGCGGGCGATCATCTCGGCGCCGTTGAACTGGGAGACCTCGGCGTCGCCGTAGCGGCGCGTCCAGCCGGCGGAGCCGTGGAAGGGGCCCCGGGTGAAGCCGAGCGGCTCGGCGGCGGTCATCGCGAACGCGATCGGGATCTGCGACATGTTCTGCACGCCGCCCGCCACGACCAGGTCGGACGTTCCGGACAGCACGGCCTGCGCGGCGAAATGCACGGCCTGCTGCGACGAGCCGCACTGCCGGTCGACGGTCACGCCCGGCACCTCCTCGGGCAGCCCGGCGGCGAGCCAGCAGGTGCGGGCGATGTCCCCGGCCTGCGGGCCGACCGCGTCGACGCAGCCGAACACGACGTCCTCGACCGCGGCCGGGTCGACGCCGGTGCGCTCCATCAGCGCGGTCAGCACGTGCGCGCCGAGGTCGGCGGGGTGCACGCCGGACAGGCCGCCGCCGCGCCGCCCGACGGGCGCGCGCACCGCGTCGACGATGTACGCCTCGGCCATGGGTGTCTCCTTCGTTCGGGGGTCAGCTCGCCTGGATGCCTTCGAGGAACATGGCGAGGTACTGCTTGGCGATGTCGTCGGCGGACAGCCGCCCGCCGCGCTTGTACCAGTTCGCGGCGACCCAGACGGTGTCGCGGATGTACCGGTAGACGAGGTCGGGGTCGAGGTCGGAGCGGAACGCGCCCTCCTCGACGCCCCGGCGCAGCAGGTCGAGCCACATCTCCTCGAACCGGCGCCGGGAGTCGTTCAGGTAGCGGAACCGCTCGCTGGTCGCGAGGTGCTTGGACTCGTTCTGGTAGAGGACGACGGCGGGACGGTGCCGGTCGATCACCCGGAACGACTCGACGACGATCTGTTCGAGCGTGTCGCGGGCGCTGAGCCCCGCCGCGAGGACGCGGTCGTAGCCGGCCCACATGTCGTCCAGGAACGTCGACAGGATCTCGTCGGCCATCGCCTCCTTGGAGTCGAAGTGGTAGTAGAGGCTGCCGCCGAGGATCCCGGCGGCGTCGGCGACCTTGCGGACGGTGGTCGCGGAGTAGCCCTGGGAGGCGAACACCTCGGCGGCCGTGGCGAGCAGTTCCGCCCGCCGTCCCGCGCGGGCGGCGGCGGTGCCCTCGGTGTCGCGCCGTCGTGGACTCATCAGTTCGGTTTCCTATGGGTGCTGGGAGGAGACGGAGACGACCTCGCCCGTCATGTACGAGGAGTAGTCGCCGGCCAGGAAGACGATGACGTTGGCCACCTCCCATGGTTCCGCATACCGGCCGAACGCCTCGCGGCGCGTCAGCTCGTCCAGGAGGTCTTCGGACGTCACCTTGACGAGATGCGGGTGCATGGCGAGGGACGGTGACACGGCGTTGATCCGGACGCCGTACTCGGCGGCCTCCAGCGCGGAGCAGCGGGTCAGGGCCATCACCCCGGCCTTGGCGGCGGCGTAGTGCGACTGCCCCTTCTGCGCCCGCCATCCGATCACCGACGCGTTGTTGACGATCACGCCCGAGCCCTGGCCGCGCATGACGCGGAGGGCGGCGCGGGTGCAGCGCATGGTGCCGGTGAGGGTGATGTCCAGGACGCGTCCCCACTGCTCGTCGGTCATGTCGACCAGGTCGGCCGTCCCGCCGAGGCCCGCGTTGTTGACGGCGACGTCGACGCGTCCGAAGCGCTCGACGGCGAGGGCGTAGAGGGCCTGGACCTGCTCCTCGGACGTGACGTCGCAGGGCAGCGAGGCGACCCGGTCCGCGCCGAACTCCTTCTCCAGTGCTTCGGCGGACGCGCGGAGCCGCCGCTCGTGCGCGTCGGAGATCAGGACGCGGGCGCCCTCCTCCAGGCAGCGGCGGGCGGTGGCGCCGCCGATCCCGGCCCCCGCCGCCGCGGTGATCACGACGGCGCGGTCCTTGAGGAGGTCGTGCCCGGGGACGTAGTTCGGGGTCATCCGCGTGCCTCCCTGCTTGCGGTCGGTTCACGGGGCAGGCCGAGCACGCGCTCGGCGATGATGTTGCGCTGGATCTCGTTCGACCCGGCGTAGATCGTGTCGGCGCGGGAGAACAGGAAGAGGCGCTGCCAGTCGTTCAGGTCGTAGGGTTCGCCGTCCGCGACGAGCCCCGCGGCGCCCAGGATGTCCATGGCGAGCTCGCCCAGTTCCCGATGCCAGGTGCCCCAGACGAGCTTGGAGATGGACGACTCGGGCCCGGGCGCCCCGGCGGCGACGCCCGCCATGGTGCGCACCGCGTTCAGCCGCATGATCTCCAGCCCCATGTACGCCCTGGTCAGCCGGTCGCGCAGCAGCGGATCGTCGAGCGCCCCGGTGCGCCGGGCCAGGTCGGCGACGCCCTCGAACTCGCGCCGGAAGCCGACCTGCTGGCCGAGCGTCGCGACGCCCCGCTCGAACCCGAGGGTGGCCATCGCGATCGTCCAGCCCTCGCCGGGCGCGCCGACGATGTTGGACGCGTCCGTGCGGGCGCCGTCGAAGAACACCTCGTTGAACTCGGAGGTGCCGGTGAGCTGGACGATCGGCCGGATGTCGACGCCGTCCTGCCGCATCGGGACGAGCAGGTACGACAGGCCGCGGTGGCGGGACGAGCCCGGCTCGGTGCGGCAGACGGCGAAGCACCAGTCCGATTCGAGGGCCAGCGACGTCCAGACCTTCTGGCCGTTGATCACCCAGTGGCCGCCGTCGAGTTCGGCGCGGGTCTGCACGTTGGCGAGGTCGGAGCCCGCGTCCGGTTCGGAGTAGCCCTGGCACCACAGCTCCTCGACGGCGACGATCGGCGGCAGGAAGCGGGCCCGCTGCTCGTCGGTGCCGAACGCGATGATCGTGGGGCCGAGCAGGTTCTCGCCGATGTGGCCGACCCGGGCGGGGGCGCCGGCCAGCGCGTACTCCTCGTTGAAGATCACCTGCTGCCGGACGGTGGCCCCGCGCCCGCCGTGCTCCTCGGGCCAGCCGACGCACGTCCAGCCGGCGGCGGCCATGTGCCGCTCCCAGGCGAGCCGCTCCTCGAACGCCTCGTGCTCGCGGCCGGGACCGCCGAGCCCGCGGGCGTGCGCGAACTCGCCCGCCAGGTTCGCGCGGAGCCAGCCGCGGACCTCGGCGCGGAACGCCCGGTCCGCCGGGGACTCGTTCTCCTTCACCCCGCGAACTCTACCAAACACTTGTTAGAAAGAATCGCCCTCCAGGGCGGGCTCCTTCGCCGGCGCCGCGCGCCCCGAGGGTTCCGCGTGCTCGTCCGCGTCGTCGCCGGACGGGAGATCGCGGTACAGGAGGTCGAACAGGCGGTCCCAGCGCTCGAGGACCGTGTCCGGGTGGAACCGCAGTACCGAGGCGCGGGCCTGGGCTCCGAGGGCGCGGCGCAGGTCCCGGTCCTCGATGAGGCGTTCCAGCTCTTGGGCGAACGCGGCGGTGTCGCCCGGTTCCACCAGGGCCCCGGTCCGCTCGTCCAGCAGGGCCCGGACGCCCGGCGCGCAGTCGAACGCGACCGTCGGGAGCCCGTAGGCCATCGCCTCCAGCACCGACATCGGGAAGCCCTCGGCCCGCGACGGCAGCGCGAAGACCGACGCCTCGACGAGCGCCTCCTCCACGTCCGTGACCACGCCCCTGAACTCCACGGACCCGCGCAGCCCGCGCCCGCCGAGCAGCCCGGCCGTCGCCGCCTGCACCTTCAGCCGCTCGGCGTCCGGCCCGTCGCCGTAGACGTGCAGCCGCCAGCCCGGATGGAGCGCGGAGACCCGTTCCCACGCCTCCAGCATCAGGTCCACGCCCTTCTCGTAGGAGAGGCGGCCGACGCACGCCACGACGGGGAGGTCGAGCGTGGGATGGACGTCCGGCGCGACGTGCAGGGCGTTGGGGATGTGGTCGACGTTGGTCATGCCGTCCCGGGCCCAGGCGTCGGCGTCCTCGGCGGTGAGCACGAGCATCCGGTCGGCGTCCGCGTAGTGCTCCCTGACCCGGGCGTACCGCGACGACGCGCGGGTCGCCGCGTACGACTCGTGGCTCATGCCCACGACCCGCAGCCCGGAGGTGTCGGCCAGCCGGACCCACTCCATCGCCCAGACCTGCGCCGCGATCACGACCGAGCCGGGCCGGGCGCCCGCGAACAGCTCCGACAGGCGGGCGGCGCCGCGCCGCTGGACGGCCCGACGCCACAGGTCACGGGCGCGCGCCGGCGCGTCCAGGCGCTGCCGGAGCGTCGCCGGGCGCCGGGCCATCGCGGGCGGGCGCCATTCCCGGTGCAGCACCTCGACGGCGTAGGAGCCGTCCCGGCCGTGGTGGTACGGCCGCGTCCCGCGGGTGATCCCGACGAGCGTGACGCGGTCGCCGCGCCCGGCGAGCAGCCGCGCCAGGTGATGCGCCCAGCGTTGCAGGCCGCCCATGTCGTCGGCGTTGTTGCACACGATGAAGACGTCACGCGGTGCGGCCATGGTCATCCCCCCTCTGGCGCGGCCGGGCGGCCGGGAAACAGCGGTCCGCGACCGTGCGGGCCGCGGTGCCGCGATCGTGCTCGCCGAACCGCTCGGCGAACGCGCGGCGGCGGGGGGCGTGCGCGGCGTCGGTGCCGTCGAGGGCGGCGAGCGCGGCGACGAGCTCGTCCTCGGTGCGGGTGATCGGGCCGGGGGCGTGCCGTTCGAGGTCGAAGTAGCCGGCGGCGCGGTCCCGGCCGTCCGGGAGGTGCAGGACGATCGGCCGGTCGAGCAGCGCGAAGTCGAACATGATCGAGGAGTGGTCGGTGATCAGCGCGTCCGCGAGGAGGAGCAGCGGGACGGCGTCGGGCACGTGGCCGACGTCCCGCATGACCCCGTCCGCGCCCGGCGGGAGGTTGGCGCGGCACAGGTAGTGCGGCCGGACGAGGAGCACGAACTCCTCCCCCAGCTCCCGCGCGAACACCCCGGGGGCGATGGGCGGCTCCAGCAGCCGGACCGGGCGGCCCTTCGGCCCGGTGGCGAACGTCGGCGCGTACAGGACGGCGCGGCGCCCGTCGCCCGCGTCCAGGCCGAGCGAGCGGCGGAGCGCGCCGACCTCTGCGGCCAGCTCCGGATCGCCGTCCACGCCGTTGACCAGCGGATCGTTGCGCGGATACCCGGCCGGAAGCAGCTCGGACCGGACGCCGAGCCCCGCGCACAGCGTCTCCACGTCGTGCCCGGACCGGACGAGGAAGCAGTCGAACCGCTCCGCCATCCGCCGCAGCCGGGCGCGTTCCGCGGCCGGGCCGCTCTTGATCCGCGGCTGGTCCTGGCCCATCAGCTTGAACGCCGACCCGTGCCAGGTCTGGATGTAGGTGGTCTCGGGGCGCTTGCGGAGACCGTCCGGAAAGCCCTGGTTGTCGATCCAGTACCGGGCCCGCGCGAGCGCCAGGAAATAGGCCCACGACCCGCGCCGCACCAGCTTCGCGTCCTGGGGAAAGCCTTTCGGGGACGACGCGTACGACCACACGGCCTCCACCGGCCGCCCCGACCTGCGCAGCTCCCGGTAGATGTACTTGGGGTTGTCCGAGTAATGCCTGCCCATATGACTCTCGAAGACCGCCAGGCCCGGCCGGACGGGCAGCCGGCTGAGCACGCGGTTGAACACGGCGATCTTGGTCTTGCGGGACGTCAGCGTGCGGCGGACGGCCTTCTCCGTCCGGCGGGCCCGCCGCGCCAAGGCCCGCCACGCCAGCCGCCCGGCAGGGGACGTGACGGCGCGCCGCGCCGCGGCCCCCGCGAGCCGCGCCCACGGCGTGCCCGTCTCCAGGGAGAACGCCAGATGGCCCCCGGCGGTGACGTAGGAGCGGAGCCGGTCGGCGGCGAGCCTCGTCAACCGGGGCCGGACCGGCAGCTCGACGCCGCCCAGCGGCGGCGACCCGGGGCCCTCGCCGAGCCGGGTGACCATGTCCTCGCCGTCCACCCGGACGCGCAGGCGCACGTCCCAGACCGGATCGAGGAACCCGACCGGCCGGATGCGCCGCCGCGGATCGAACGCGGCCCGCCAGGCGAGCCGGTCCCCCTCGTGCCGGACGGCCGCCCGGACCCGTCCCTTCCGGGCCCGGTGCCGCCGGTCGCCGAACTCCAGCGTGGCCGACAGCCGCGCGTCCGGGCGGATCCGGCCCAGCGGGTTCAGCACGTACCCGGCCATCCGGACGCGCCCGCCCCGCGCCTCCAGCCGCGTCACCGTGTTCGCCGGACGCAGGTCCCTGAGCGGCCGCAGATGGAAGCCGAAGTCGGTGACGTCCAGGATGCGGCGCCCCAGCGTCCCGCGCGGGCGGCCGGTGCCCCAGAACACCCGCCCGTCCCGCTCCACGAGCTGCGCGCGCAGCTCCGGCCGCTTGACGGCGCCGCCGTGCTCGGCGGCGGCGAGCGCGGCCGCATGGTCGCCCTCGCGGATCAGGTACGCGGCGATCGCGGGCAGCGGATGGGCCTCCTCGAACACCCGGGGATCGAGCTCGGCCAGGTAGCCCGCCGCCAGGTCGAGGAAACGCGACCGGTAGGCGGGGTCCCGGTCGCGGAGCTCGCGCAGGTAGAGGGCGAGATCGTGGTTGACGAACTTGACGTCCTTGGCGCGGCGCAGGTCGTAGGCGCCGCGCAGCGCGAACAGCATGTCGATGCGGCGGTGGATCTCCAGCCGGTCGGCGAAGTTGGCGAGGTCGGCGCGCCGGTTGGAGATCGATGGCGCGGGCGCCCGCTCCCGCACCAGCCAGTTGTAGACGCGGTGCGGGATCAGCGCCGTCCGCCCGGCCGCCAGGTACGCCTCCGCGGTGAACAGCAGGTCCTCGTAGTGGAGCCCCTCGACGAAGCGCAGGCCGTGCTCTACCAGGAAATCGCGCCGGTACGCCTTGTTGGTCGACAGCGTGTCGTAGAGGAGCTCGGGGTGCTCCCGCAGCGGCCCGTAGACGGCACTTCGCCGGTAGAGCCACGGATACCAGGGGCGGACGCGTCCCTTCGCGCCGGGCGGGACGTCCAGGAAGATCCGGTCGCACAGCCCGGAGGCGAGGTCGGCGCCCGCGTCCTCGGCGGCGGCGAACAGGTTGAGGCAGGCGTGCCGGTCCAGCAGGTCGTCGCTGTCGAGGAACATCACGTACCGTCCGGCCGCCGCCTCGATCCCGGTGTTGCGGGGCCGCCCGCAGCCGCCGGAGTTGGACGCCAGGTGGACGGCGCGGACCCGTCCCGGATGCGCGGCGGCGAGCCGGTCGGCGGCCTCGCCGGTCCCGTCGGTGCTCGCGTCGTCGACGATCACCGTCTCGACGCCGCCCAGCGACTGCCCCAGCGCGGAGGCGACCGCCCGCGGCAGCCGCCGCGCGTCGTTGTAGGCGATCACGACGACGGTGACGTCCGGGCGCACCCGCATGGGTCCCCCTCCCCGCGCGTCCCGGGCCCCTTACCGGACGCGTGCACGGATTCCTTTCCCGGAACGCCGTGGTGAGGTCCAAGAACGATCAAAGGCTGTCAATGCTTGGCATTACCCGCCTTCGGCGGCGCCATGGGAGACATCCCCCTGCAACGCCCGAAGGCGCCCGGCCGAAACCGGACGCCTTCGGATGAGGTCGTTCAGATCACGCGGTCCACGCGACCCGGATCAAGCGATCCGGAAGCGCCGCCATGGTAGCCATTCGGAACCGCGCGTGCGGAGGGTCAGGACGCGTAGTCGGGGTAGCCGTAGCCGACGATCTCGGACTTGTCGCGGGTCTTCTTCTTCACCGCGTTCTCGGTGTTGCCCTCGACGGTGTTGACGGTGCCGTTCCCGTTGTCCTTCACGACGAGGCCGACGTGGTCGATGTCGCCGATCTTGCCGCGCGAGCCCTTGTCCCAGTCGAAGAACACCACGGCACCGGGCTTGGCGGCCTTGCCCCAGCGGTCGGTCTTCTTGAACCACGTGGCGTGCTGGACGGTGTAGGCGTCCCAGCCCATGTTCTTCACGCCGGTCTGGGCGCCGAGCCAGGAGACGAACATGTTGCACCACTGCGCGCCCTTGTAGTCGTTGACGGAGAAGCCTCCGTCACGCTCGGCGGTCGCGGCGGCGTGCGGGGTCGACACGTACCACTTGTGGAACTTGGTCATGCCGCCCTTGCCCTCGGAGATGCCGACCTGCTTCTCCGCGAGCTTGATCACTTCATTGGCCTTGATCGCGCGCGGCGGGACCTTGTAGCCCAGCTCGCGGGCCTCGGTGGCCGAGAGCGTCCCGGCCTTCCCGGCCTTGGCGGCCTTGACGGGCAGGCCCCCCTTCTCGGCGACCGCGGCCGCCTGGGCCGAGGTCTCGGCCACGGCGCCGCCGCCGGCGAGCGGGTTGACGACCGCGAGCCCGACGGCTCCCGCGAGGACGGCGCCCACGGCGACGCCGACGGCCTTGTCCTCGGGCGTGAGGGTCTTCAGGGAAAGTCGATCGAAACGACCGGTCATGCGGGGAATCTCCTTGTCTCCCATGACGCCTACCGGGTTAGCTGACGGATTCGGGCATGGAAGCAGCCCTACGGCGCGACTCTCGGACGCGCCGATTCACCCCTGGAACCTTGGGTCCCCGGCTCCGTTCCGGTCGGGTGGACCGGGACGGACTCGGCCTCACACCGCATAGCGGTGCATTGCGGATAGATCTCAGTGACTGATCTTGATCTGAGCGCGCGCCTCGACGGGCGCGCATCGCGTGCGGGATCCGCTCCGCGATCCTCGGCCGCGCTTGGCACGGCCGGCGGCAACGCATGGGGTGCGTTGCGTGATTCGGTAAGAAGGTACCAACCTTGTCAAAGAAAGCAAACCAGGCACAAAACTCGGTCCGGCCCGATCAAAGCCCTCTCAAGGAAGCATCAACACGACCTGGGGCGGGCATGTTCCCGATCTTTCCAGAACTGCAGCTCAGCCCTTTGCCGGATGGGCTTACCGGGTACCGATCAAATGGTAAAGAAGATCCTTGTCATGGGACCCGGCGGCCGCCCGTCCCACCCTGTCAGGCCCGTCGGGGGCCCTTCCGGGTGAGGCGCACATCACACAGGGCGAGGATCGCAGGTCAAGAGTGGTGCCGGTCACTCCACGTGCAGGGCGAACATCGTGGTGTCGTCCGCCGCCCGGTCGTGCTCCATCCGCGCGAGGACGTCGTCCAGCATCCGCTCGGGCTGCATCGCGCAGTCCCGCAGGATGCCGGTGAGGCGGTCGATGCGCTCGTCCAGGTCGGCGTCCCTGCGCTCCACGAGGCCGTCGGTGTAGAGGAAGAGCATGTCGCCGGGGCTGAGCCGGGTCGTGATGGTCATGTAGTCCCAGTCGGGCACCGCGCCGAGCATCGGGTCGCGGACGACCTCCATCGGCACCGCGCGCCCGTCCCGGATCAGGATCGGCGGCGGATGCCCCGCGCACGTCCACTCCAGGACGCGCCCGCGCTGATCGAACTGGGCGATGACGGCGGTGCCCGTCGCCGGCGGGTCCATGCTGCTCACCAGCTCGTTCAGCCAGCCCACCAGCCGTCCGGGCGGCTCCTTCGTGCAGGACAGGCCCAGCAGGCCGTTCCGGGTGCGCGCCATCGACGCCGCCGCGGGCAGGCCGTGCCCGGCCGCGTCGCCGATCGCGAACAGCGACCGGCCCTCCGGGAACGCGCGGGTCGCGAACCAGTCGCCGCCGATGCGGGCGGTGCTCTCCGCCGCCAGGGCCCGGATCGCGATGCGCAGGCCCGGCAGCCGCTCCACCTCGTCCTCGTCCGGCAGGATCGCGCGGCGCAGCGTCACCGCGACCCGCCGCTCCTGCGCCATCCGCTCCTGCTGCTTCAGCATCTGCCGCCGGGTCTCCGCCAGCGCCCGCTCCACGCCGCGCCGCCGGGTGATGTCCTGCGAGACGATGTTGATCGACACCGGCAGCCCGGACTCGGCCAGCACCGGCTCGGCGAACACCCACAGGTGCCGCGGCGTCCCGTCCCGGCCCGTCACGCGGTGCTCGGCCTCCACCGGCTCGCGGCGCGAGAACATCGTCTGCACGGCCTCCTCGACGAGCGGGAGGTCGTCGTCGGCCACCAGCTTCGGCAGGTCGTGCGGCATCGGCGGCACCTCGTCGGGGCCGAGCCCGTAGTTGGCCAGCATCTGCGGCGTCCAGTCCGCCTCGCCGGTGGCGAGGTCCCACTCGCCGAACCCGATCAGCGCCAGCCGCTCGACCCGCTCCAGCCGCCGCACGATCCGATCCTCGCGGCGGTGGTAGCGCCAGGTCACGCACACCCCGGTCGGCACGCGGACGCACCGCACGCTCATCCGGGACGACCTGGACAGCCCGCGCTGCGCGGTCGTGTACTCGATCGAGGACCGCTCCAGCGGCTCCCCGCTCTCCAGCACCTCCACGTACTCGTCGAAGAGCCCGCTCAGCACGGCGCCGGGATCGGTCTGCAGCAGCCGGCGCCCGGCGAGCTCCTCCCGTCCCCGCCCGAACAGGTCGCGCGCGAGCCCGTTGAGATCGGCGAAAAGGAAGTCGGCCACATTGCCGTCCGGCCCCCTTACCGGCACCATGTGGGCGGACGCGTCGAGCGCCCCGGCGAGCACGGTCCGCGCCGCCGGGTCGTCCGGCAACCCGGCCAGGATCTCCGCGTCCGCCGCGGTGTCCTCGGCCGTGACCCGGCGCAGCACGTCCTCCGCCTGCGACAGCACGGCCTGGCGCTCCGCCGTGCCGCCCTCCGTCCGCGGCGGCCTGCGGCCCGCCGCCACGGCCCCGACCGGCCCGCCGCCCTCGTCCTTGACCAGCAAGGACGCCGCCTCGCTGAGCTCCATGTCCAGGTCGCGCGCGAGCCAGATCAGATGCTGCAGAGCCTCGCCGGGCGGCACCCCGAGCCGCCGCGCGAGCACGACCCGCGCCTCGGCCAGCACCGCCCGGTCGTGCGCGGCGTCCCGCAGGTCGTCAAGATCCGCAACGTGCACCCCGGGCTGCGCCCAGGTGCCCTCCGCATCCGCCAACCCTGTCCCCCGTTCGGCGTGGTGCCTGGGAGAAAAAAGCTACATACGTCAGTGACCAACAATCCGCTCAGAACAGTACAAATCACCCAGGTCTTTGCCCGATTTTTCCGTTCACACCCGGACTCGACCGGTGCCGGTGACCGTCACCGGAGACACCCGTTCCCCACCTTGTGACTCAGGTCACAGCAGTTGCCCGGTGAGCTCCGTGACCCGCGCCGCCGCCGCCCGGAACGACGTCCCCGCCGGATGCAGCGTCAGCACCACCACGATCCTGTCCCCCACCACCCCGGTGGTGTGCAGCACCGGCCGCCCGATCCCAAGATCCGGCCTTACCGCCACCTGTTGTACCTGCCGCCCGCGGCACGGCTCCGCCGGCGTGTCCCCGAACCCCGACCACCCCTGCTTCACGGCCCACGGCCTCGGCGCCGCCCGCGGAATCCCGAACGTCTGGTCGAACCCGTCCGTCCCGCACGGCGTCGACCTCCTCAGCTGCTCCAGCACGAACTCCCGCTGCGCTCCGGGCACGCGCTCCAGCAGATACCGGTACGTCCGCACCACGTCCCCGGCACTGAGCGCCGTATAGCCCCAGAAC
>NZ_SMJX01000167.1 GCF_004348535.1 Actinomadura sp. KC216
GGCTCGGGCGCCGGACCGGGCACCGGCCGCACGAGCTGTCGGGCGGCGAGCAGCAGCGGGTCGCGGTGGCGCGGGCCGTCGTCGGCGAGCCGGGGCTGCTGCTGGCCGACGAGCCGACCGGCAACCTCGACTCCGCGGCGGGCGCCGGGGTGCTGGCGCTGCTGGACGAGCTGAACCGCGCCGGGACCACCGTCGCGATCATCACGCATGACCTGGACGTGGCCGCCGCGGCGCGGCGCCGGGTCCGGGTCCTGGACGGCCGCATCGTGGCCGACGAGCGGGCGGAGGCCGGCAGCCGATGAAGCCGCGATCGGAACTGGAGCCCGCGCGGCTCAGGACGGTGGACGTGCTGCGCGTCGGGATGGGCGGGCTGCGGGCGCGTCCGGCGCGGGTGGTGCTGTCCGCGCTCGGCATCGCGATCGGGATCGCCACGATGGTCGCGGTGATCGGGATCTCGTCGTCCGGGAAGGAGGACCTGCTGCGGCGGCTCGACCGGCTCGGCACGAACCTGCTGACGGCCCGGCCGGGCGACACGCTGTTCGGCGAGAAGGCCGCGCTGCCCGAGTCGGCGCCGGAGATGGTGCGGCGGATCGGGCCCGTCACGGCGGTCGGCGCCACAGGGGCGGTATCTGCGAGTGTTCGCCGCACCGACAAGATCCCGGACGAGGTCACGCACGGCATCTCCGTGCAGGCCGCGACGCCGGACCTGCTCGGGACCCTCGGCGTCGAAACGGCGAGCGGGCGCTGGCTGAACGCCGGCACCGCCCGGTATCCGGGGGTCGTCCTCGGTGCGGAGGCGGCGCGGCGGCTCGGGCTGGACCGGGCGGGCGGCCAGGTGTGGATCGGCGGGCGCTGGTTCGTCGTCCTCGGCGTCCTGCGGCCCGCGGAGCTGGCGCCGGAGATCGACCGCTCCGCGCTCGTCGGCTGGGACGCGGCACGCCGCTACCTGGGCTTCGACGGGCACCCGACGACGATCTACGAGCGGTCGGCGGACGCGTCCGTGAGCGACGTCAGGGAGGTCCTGGCCCGGACGATCAACCCGGAGCATCCCGAGGAGGTCCAGGTCAGCCGGCCCTCGGACGCGCTGGAGGCCAAGGCCGCCGCGACCGGCGCGTTCACCGGGCTGCTGCTCGGGCTCGGCGCGGTCGCGCTGCTCGTCGGCGGCGTCGGCGTCGCGAACACGATGGTGATCTCGGTGCTGGAGCGGCGCCGCGAGATCGGGCTGCGGCGCTCGCTCGGCGCGACGCGCGGTCAGGTCCGGACGCAGTTCCTCGCCGAGTCGCTGCTGCTGTCGGGGCTCGGCGGCGCGGCCGGCGTCCTTCTCGGCGCGGCGGTGACCATCGCATTCGCGCTGTGGAAGGGCTGGCCGCCGGTCGTGCCCGCGTGGGCGCTCGGCGGGGCGCTCGCCGCGACGCTCGCGATCGGGACCGTCGCGGGCCTCTATCCGGCGATGCGCGCGGCGCGGCTGCCCCCGACCGCGGCCCTGGCGACCGCCTGACCCCTGGCGATGCCCTCGCCAACGGGTGCATGATTGGGACGCCGACGCTGTTTCGCCCTGGGGGAGGTGACTCCACAGCCATGCCGGTGCCACGCGCGCTCCGCGAACGCTGCCGCGAGTTCCTCGGCATCGAAGAGGAGATCCGCTACATCTTTCCCGCGCAGGGGTACGGCGGGGGAGCCGGTTTCATCTTCGTGATCACCGACGAGCAGATATCGGTGATCTCCACCGGCGCGATCAGCCGCACCACGCCGAAGAGCGTCTGGGGCAGCTACCCGCGCGGCACCCGGCTCGGGCCGGTGGAGACCAACGCGGGCGCGGCGTTCCATTTCGCGGGCGCGGACTTCGAGATGGACGACGAGTACATCGCGGTCGTCAACGCGGCCGACGCCGAGGTCTTCGACCGCGACAGCCTCCCGAAGGACCCGCTCCCCGACCTGTGAGCGGGGTCAGAGGTCGCCCTTGCACTCCAGGCGGTGGAAGGCGCGGGCGAGCGGCTGCGCGGTGAGCTCCACCTGCCAGCGGCGGGCGCCGAGGTCGCGGAGCGCGGCGGCGACCGCCGACGCGGACGGCTCGGGCGGCGGCGTCCAGGCCAGCCGGCGGACGGCGTCGGGCTGGATGAGGTTCTCCGACGGCATCGAGTGCTCGTCGGCGAGCGCGGCGACGACGGCGCGGGCGGCGGTGAGGCGCTTGGCGGCCTCGGGGTCGCGGTCGGCCCAGCGGTGCGCGGGCGGCGGGCCGTCGCCGGGGACGGTCGGCTCGGGCAGCCCGCGGTCGGTGAGGTCGCGGGCGCGGGCGATGGCGCGCAGCCACGCGGACTGGTGCCGGCGGGCGCCGCGGCCCCGCATCGTCGGGAGCGCCTGCAGCTCGGCGGGCGTGCGCGGCGCGCGCTGCGCCAGCTCGATGATCGCGGCGTCCTGGAGCACCCGGCCGGGCGACAGGTCCCGCTCGCGGGCGATCTTGTCGCGGGCCTCCCAGATCTCCCGGACGGTGGCGAGCGCCCGCCGGTTCCGCACCCGGTGGATCCCGGACGTGCGGCGCCACGGGTCGGCCCGCGGCGGCTTCGGCGGGGTCGCCAGGATCGCCGCGAACTCCTCCAGCGCCCACTCCAGCTTGCCCGCGGCCTCGAGTTCGTTCTGCAGGGCGTCGCGCAGCTCGACCAGCAGCTCGACGTCCAGCGCGGCGTAGCGGAGCCAGTCCTCCGGGAGGGGGCGCGTCGACCAGTCGGCCGCCGAGTGCCCCTTCTCCAGCAGGAAGCCCAGCACGTTCTCGACCATGGACCCGAGCCCGACCCGCGGGTAGCCGAGCAGCCGCCCCGCCAGCTCGGTGTCGAACAGCCGCCGCGGGACGAGGCCGACCTCGGCCAGGCACGGCAGATCCTGGTTGGCGGCGTGCAGGACGAGCTCGGCGTCGGCGATCGCGGCGTCCAGGCCGGACAGGTCGGGCAGCGCGATGGGGTCGATCAGCGCCGTGCCCGCGCCCGCGCGGCGCAGCTGGATCAGGTAGGCGCGCTGGCCGTAGCGGTAGCCGGACGCCCGCTCGGCGTCGACGGCGACGGGCCCCGTGCCCGCGGCGAACGCCGCGATGACACGTTCCAGTTCGGCATCGTCGGTGATCACGGGCGGGACGCCCTCGCGCGGTTCCAGCAGCGGGACGGGCGGCGGGCCGCCGTCGGCGGCCTCGGCCGGCTCCCGCACGACCTGCTCTGGAACGGTCCCGGACCGCGTCGCGGCCGTGGTCTCAGCACCGGTGTCCCGCTCGGGACCGGTGGCGCGCGTTTCGGACACTCCCACAGAACCTTTTTCATCCTCGGGTCGACGAGCCGTGCGCGGCTTCCGGGACACCGGCGGACGAGAAGGGCTGTCGGCCTCCGTGTGCACTTCCGCCGCCTCGGTCTCGGACGCTGTGCTCACGCCCCCTACCGTACGTCGCTCAGCCGCCTGCCCCGCCAGGCCGGTCCGGCAGCGCGGCGACGCCGGACGGCGGCAGGCCCGCCGTCGTGCACATCACCTCGCACCAGGCCCGCACGTGCGGGGCGAGATCATCGCCCGTCGGGGACCACGACGCGCGCAGCTCCAGCTCGGTCGTGGACGGCTCGCCGCGCTTGTCGCCGAAGCTCTCCGACACCGCCCGGGTGATCGTCCCGGACTCGCCCGCGTACCCGGCGGGCTCCAGCGCCTCCAGCAGCCAGTCCCACGCGACGGAGCCGATCAGCTCGTCGGCGGCGATCTCGGGCTCCAGGTCGGCGCGGATGTAGGCGACGATGCGGAACCCGTTCGTCCAGCCGCTGTCGCCGTCCGGGTCGTACAGGACGATGAGGCGCCCCATCGCGATCTCGGTGTCGTCGTCGCGGTAGACGCTGCCGGACAGCGCGGCGGCGTGGGGCGCCAGGCTCTGCGGGGCGGGCATGGACTCCAGGTCGAGCTCCGGACGGACGCCGGGCCCGTCGAGGATCTCCTGGAGCGTGCCGAGGGCCCGCTCGAAGGCAGGTGGGTTCATGGATGGACCGGCCTGATCGCGGGGGAGTGGTCGGGTGCGGGGGTGTGGCTCGGGTCGCCGATGTCGGAACGGGGCGACGGGGGAACGCGGAGGGGAAGCAGGCACGGCACAGGTGGTTTCGTCTCGGGGGCCGGGCCGCTCAGGCGACGGCCCGCACGGTGGCGGCGCGGCCGGTGGGCGCGCCGGACGCCAGGGCGGCCAGGAGGGGCGCGGCGGGGACCCCGTCGGCGCCGGGCGCGGTCAGCGGCGAGCCGACCATCACGGCCGTGCCGCACTCCACGCAGGCCCGCTCGGGGCACTCCTCGCCATGACCGTCCGGGCACGGCGGCTGCTCGAACATACGTTCATCACCGCAGGTGGAGCAGTACAAGGGGGACCTCCCTCGGCTATGACACGCATCACGTTCGCACGCGCCGGTGACAGAATGCGGGACTTCGCTCGGCGTGTCCGGAAGTTCGTGCCGGTCCCGGGCCCGTTCCCGTGCTTTCTCACCGTTTTTTCGTGGGACGATCGCCTGGTGACCGACAGCACCGCGACCGAGAGCCCCTTCCTGCTGGCATGCCGCCGGCGTCCGGTGCCGCACACGCCCGTGTGGTTCATGCGGCAGGCCGGACGTTCGCTGCCCGAGTACCTGCGCGTCCGCGACGGCGTCCCGATGCTGGAGTCCTGCGCCCGCCCGGACATGATCGTCGAGATCACGCTGCAGCCGGTGCGCCGGTACGCGGTGGACGCGGCGATCTTCTTCAGCGACATCATGGTGCCGCTCAAGGCGATCGGCGTCGACCTCGACATCAAGCCGGGCGTGGGCCCGGTCATCGCCGACCCGATCCGGGACGCGGCGGGCGTGGCGGCGCTGCGGCCGCTCGCGCCGGACGACGTCCCGTACGTGACCGAGGCCGTCGAGGGCCTGGTCGGTGAGCTCGGCGCCACCCCGCTGATCGGCTTCGCCGGGGGCCCGTTCACGCTCGCCTCGTACCTGATCGAGGGCGGGCCGTCCAAGAACCACGAGCGCACCAAGGCCCTGATGTACGGCGAGCCCGAGCTGTGGGCCGACCTCATGGCCCGGCTCGCCGACCTCACGATCGCGTTCCTGAAGGTGCAGGTCGCGGCCGGGGCGAGCGCCGTGCAGCTGTTCGACTCGTGGGTCGGCGCGGTCGCCGCGCAGGACTACCGCGAGTCCGTGCTGCCGCACACCCGCCGCATCTTCGCCGAGATCGAGCCGCTCGGCGTCCCGCGCATCCACTTCGGCGTCGGGACGGGCGAGCTGCTCGGCCCGATGGGCGAGGCCGGGGCGGACGTCGTCGGCGTCGACTGGCGGGTCCCGCTGGACGAGGCCGTCAGCCGCGTCCCGCCCGGCAAGGCCCTGCAGGGCAACCTCGACCCGGCGATCCTGTTCGCCCCGTGGGAGACCGTCGAGAGCCGGGCCCGGGACGTGCTCGCCCGCGGCCGCACCGCCGAGGGCCACATCTTCAACCTGGGGCACGGCGTGTCGCCGTCCACGAACCCGGACGTGCTGGCCCGCCTCGCGGACCTCGTCCACGAGGCGAGCACCGAGAGCACGCTCTAGGCGGGCGGCGGAGGCCCCTGCGGAGACTCGGGCCCCGACGGACCCGACGGCCTGGACGGGGCGGAACCGGCGGCGGCGGTCTCCGGCAGGGGCGGCTGCGGGCCCGGCCCGCCGGGCGCGGGCGGGCGGGTGCCGATCCCGAACCGTGCGCGCAGCCGGTGCCGGAACATCACCACCGGCGTGGCGATCACCGCGGCCAGGACGAGGAACGGCAGGAGCCACGCCAGCAGGATGGCGATGCCGCCGAGGAACGCGGCGAAGGCGTTCCAGCCGTCGCCGAGCGCGTCCACGAAGCCGCCCTCGTCGTCCTTCTCCTCGGGCGGGGTGATCTTGGTCACCAGCATGACGGTGACCGTCGCGTACTGGGTGCTGCTCTTGAGCGCCTTCTCGCGCGCCTGCAGCGCCTCCAGGTCCGACTCCCGCTCCGCGATCTCCTGCTCGACGTTGATGATCTCGCTGACGGAGTTCGCCCGCTCCAGCAGCTTGCGGAACGAGGCGAGCGTCGCCTCGGCGGAGCGGACGCGGGCCGCCACGTCCGCGACCTCGCCCGTGACGTCCTCGGCCTCCTGGGTCAGCGACAGCTTCGCGCCGAGCTGCGTGCTGAGCTGGTTCAGCAGGTCCGTGTACCGGGGGGTGGGGATCTTCAGGGTGATCTCGGAGCGGGCCGGGTCGGTCGAGCTCGACTCCCGCTCGACGTAGCCGCCCACCGCGGCGACCATCTGCTTCGCCTTGGTGGCCGAGGCGTCCACGTCGTCGGCCCTGACCCGGAGCCGCGCCGTGTGGACGACCTCGCGCGCGCCGGCGAGGGGCGCCTGCGGCGTCGTCCGGGCGCCCGGCTCCGCGTTCCTTCCGGCTCCCGTCCGGGCCTCCGGCGCGGCGGCGCCTCCGCCCTTGTCCACGGCCCTCGACTCGCCGCCGCTGTCGCCGCCGCCGCCGCTGCAGGCGGCCAGCGTCCCGGCGAGCAGGAGCACGACCATCACGTACGCGACCTGCCTGACATTCCTGACGATCCGCATGCGGTTTGGACGGAGATGGCGCAGGTCACAGTTCCGGCGGCCGCGTCGCGATCAGGGCACGAACGGGGCACACGGACGTCACGGCGCCCGCACCTCCTACGCCGGACCCGGTGCGCGGTCCCGCTCGGTGTCTGGGAGGCTTGGGGCATGTCCACGTCCCACGCCGTCGTCGTCGGGGGCGGCATCGCGGGGCTCGCCGCCGCGCGCCTGCTCGCCCGCGAAGGGGTGCGCGTGACCGTGCTGGAGGGCTCCCCGCGGATCGGCGGGAAGCTGCGGGTGAGCGAGATCGCGGGCATCCCGGTGGACGAGGGCGCCGAGTCGGTGCTCGCCCGCCGCCCCGAGGGGCTCGACCTGGTCCGCGACCTCGGCCGCGGCGACGATCTGGTGAACCCCGGCACGACCTCCTCGGCGATCTTCAGCCGGGGCGCGCTGCGGACGATCCCGTCCGGGCAGGTGATGGGCGTGCCGTCCGACCTGCGGGCGCTGGCGGCGTCCCAGGTGCTGTCCCCGGCGGGGCTGGCGCGCGTCCCGCTGGACCTCGTCCTGCCGGAGACGCGGCGCGGGGACGACGTGTCCGTCGCCGGGTTCATCGGCGCCCGCGTCGGCCGCGAGGTCGTCGACCGGCTCGTCGAGCCGCTGCTCGGCGGCGTGTGCGCGGGACGCGCCGACCTGCTGTCGTTCGACTCGACGCTGCCCGCCGTCGCCGCCGCCGCGCGCACCCACCGCTCGCTGATCAGTGCCGTCCAGGGCGTCCGGGACGCCGCGCCCAGGAACCCCGGCCCGGTGTTCGCCACCCTCCCGGCCGGGCTCGGCACCCTCCCGCACCTGGTCGCGGACGATATCGCCGCCGCCGGAGGCACGATCAGGACGGGCGCGACCGTCCGCGAGCTGCGCCGCCGCGACGGCGGCTGGCGGCTCACCGTCGGCCCCACCCGCGACCCCGAGTACCTGGACGCCGACGCCGTCGTGATCGCCGTCCCGGCGGCGCCCGCGTCCCGGCTGCTCAAGCCGGACGTCCCCGCCGCCGCCCGCGAGCTCGCCGGCATCGAGTACGCCAGCATGGCGATCGTCACCCTCGCCTACCGGGCCACCGCGTTCCCGCGCCTCCCCAAGGGCAGCGGCTACCTCGTCCCGGCCGTGGAGGGCGACCCCGACCGCGGCGGGCGCGGCGTCAAGGCCGTCACCTTCAGCTCGGTAAAATGGCCCCACCTGCGCGAACGCGACCCAGGATTGATCGCGGTGCGCTGCTCCATCGGGCGGTTCGGCGAGGAGCGCACGCTCCAGCGGCCCGACGGCGAGCTGACCGCCACCGCGATCGCCGAGCTGGCCGCGACCTGCGGCGTCACCGAGCTCCCCGCGGAGAGCCGGGTGTCCCGCTGGGGCGGCGGTCTCCCGCAGTACAACGTGGGCCACGCCGACCGCGTGGCCAAGATCCGGGCCGCGGTCGCCGGGCAGCCGGGGCTCGCCGTCGCCGGCGCCGCCTACGACGGCCTCGGCATCCCCGCGTGCATCGCCTCCGCGCGCGCGGCCGCCGACCGGATCCTGGACGACCTGCGCGGCCGAGACCAGCGCAGCCGGGAAGGAGCAGATCATGACGCAGCCGGCGGGCAAGCCGAAGGCACGCGAACTCAATAACGTCATCCGCTACACGATGTGGTCGGTGTTCCGGCTCGCGAACCCCGGCTCGGTCGGCGAGCGGGACGCGGCCGAGGTCCAGGACCTCCTCGACCAGGCCGCGCAGAAGGACGTCACCACCCGCGGCGCCTACGACGTCGCCGGGCTGCGCGCCGACGCCGACTACATGTTCTGGTGGCACGCGCCCACGTCCGACGACCTCCAGGAGACCTACACCCGGTTCCGCCGGACGTTCCTCGGCCGCAACAGCGAGCCGGTGTGGTCGCAGATGGCGCTGCACCGCCCGGCGGAGTTCAACAAGAGCCACATCCCGGCGTTCCTCGCGGACGAGGAGCCGCGCGCCTACGTGTGCGTGTACCCGTTCGTCCGGTCCTACGAGTGGTACCTGCTGCCGGACGAGGAGCGCCGCGCGATGCTCGCCGAGCACGGCAAGATGGCGCGCGACTACCCGGACGTCCGGGCCAACACGGTCGCGTCGTTCGCGCTGGGCGACTACGAGTGGATGCTGGCGTTCGAGGCCGACGAGCTGCACCGCATCGTCGACCTGATGCGGCACCTGCGCGGCGCGCGGGCCCGGCTCCACACCCGCGAGGAGATCCCGTTCTACACGGGCCGCCGCAAGCCGGTCGCCGAGCTCATCGCCGGTCTCGCCTGAGCATCCCGTCGTGGAGCCCCGCTAGTCGCCGCCCCCGCCGCCTGAGCCGCCTCCGTAGTCGCCTCCGTCGAACCGGGGGTCGGACAGGTTGCTGGATCCCAGGTTCCGGTGCCCGCGGCGGCGGTCGCGGGGCAGCGCGACCGGTTTCGGGTCCCTGGCCTGGAGGATCTCGCGGAGCCTGGCGTCCTCGACGCCGTCCGGTCCGAGCGCGGCGAGCCGTCCGGCCTGGGACGGGCCCGGCTCCGCGGTGAGGGACCGGCGCACCGCCCTGCCCCGCCGGGTGGGACGGCCGCCGCGCATCAGCCCCGCCTTCCGCAGCGGGTCCGCGACGGCGAGCACCGCCGCCGACTCCGCGGCCTCCGCGATCACCTGGCCGAGCGGCCGCCCGGCGTTCGGGATCGCGGCGAGCACCGCGGCCTCCACCGGATCGCCGGGCTCGCGCACCACGGCGTCGGCCCGGCGCGCCCCCTTGGAGATCCGGACGGCGCGCCGCTCGTACAGGGCGAGCACCGCGACGAGAACGACCCTGGCCGGGCCGCCGCACAGGTACGCGGCCGTGTAGCCGTCGAACTCGTCCAATGGGGCCCCCTCGCCACGCGCACTCGTCAAAAGGGACGTTCCGGCGCCCGCGGCGGTTGCCTCACGGGGCTTATGCGGCCTATTCGACGGGTTCGAGGGTGAGGGAGATCGAGTTGATGCAGTACCGGTCGTCGGTGGGCGTGTCGTAGCCCTCGCCGTGGAAGACGTGCCCGAGATGCGAGTCGCACACCGCGCAGCGCACCTCCGTGCGGACCATGCCGAGCGAGCGGTCCTCGATCAGCGTGACCTTGGCGGAGTCGGACGGCGCGTAGAACGACGGCCAGCCGCAGTGGCTGTCGAACTTGGTCTCCGAGCGGAACAGCTCCGTCCCGCAGGCGCGGCACCGGTACACGCCGACGGTCTTGGTATCGGTGTACTCGCCGGTGAAGGGCTTCTCGGTACCGGCCTCCCGCAGCACGTGGAACTCCTCGGGGCTGAGCTCCGCCCGCCACTCATCCTCGCTCTTGCGGATCTTCTCCATACCGTCGACGGTACCCGCCGCC
This sequence comes from Actinomadura sp. KC216, assembly GCF_004348535.1. Taxonomy (GTDB): domain Bacteria; phylum Actinomycetota; class Actinomycetes; order Streptosporangiales; family Streptosporangiaceae; genus Spirillospora. Next base: position 9,953 of record NZ_SMJX01000167.1, read on the forward strand.
CTGTCCGACCAGTGGGTTAACGTGCTGGGTATGGCCTCGCCCTACATCGAGATCCCGGTCGGGGATCGGCTCGTCAAGGTGTCCAACCCCGACAAGGTCTACTTTCCCGAGCACGGCTACACCAAGCGGCAGCTCGTGGAGTACTACGTGGCCGTGGGGGAGGGCATCCTGCGCGCCACCCGCAACCGCCCGACGACGCTGGAACGCTGGCCCGCCGGTGTCTTCGAGGGCGCCCGCATGGCCACCCGGGAAGACTACGCGCGCGGCCAGGCGGGCATGGGCGGCGCGGGCAAGTCCGACGCGTTCTACCAGAAGCGCGTGCCCAAGGGCGCGCCCGACTGGGTGAAAACGTCCCGCATCGCGTTCCCCAGCGGACGCTCCGCCGACGAGGTGCGCCCGACGGAGGTCGCCGTGATCGCGTGGGCGGCCAACCTCGGCACGCTGACGTTCCACCCGTGGCCCGTCCGGGACGGCGACGTCGACCACCCCGACGAGCTGCGCATCGACCTCGACCCGCAGCCCGGCACCGACTTCTCCGACGCCGTCCGAGTCGCGCTCGGCCCGGCCCGCGAGCTGCTCGCCGAGCTGGGGCTCACCGGGTTCGTGAAGACGTCCGGGAAGGGCGGCGTGCACATCTACGTCCGGATCGAGCCGCGCTGGACGTTCACCGAGGTCCGCCGGGCCGCGCTGGCGTTCGGCCGCGAGGTGGAGCGCCGCGCCCCCGCCGAGGTCACCACCCGGTGGTGGAAGGAGGAGCGCGGCGAGCAGGTCTTCATCGACTACAACCAGAACGCCCGCGACCGGACGATCGCGTCCGCCTACAGCGTCCGGCCCGCGCCGCACGCGCCCGTCTCGGCGCCCGTGACCTGGGACGAGCTCGCCGACGTCGACCCGCACGACTTCACCATCGCCACGATGCCCGCCCGCTTCGCCAAGCTCGGCGACGTGCACGCCGCGATCGACGACGAGTCGTTCTCCCTGCAGGGCCTTCTCGACCTCGCCGACCGCGACGAGCGCGACCACGGCCTCGGCGACATGCCGTATCCGCCGAACTATCCGAAGATGCCGGGCGAGCCGAAACGCGTCCAGCCGAGCAAGGACACCGACAACCGCTGACCGCGGATTGTCCGGGCGCTCTCACCCGCGTCCGTGTGGCGTATTTCACTGGCCGATTCCGGACGTGGAAGCCGTCGCGCGGTGAGCTGTCACTGTCGCGTTGAGTGGTCAACTGGGTCATTTTCCGCGGCTGTCAGGAATCGTCGGAAGTCATTTACCGTGCTGTCCGTCACGTGCCGCCTTCGGCGCGACTCCCAGAAGGAGCATGATGGACCAGCCACACCATGGCTCTTCCCGCCGGACGTTCCTGGGCATGGCCGCCACCGCCACCCTGGTGCAGGTCATGACCGGTGCCGCTCCGGCCGAAGCGGCGCCCGCGCCGGCCGGGCCGCCGAAGCCGCCGGGGCGGAAGGGCCGCGCCAGGACGGTCGCGATCCTCGGCGCGGGCGTCAGCGGGCTGGCCGCCGCGCTCAGGTTCACCGAGGCCGGCTACAAGGTGACCGTCCTCGAGGCGCAGGACCGCGTCGGCGGCCGCAGCTTCACCGCCCGCCGCGGCGCCACGATCACCGAGGTGTGGGCGGACGGATCGGCCCGCACCCAGACGTGCCGGTTCGACCGCGGCCTCTACGCCAACCTCGGCCCCGCGCGCCTGTCGAGCGACGACCAGCGGGTCATCGCCATGTGCCGCAGGCTCCGCATCCCGCTCGAACCGTTCCTCACGAAGTCCCACGCGAACCTGTACCAGACCGACCGGGTGTGGCGGCGGGCGGCCGTGCCGCACGGCCGCATCACCAACGACCTCCAGGGATATGTCGCCGAATTGGCGGCCGCCGCCGTCAAGAAAGGTCTGCTCGACGGAGGCGGGGCGTCGGGATTGAGCGACGCCCAGCGCGAGGAATTGCTCGCCCTGCTGACCGAATTCGGCGACCTCGACAAAACCGACCACATTTACAAGGGCTCCACGCGCTCGGCGCTGGCCAAACCCCTCAGCGTCAGGCAGCAGCCCGAGAAGGCCGATCCGCTCGCTCTTGCGGACCTGGTGGAAAGCGCATTCTGGGAGCACCGCTATTTCGATTACCTCTACCACGGCTACCAGCCCTCGATGCTGCAGCCGGTCGGCGGGATGGACGTGATCGTCAACCGGATGGCCGCCGCGCTGCCCGCCGGGACCGTCACGCTCGACGCGCCCGTCCACGCCATCAGGGCCGCCGAGGACGGCGTGCGCGTCGCGTGGAAGGACGCCGGCGGCGAGCACGACAGGCGGTTCGACTACTGCCTGAGCAGCATCCCCGTCCCGGTCCTGCGGCAGCGCGTCGAGCTCGCCGGGTTCTCCGCCGCGTTCGCGCGCGCCGTCGCGGGCGTCGAGTTCGCGCCCGCGTGCAAGATCGGCTGGCAGGCGAACCGGCGGTTCTGGGAGTCGGAGAAGTACCGGGTCTACGGCGGGATGAGCCGGATCGACAGCGAGATCACCCAGGTCTGGTATCCGTCCACGGGCTACTTCGACCGCGCGGACAAGGGCGTCCTGATCGGCGCCTACTGCTCCTACGACAACGCGGAGACGCTCGGCGACCGCCCGCACGACCAGCGCCTGAAGGTCGCCCGGGAGGCCGGGGCGAAGCTGCACGGCGAGTTCGCCGACCGGTCGGTCGTCCCGGACCGGCAGGGCATGTCCGTCGCCTGGCACAAGGTGCCCTACCAGCTCGGCTCCTGGGCCCACTGGGACCACACCGTCCCCGAGCAGCGGGAGTTCTACGAGACGCTGGTCAACCTCCAGGGGCACGGCAACGTCATGGTGATCGGCGACCAGGTGTGCCCGCTGCCCGGCTGGCAGGAGGGAGCGATGATGTCCGCGGAATGGGCCTTCGAGTCCGTTCACGGGGCCCGGCGCGGCCCCGTGCCCGTGCACCGCGTCCCCGACTCCAGGCGCGTGACGACCGTCCGCTGACCGCGCCGCACCGGACATGGCGAGGCCGCCACCCCCTCGGGGACGGCGGCCTCTTCATCGGATCAGTGGAACGTGCGTTCCTGGACGGGCAGCGTCACACCGGACGGGCCTCGCCACGTCGTCAGCGGCTGCGGGACGAGCGCCGTGGCGTCGTCGCCGCCCCCGATGACCACCGGGATGCTGATGGAGCTGCCGCGCAGGTCCACCGTCACCTCGGCGCCGGTCGGCGTCTCGGTGTTGTAGTCGGCGTCCGTCCCGGCGATGATCAGCGCGAGGCGGTGCCCCTTCTTCAGCACGTACTCCTGGCTGAGCGTCTCCCACCGGACGTCGTAGTAGCGGCCCGGCTTCAGCGGCGACGGACGGCTCAGCGACCGGTCGTTCTGCGCGTCGAGCCAGCCGCGGGCGACCACGTTCACCGGCGACGTCACCGTGGTGGTCTCCGTCTGCTTGTAGCAGGCGTCGTCGCCGGGCGCGCTCTCACCGTTGCAGTCCTCGGTGTCGAGCGTCCGGATGCCGGAGCCCCGGCCGAGGTGGTCGACGCGGGTGTCCTCGCCGTAGTCGACGAGCAGCGCGGTCAGGTTGGACGTCGGCTTGTCCAGCATGATCCGCAGGCGGGCGTCCGGCGTCCCGGACAGGCGCCCCGTCAGCGGCAGCGGGCCCGACACGAACGCGGCCCTGAACGGCTTCGCCGTCCCCGGGTCGCTGACCATCTCGCCCTCCGAGTGCCCCGCCCCGCGCGGGCCGGCGGCGTCGGTGAACGTGACCGTCGCGCCCTTCGCGGCGGGCTTCAGGCCGAGCGAGCCGTCCGCGGCGGGCCGCAGGGTGACCGGCCGGGCGTCCCGGGACGGCCAGTCCCGCTGGGTGATCCACTGGTCGGGGCCGATCTCGATGTCGGCGCGCGGCTCCCGCATCACATCGTTGCGGATCTTGTGCAGCTCGTGGTCGAACCACTTGTGCAGCGTCGCGACCCACGCGTCCCGCCGCGTGTCGAACGGGTCGACGTGGCCGCGCTGCGACAGCCACACCTTCCGGTCGATGCCGCGCTTGGCGAGCTCGTTCCACCAGAGCGCGAAGTGGTTGGCCTTCACGTTCAGGTCGTTGACGCCGTGGAAGGCGAAGAGGCTGGCGCGGACGTTGCGGACGTCGCCGATCGTCCCGTGCCGGTAGTCGGCGGTCCGCCAGTACGCGTTGTAGTTGCCGGTCGCGTCGTCCTCGCCCTCGTCGAGCCCGGCGTTGACGGCCGCGCACTTCTCCGGCGGGTCGGTGTCGACGTAGTCGGCGAGCCACGGCTGCTCGTCCGTCCAGTACTTCACGCCGTTCATGCGGCTGTAGTCGTACCAGCTGCTGATCGCCGAGATCGGGACGATCGTCTCCAGGCCCTCGACACCCGTCGCGGCGACGCCGTTGGCGAGCGTCCCGTCGTAGGACTTGCCGATCATGCCGGTGCGGCCGGTGCTCCACGCGGCCTTCACCGGGCTGCCGTCCGCCCGGGTCGCCTTCGCGCGCCCGTTCAGCCAGTCGACGACGGCCTTGACGCCGAGGACGTCGGTCGGCCCGCCGCTCACCGGGCAGCCGTCGGACCTCGTCGTCCCGATCATGTCGACGGCGAGGAACGCGTACCCGCGCGGCACGAAGTAGTTGTCGTAGTACAGCGGGAACTTCACCGGGTTCCCGTTCGCGTCGTAGGTCTTGCGCTCGCTCTCGTTGCCGCGTCCCGCGTTGTCGTAGTACGGGCTCGCGTCCATGACGATCGGGACCTTGAGGCCCTTCTCGGTCTCCTTGGGCCGGATGATGTCCACGTTGACGCGGTCCTTCTTGCCGTCGCCGTCGCTGTCCACCCCGGACTCGACGTACACGTGCTCGCGGATCGCGTCCTTGTAGGAGAAGACCGGCTGTGTCACGCCGTCCTTCAGCACGATCTTGGGGGACGCCTGGGCGAACGCCGTCGCCCCACCCGCCGCGACCAGCGCCGCGCCGGTCAGCACGGCCGCCGTCATCGTCCGCCGGGTTCGTCTCAGGGATCTCCTGGCCAACCCGCACCTCCCGAGTAAAAAATGATCTCTACGGGGGCACAGGCTCTCGCCCGGCGCGGGCCGGGTAAAGGGCGGCACTCGACGAACTCCGGCCGGTTTTGGTCATCTCCTGCCCTTGCCATCAGGCCAGGTCGGCGAGGACGGGCGGGAGGTCGCCGTCGTGGACGACCGTCAGGCGGCGGGTGGCCCTGGTCAGGGCGACGTAGAGGTCCTGGCCGCCCTTCGGGGAGCCGGTCAGGATGCCCGCCGGGTCCACGATGATCACGGAGTCGAACTCCAGGCCCTTGGCCTCCTCCGCGGTCAGCACGACGGCGGGGGAGTCGAGCGCCTCCGGTGTCGCCCCCGCGGCGGCGTCCGGGAGGGCGGCGCGGACGGCGGCGTGCCGGGCGGCGGACGCGATGACGGCGAGCCGCCCCTCCTTGAAGGCGCCGCCGATGCCGTCGGGCGTCCCGGCGGCGATGCTCGACAGCTCCGACCGGACGAGCGACGGCAGCTCCGTGACCGGCATCGCGAGCGCGGTGGGCGGCGGGCCGTCGTCGCGGACGGACTCGGGCGGCGTCTGCCCGGGCGCGACGGCGGCGAGGACCCGGGCGGCGACCCGCATGATGGCGGCCGGGGTGCGGTAGTTGACCAGGAGGCGCTGCTCGCGCCAGCGGCCGGGGACGTACCGGTCGAGCATCTGGCCCCACGACGCGGCCCCGGCGGCGCTGCCGGTCTGGGCGATGTCGCCGACGACGGTCAGGGAACGGGTCGGGACGCGCTTCATCACCGTCCGCCACGCCATTTCGGACAGCTCCTGCGCCTCGTCGACGATCACGTGCCCGTACACCCATTCGCGGTCGGCCAGGGCGCGCTGGGCGGTGGTGAGCGGCGGGCCGCCGTCCTGGTGGCGTTCGGCCAGGTCGCTCCCGGAGATCAGGTCGCTCGCGGCGAGCGCTTCGACGTTGCCGGTGCCGGCGGACTCGATCACCTCCTGGGCGTACAGCGCCTCCCGCGCGCGCTCTGCGGCGGCGGCGCGCTCGCGGGCCTTGTCGGCGGAGTCGTCCTTGCCGAGGAGGTCGGCGGCCTCGTCCAGGAGGGGCACGTCGGAGATCGTCCATCGAGCGGAAGGCGGGCGGTGCAGCAGCGACGACTCGGCGGGAGTCAGCCCTGCGCGGGCTCCCAGGCGAGATAGGGAATCGGGGGCCGCGAAGAGGTCGGCCAGGAGCTGCTCGGGGGTCAGTTCGGGCCAGAGAGCATTGATCGCGGACCGGACGGCGGGTTCCTGCCAGAGGCTCTCCTTGGCGAGGCGGAGCTCCGTCTCGTCCAGGAGGGGCTCGTCCTCGGCCTCGTCGATGAGCTCCTGGAGCCAGCCGGGGAGGCCGCCGTCGCCGGCCATCTCCTCCAGGGGCTCGTCCATGATGCGGTCGAACTGCTCGGCGCGGTTGACGGCGAGCGCCTCCAGCAGGTCGTGGACGAATCGGCGCCGCTGGATGTTGTGGGGCAGGTGCAGGCCGCGGGCACGGTCGCGTGCCTGCTCGCAGGTTTCGGCGTCCACGACCAGGGTGAGGCCGTCGGTCTGGACGTGCAGGCCGTCGTCCGGGACGCGCTGCCGGTCGTGGACGGCCTCCCGCAGCAGGCCGGCCATGCGCAGGTCGCCCTTCACGACGGCGACCGCGGGGTCTTCGGTGGCGGTCGCCTTCAGGCCCGGGTACAGCTCGCCGACCGTCGCCAGGGCGACGTCGGTCTCGCCCAGGCCGGGGAGAACCTGCTCGATGTAGCGGAGGAACGTGGCGTTCGGGCCGACGACGAGCACCCCGCGCCGTTCGAGGACGTCCCGGTGCGTGTAGAGCAGGTACGCGGCACGGTGCAGCGCGGCGACCGTCTTGCCGGTGCCGGGGCCGCCCTGGACGACGAGCACCCCTTGCAGGCCGGAGCGGATGACCTGGTCCTGCTCCTCCTGGATGGTGGCGACGACGTCGCTCATCCGGCCCGTCCGGCCGCGGCGGAGCGTGGCGAGGAGGGCGGCCTCCCCGACGATGCCGCCGCGCTCGGACTCCGCCAGGCCCTCCAGGTCGAACACCTCGTCGTCCAGCCGGACGACCTCGCGCCGGCGCAGGTGCAGGTGGCGGCGCCGGGCGAGGGTGCCGGGCGCGCCCGGCGTGGCGGTGTAGAACGGGCGGGCCGCGGCGGCGCGCCAGTCGATCAGGAGGGGCTCGCGGTCCTCGTCGCGGAGGCCGATGCGGCCGATGTAGAACGTGTCGCCGGGGCCGTCGGCGCCCGCGCGGTGGTCGATGCGGCCGAAGCACAGCCCGTGCTCGACGCCGCCGAGCCGGGCGAGGCGGCGGGCGGCCTCGTCGGTGGCGACGGCGCTTTCGAGGCGGGCCTGGAACGCGCTTCCGCCGCCCGTGGCCGGGCCCTCGCGCAGCGCCCGCTCGGCCTGCTCGCGCTCGACGTCGAGCCGCGTGTACACGCGGGTCACGTACTCCTGCTCGGTGCGTATCACGGCCTGCCGCGCATTTTCCTCGCGTTCGGGGTTGACAGCGTCCGCTTGACGGAGTCCCATGCCTGTGCTACGCTCCTATACATAGGATGGAATTTCTGTGTGCACCTTGCAAGGCGCCAGCTTATCATCCTTTTCCTCCGCGCTGTGCGCGCTCTTTTCGGCCCGGCCCAAAAAGATCATGTCTGTTGGGGTCGTGGTCATCCCGGCGGTGCCCGCGGGTCACCGGCCTTGGTGAGGCTTTCGGCGATCGATGCCGGAATCTCCCGAAAGGTCGCTACCCCCATGGCCGACATCGCACGCGCGCTGAACCGGCGAAGCTTCCTCGTCACCAGCGGGCTCGCCACCGCCGTCGCCGTGGCCGGCGCCCCCGGCCCCGCGCACGCCGCCCC